>JBKHJZ010000069.1:0-15439 GCA_046537875.1 Acidimicrobiia bacterium | reverse complement strand
GCGTGGCCCCGCGGGGACGCCGCGGCCGGCGGCGACGCAGGCGCCGGCGAGCCCGGTGGTGCGGGGCACGGCTCCCACGGCGGAGCCGCCGGCGAGTGGGACGACGAGGCGATGAACCGCCACCACGAGGAGGGCATCCAGCAGTTCCTCGACAACGTCGACAGCCCCATCACCGAGGGTGTCGGCGCCACCGAGCTCGAGCCCCGCGTGGTCGACGGCGTTCGCGAGTACGAGATCACCTGCACCCACGTCGACTGGGAGGTCACCCCGGGGACGCGGGAGCGGGCGATGACCTACAACGGCATGGTCCCCGGGCCGACGCTGCGGGCGGTCGAAGGCGAACGGGTGCGGGTCAGGGTCCGCAACGAGCTCGAGCAGTCGACCGTGGTCCACTTCCACGGCCAGCAGGTGCCCAACGCCATGGACGGCGTGTCCTTCATCACGCAGCCGCCCATCCGGCCGGGGGAGGAGTTCGTCTACGAGTTCGTCGCCCGGCCGTTCGGCACCCACATGTACCACTCGCACCACAACTCAGCGGAGCAGGTGGGCGCAGGGCTCTTCGGGATGTTCCTGGTGGAGCCGAAGGACCGTGGCGCCGAGCCCGCCTACGACCGTGACCACCTCTACGTGCTGAACGATGTGCTCGGCGGGTTCACGATCAACGGCAAGGGCTTCCCGGCCACCCAGGCCTACACGGCCCGCCAGGGCGAGCGGGTGCGGTTCCGCTTCGTCAACGTCGGCCAGATGGCGCACCCGATCCACCTGCACGGGATGCCGATGGAGGTCGTCGCCCGGGACGGCTTCCCGCTACCGCAGCCCTACCGGTGCGACACCGTCAACGTTGCTCCCGGCGAGCGGTGGGACGCCATCGTCCGCGCGGACAACCCCGGAACCTGGGCGTTCCACTGCCACATCCTCACGCACGCCGAGGGTCCCGACGGGATGTTCGGCATGGTCACCGCCCTCGTCGTCGAGTGAAAGGCAGCAGTGATGGTCGCAACGCACACCGACCGCCGCCCCGGCGCCCCTGTGCCGGAGGGGGCAGACAGGTCGCACGCGGCGACGGTCGCCGACGGGGCGCGGGCTGCGGACGCCGCCGAGCGCTCGGGGTCCCGGACCGAGTCGGCGGCCGTCGGGGCAGCGGTCCTCGCCGCGCTGGCCTTCGTCGCCGCGATCTTCGCCGTCGGCCTCGCGGCTCGTGCCGTGAGCGAGGTCCGCGAGAGCGGGAGCGCCGGCGCCACCGCCGACGCGCCGGCGGCGTCCGGTGACGAGGCCGCCACGGTGGTCGGCCTGGCCGACTTCAGCATCGAGCCGGCCGAACTGGAGGTCGACGGCGCCGGCGTGCTCACCGTCCGCAACGAGGGCGCGGTCGAGCACAACCTCGTGGTCGACGGGATCGCGTCCGACATGATCCCACCCGGCGAGACGGGCGAGCTCGACCTCAGCGGCCTCGAGCCCGGCACCTACGACATGTGGTGCGACGTCGCCGGGCACCAGGAGGCCGGGATGACCGGGGTGATCACGGTCGAGTGACCTATGGGTCCCTGGGAGGTCACCGCCCCGGGCGCCGGGGCTCGCCGACCGTGGCGCCGGGCGGCGCCCGCACACGTGCCGCGCCCGGTGGGCCCGGTCAGGCCGACGACGGCATCTCCACGACGACCTTGATGTCGTCGTCCTCCGGCACGAGCCCGTCGATCCAGCGATCGAGCGGGAGGCGGCGGGAGACGAGCCGTTCGAGCCACGACCGGTCCGCCCGGCACAGGGCCCGCTCGGCCTGCTCGTAGTGGCGGCGGGCGGCGTTGACCGTGCCGAACACCGCCTTGTTGCCGAGCACCAGCTCGCGGTTGACGGCGTCGAGGTCGGTCGGCTGGGCGGTGCCGCCGTCGCGGATGCCGGTCAGGGCCACCACGCCCGCCGGGCCCGCAGCGCGGATCACCGCCACCGCCACCTCGCCCACCCCGGTGCACTCGACGGCGACATCCGGCCGGACGTCGATCTCACCCACCGGCTCGCTGTGGTAGGCGGCACCGAGGGCGGCGACGAGGTCGGGCTTGGGACCCTCGGTGACCAGGTCGACCACGTGGGTCTCCAGTCCCCGCTGCCGGGCGAGCAGCGCCGCCAGCAGACCGATCGGCCCCGCACCGGTGACCAGCGCCACCCGGGGGGCGAAGACCGCCCGACTCCCGATGCGCTCGATCTGCTCCCACGCCTTGGCCACCACCGAGGTGGGCTCGAGCAGCACCCCCAGCATCCCGAGCGCCGGGTCGACGCGGACGGCGAACTCCGGGTGGATCCGGTACCGCTCGCTGCCGTAGCCGTGCCTGCCCTTGATGCCCCGCTCGACGAAGCGGCCGTTGCGGCACATGTCCCACTCGCCGGCCGCGCACGCACGGCACGGCACCGGGTCGGGCCGGCGGACGATGCCGACCACCAGGTCACCGGGCGCCAACCCCGCGTCCGCCGGGGCCTCCAGCACCTCCCCGAGAGACTCGTGCCCCAGCACGAGGTGATCGTCCCCGGGCGGCGGCGAGCCGTGCCCGCCCTCGACGATGTCGCGGTCGGTGCCGCAGATGCCGATCATCCGGGTGGCGACCAGCACCGGTCCGTCGCCCACGGTCGGCTCCGCCACGTCGATGACCCCGGCGGTGTCCGGCCGGCCGGGCACGACCGCCATCGCCCTCACCGGGCCGCTCCAGGCATCGCGACCACATTAGGGGCCGAGCGAACAGGGATGGACGTCGACGCTGAACCGTACGGGCTGTGCTGCGTGGGCCACGGCCCTGCATCAATCGAAGCCCTCGCCCACCAGCTCGGGCCGGCCGGCGTTGCGGGTGAGCACGAACCGGTGGCGCCGGCCCGCGCGGAAGCCGGGGTCCCACCATCGCACCGCGTACCGGTGGCTCTCGCGGTCGCCCCCGAGGTGCGCGACCTCCAGGGAGCAGCCGCCGTCGTCCACCGCCCGGCCGTCGACCACCGCGGGGACCCAGGGCCCGTGGCCGTCGGCCATCTCCACCCGGACCAGCGGCTCGTGCCAGGCCAGCCAGCCGGGTGCCACGTCGCACCACACCTGCTCCCACGCCGGATCCGTGGTGGCCGTGGCGTCGGTGAACGTGGCGGGGCCGCACCACGAGCGGTCGGGCACCTCCCCGGTCGCCGGGGGGAGGAACCGGTGGTGCCCCAGGTCGAAGGCACGCGTCGGCACGAGATCGACGACGCTGCCGCGCCGCACCGTCTCGGCCGCCAGGCGGGCGACGTGTGCGGTCACGAACGGTTGGGTCCGCGGGCCGTAGAGGGTGTGGCCGCCCTCGTAGCGCTGCAACGCGTACTCCTCCGGGGTCGTGCAGTACCCGGCGTACTCGTTCGCCACCGACGACACCACGACCCGGCCCACCCCGTGGCCGCGCACCCGGTCGACCACCGCAGCCTCGATGCGGCGCCCCGCCTCGACCGTCAGCTCGAAGGGCACGCCGACGAGCACCGTGTCGTCCAGGCGCAGCACCTGGACCGGGAGGACCCGGGGGAACCCGCGGCGCGGCAGGACCAGCCGCTGGAGCGGGCCTCCCACGATCCGCTTCGTGCCGTGCGGCCCGTGGGTGCGCCAGCGCCGCGGCAGCTCCGGCCGGAACGGCGGGAGTCGGTGGAGCACCGGTGTCTCGTTCTCGTAGGCGCCCGCCATGAGGGCCGCGCCCACCGCCGGGCGGCGGGGCAGGGTCACCCCACCGGCGGTCCGCGACCGCTCGAGGTCGACCTCGCGCAACCCGGTGGCCAGCGTCACGTCGCGGCGCAGCCGGCCGTCGAGGCGAGCGTGGAGCTCGGCGGCCGCCGCCCCGATGCCGCGCCCGACCCGGCGGGCCTCGAGGTCGCCTGCCGTCCCGGGGTGCACAGCGGGTGCGACGTCGGCGTGGGGGCCCTCGATCGCCCCGACCACCGGCCTCGTGCCGTGGCGGGCCGCGATGCGGGTGGCGAGCTCGTCGGTCACGTAGGCCCAGAGGTCCGCGTTGTAGGTGCGCGATCGCATCGGCACGCCGGTCCCGTGGACCGGGAACACCACGGTCGCGGCGAGGGGAGCCGTGCCACCATCGGGCTCGTCGGCGTCGACCCGCACCAGGTGCAGCCTCGGGTCGACGGTGACGTAGGCCCGCTGGCGCCCCGTGCGCCGATCGGCCACCTCGGAGTTGCGCACGTGCGCCGTGAGCGACCGGTTGCGGGTGAGGCCCCACAGCTCGGTTGCGCCCACGGCGAGCCGTGCGGGCCGGCGCTCGTCGACGGCCCGGGCCACCCCGGCCGCGATCCGCTCGGCGAGGAACTGGGTGAGGGCGGCATCGAAGCCCGGCCTGTTGGACGCGTACCTGTTGTAGAAGTCGGTGCCGAGGAACTGACCCGGCCCGCCGTGCGTGTGGGTGGCGCCGATCATCAGCCCGTCGGCCGGCACGTCGGTCCGTGCCACGACCTCCCGGGCGACCAGCCGGTGCACCACGGCCGAGCCACCGAGCAGGTCGCACTGCACGAGCGCCAGCGATCCGCCGGCGGCGCGCAGGTGGAGGATCCGGGCCCGGAGCCGGCTGCGGACGCCGGTGCCCGTGTGGGCGTTGCGGGAGTACCCGGCCTTGGGGATCCCGGGCGGTGGGGTGATGTCGACCTCCACCGCACCGGCGAGTAGGCCGTCGGTGGGTGCACCGGGCGCCGGGCCACGGGGGGCCGGGACCGCGAACCGGGCCCGGCGCGGGCTGCCCTCGATGATCCTGAGCAGCGGGCTGTCCGCCGCCACGCGCCAGCCGTCGGTCATCGTCGGTCCCCCTGTGCGTGCCGTCTGCCCGTTGTCGCCGGGCGGTCGGCCCGCCCCGCCCGCCTCGAACGGTCGCGCCCCGTCCGGCGCGAGTCGATGGTCGCGCCACGGGCCACGTACCGTTGAGAGCGTGCCCGACAACCGCCAGTCTTCGAAGCAGCGCCGAGCCGCCCGCAACCGGGCAGCGCGCGAGGCGCTGGCCGCCCGCCGGGAGAACGCCCTGGCCGCCCGCTCCCGGAGCGACGACGCGGCCACCTTCTCGTCCGCCGGCGCAGGGACGGACCCCGCCGACGGGGGGACCGAGCCCGCAGGTGCGGGCGCGGGCCCCGCCGGTCGTGGCATGGCCGCCCGGTACCGCGGGCGCCGGCCGGGCGACACGGCGGTGCTGGTCGCGCTCGTGCTGTCGATCGTCTCCGCGGTGAGCGTGCTGTTCGTGCGGGTCCCGGTGGACGACCGGGGCGAGCCGTTGCCGGGCAGGTTCCGTGCCCTGTACGAGCAGGCACGCGAGATGCAGATCGGCCGCGACATCGGCGACGACACCACCTCGTTGTTCGAGGCCCAGCCGTCGGTCCTGTTCATCCTCGCTCTGGCGGTGCTCGTGTGCGCGTTCGCGGTCTGGGCCAACCGCCGGCCCGACCGCAGCCGGCTGCTCACGTTCGCGATGCTCGCGCTGGCCGGCACGGTGATCCTGGGCGCCGGCTTCCTGTTCCTGCCGTCGCTCATCGCGCTGGCGGTCGCCAGCTTCCAGGTCCGCAAGGCCGAGATGGCCGGCCGGGCCCCGGCGCAGGGCGATGCCCGCGGCCGCGGAGGTCCCGGCGGTGCGGGCGCGCGCAGCACCGCGGGCGGTGGCGCCGATGGCGGGGCGCGGGACGTGATCGACGTCGACTCCGAGGAGTCCACGCCGGGCGCTGGGGGTGACGACGAGGGCGGGTTCCCGCCGGGTCGCTGAGGTGCGGGCCGGGGAACCGGAACCCGGCCGCCGGGGCGCCATCCGCGTGCGCGTCGTGGTCGCCGGCCGGGTCCAGGGGGTGTGGTTCCGGGAGTCCTGCCGCCGCGAGGCCGATCGCCTGGGGCTGGCCGGCTGGGTGGCGAACCGCCCCGACGGAAGCGTCGAGATCGAGGCGGAGGGCGATCCGGCCGCGGTGGACGCGCTGGTGGCCTGGGCGCATCGAGGTCCCCCGCGTGCGCACGTCACCGGCGTCCGCGTCGAGCGGCGCACGCCGGAGGGCGCCTCACGCTTCCTGGTGCGCTGACCTCGGGCCGGGAGCACCCTGCTGCCGGGACTGTCAGCCTGCGGCGCTCGCCAGGACGCTCAGGGCCGCCGACCCGTGACTGGGTGCCGACTCGATCGCCGCGGCGGCCTCGTCCCCGGGGTCGCCCGCGGCGATGCCGGACGGCTCGGCCAGCGCGTACACCCGGATGTCGTACCGGTGGGTGCCCCCGGGCGGGCACGGTCCCCGCCAGCCGGGCTCGCCGAAGCCGTTCGTGGCCTCGAGCGCCCCGGCAGGCACGGTCCCCTCGTCCACGCCGCCCGCATCCGGAGCGAGGCCGGCGACGACCCAGTGGACGAACCCGCCGGCGTCGGGATCACGCACGACCACGGCGACCTCTGCGGTCCCCGCCGGGACGCCCTCCCAGGCCAGCTCGGGGGACACGTCGGCGCCGAAGCACGTGTGGCGCCGGGGGATCTCCTGCCCCTCGCGCAGCGCCGGGCTCGTCAGCCGCAGCAGGTCGGTGGCGCCGGGATCGCCCGTGCCGGCCGGCGTCGCCGTGGTCGTCGTCTGGTCGGGGGAGGGCGGGCGCAGCTCGCGGCCGTCGTCCGCGCAGCCGGCGAGCAGCGCGACCGCGGCCATCCCGGCGGTCACCGTCCCGGCGACGCGGCCGCGAGGCCTCACGGCAGCCCCGCCCGCTCGGCGAGCGCCACCGGCAGCGCACCCGTGGCGGCGAGCGAGTCGTGGAAGCCCAGGAGATCCCCGCGTCCCTCGGCGAACCAGCGGTCGCGCAGGCGCCCGATCTCCAGGCAGCCGGTCAGGTAGGCGGCCGCCTGGGTGGGCGTGGCGCAGTACCGTGCCACCTCGGTCCTGGCGACCGGTTCGGTGAGCCCGACGTGGTCCACCAGGTGGTCGACGGCCTGGTCGCGGGTCATGTCGCCGGCGTGGAGCGCCGTGTCCACCACGATGCGGGCCGCCCGGAACAGGCGGAAGCTGAGGTGCATCAGCTCGGCCCGGGCGTCGGCGAAGTAGCCGTGCTCCCGCATGACCTGCTCGGCGTAGAGCGCCCAGCCCTCGGTGAAGTAGGGCGAGCGGTGCACGCGCCGGACCGGCCGGGCGCGGGCCATGGTCGTCAGGTGCCAGTGATGACCCGGGTAGGCCTCGTGGGCGGTGATCGTGGGGATCGCATGGTGGCCGTTGTCGGAGAGCCGGGCGGTCACCTCCTCGGGCGGGGCACCGTCGGGCGGGTACGGCACGTTGAACCGCCCGAGCAACGACGACGCGAAGGCGGGTGGCGGGAAGTACGACGCCACCGCCATCACCGGGCGCTGGAACGGCGGTGACGGGACGACCTCACAGCGCTCGCCCTCGGGGAGCGTGACGAGGCGGTGGTCGATCAGGAACTGCCGCGCCCGTGCCGTCTCGCGCTCGTAGGCCAGCCGCATGGCATCCGGCGTGGCGGGCCGATCGTCGCCGCACGACCGCACGGCGGCGAGCCAGTCGGGGGTCAGCGGGTCGATGGTCCGGGCGATCGCGGTCATCTCCGCCTCGATCTCGGCCCACGCGGCCCGGCCCCGCTCGTGGAGCCGGGTGGTGTCGTCCGCGAGCAGCTCGGTCTCGTGCAGCAGCGCCGTGTAGCGCGACTCGCCGATGGCCCAGTTCTCCCCGGCCCCGTCGAGCAGCGACTCGAGGTGCGCGGCGAACCCGTCGAACGCCTCGCCCGCCACCGCGCCCGCCTCGGCGAGCCGCGCCCGGGCGTCCGGGTCGTCGACCTCCCGGGGCACGAGGTCGCGGGCGTAGGCGGCGCCGGCGCGGCACATGCCCAGGCCTCGCTCCGCGAGGACGCGGGGCACGAGGCCCGGGTCGAGGTTGGCCCGGCCGGCCGCC
Organism: Acidimicrobiia bacterium; assembly: GCA_046537875.1. Classification (GTDB taxonomy): domain Bacteria; phylum Actinomycetota; class Acidimicrobiia; order Acidimicrobiales; family VFJN01; genus JBKHJZ01. The sequence continues at coordinate 7,555 of JBKHJZ010000069.1, read as the reverse complement.
AGCAGCTCGGGCACGGCGGACAGGCGCGCCACCGCCGCCGCCACCAGCGCGGGATCGGGGAGGGGCCGGCGGAGGAAGAGGCTGAACACGCCCATCAGCGCCGGGTTCACGTAGTGCTCGGGTCGCCGGCGCCAGGCCTGCCAGTCGCGTAACACGGCCCGGCCGCGCAGCACGGCGATCACCAGGTCGCGGTCGGTGCGCTGCTCGGGGTCGAGCATGGCGTCGCCGTAGCCGGCGAACCGGGTGAGCCACGCGTCGTCGCGCTGCTCGCGCTCGGCGATCGCGTCTGCCGAGAGGTCGGGAGACTCCGTGTCGAGCCCGGGCCGCCCGTGGAAGGTCGCGAGCTGGGGTGCGTCGGCGAAGACCTCGTCGAGGTAGGCCGCGAGCTGGTCGTCGAGGTCGTGGCCGTCCTCGCCGCCGCTCCGCTCGCCGGTCGGCCGCGGCGGTCCGGACGCCGGGCGGGCGGGCGGTTCCGGCGACATGCGGCCGAGTGTTGCAGACTGTCGGGCGGTCCGATGCTCACAGCCCCGACGACGCCACCTCCACGAGCCCACCGATGCGACGGAACGCCCTCGTCCTCGCGCGGCTGCGCGCGCTGCTGGGGCCGGACGCCGCCGGCGTCCGGCAGAGCCTGGTCGCGCTCGGGCTGAACTCCACCACCAGCCTGGGTGCGGGCGCCTTCCTGGGGTCGATCACCGGGACGTTCGAGCGGTACCCCGGCCTGCTGGTGCTGGTGCCTGCGGCGATCGGGCTGCGGGGGAACATCTTCGGGGCGTTCGGCAACCGGATGTCGACCGCCATCCACGCCGGTACGTTCCGGTGGTCGCTCCGGCGAGAGGCGGTGCTCGGGCAGAACGTGGTGGCCACGATGCTGCTCACGATGGGGATGTCGCTGGCCCTCGCGGTGGTGGCCAAGGTGCTCGCGCTGGGGTTGCGGATCGAGGGGTCGATCGACCTCCTGGCCCTGGCGCTGGTGTCCATCCTCGGCGGGCTGCTGGGATCGGTGGTGGTTCTCGCCGCGTCGCTCGGGCTCACGGCGGGGGCCGTGCGCTTCGGCTGGGACCTGGACAACGTCACCGCGCCGCTCGTCTCGACGATGGGCGACGTGCTCACGCTCCCGGCGCTGTACCTGGCCACGCTGCTGCTCGGCATGTCGGTGCTGACCCCGTCGCTCGGGCTCGTCCTGGTGGTGGCGGCGGTGGTGTCGCTTGTCGTGGGATGGCGCTCGCCGGCCCCCGACCTGCGTCGCATCGTGCGGGAGTCGGTCCCGGTGCTCCTGGTCGCCGGGGCGGTGAGCGCCGGCGCAGGCGTGGCGCTGGAGAAGTCGTTCGAGCGCTTCGAGGCGCTGCCGGCGCTGCTGGTGCTCGTGCCCGCCCACCTGTCCAGTTCCGGGGCGCTCGGCGGGGTGCTGTCGGGCCGCCTCTCGTCGAAGCTGTTCCTCGGGCTGGTCGCGCCCCTCTCCACTCCCGACCGCCAGGCCCGGCGCGACATCTCTCTCGTGATGCTGCTGGCGCTGCCGGCGTACGTGTTCAACGGGATCGGCGCTCACCTGGTGGCCGGCGCCCTGGGGCACTCCAGCCCGGGCGCCGGCCGGATGGTCGCCGTGTCGCTCATCGCCGGCGCGCTCGCCATCCTCTTCGTCGTCGCCATCGCCTACTACGGCACGGTCGCCGCCCACCGCACGGGGGTCGACCCCGACACCTACGGCATCCCGCTGGTCACCTCGTCGGTCGACTTCCTCGGGGCGTTCACGTTGGTGCTCGGCATCGCCCTGCTCGGGCTCGGCTGACCCCCGGCAACACCCGGGTGGCTCGGCGCCGGTGCGTCTATCGTGGATGGGGATCACCACGATGGATGACAGACCCCGCAACCTCCGGGCCATGCTCGCGGAGGTCAAGGACCTCTCCGAGCTGATGGTCGATCTTGCGTACGCCGCGCTCTACTTCGGCGATCCGGACATGGCCGAGGAGGTGGACGAGCTCGAGGAGCGCATGGATGCGCTGGTGCACGACATGCGCTCGGTCTGCGTCATGGCCGCGAGGCACCCCCGGGAGGCCGACGCGATGGCATCCGTGCTCCAGGTGATCTCGGCCATCGAGCGGATCGCCAACGCCGCCGTCGACATCGCCCGCATCGTCACCCACCGCCTGGGCATCCCCCGCGAGCTGGTCGCCGACCTGTCGAACGCCGAGGAGGTGTCGCACCGGGTGCGGGTCCGCGACGGCTCACATCTGGCACGGCGTCCGCTGGCCGACCTGGAGTTGCCCGTGCAGACCGGCATGCGCATCGTGGCCATCCGGCGCGGTCGCGAGTGGATCACCGACGTCGAGGGCGAGGAGATCCTCCTGCCGGGCGACGTGCTGTTCCTCCGGGGTTCGCCGGCCGGCATCGCCCGCCTGCGCGAGCTGGCCGCAGCACCGCAGTGGGAGCCGCCGACACCGCCGGAGGACGGAACCCTGACCGACCTCGACCGGGCCATCGACGTGCTCGTGGAGATGAAGAACGTGTCGGAGGCGGCCGTGGGCCTGGCCTACTCGGCGCTGGTGCTGCGCGACCTCGGCCTGGCCGCCGAGGTGCGCCATCTCGAGGATCGCCTCGACGAGATGAAGGACCGCCTCGAGCTGTGGGTGCTCCGCGCCGGCTCGGGGGACATCGATCCGGCACCGCTCCGGGGGCTGCTCCGGCTCTCGCAGGCGGCCGAGGATCTGGGCGACTCTGCGCAGCAGATGGTCTGGCTGATCGAGAAGCGCGAGGAGGTCCACCCGATCCTGCAGATCGCGCTGGGGGAGAGCGACGAGGTCGTGGTGCGGGTGCCGGTCGGCGAGGGCTCACCGGCCGACGGCGTGTCGCTGGGTGCGCTGCAGCTCGAGGTCGACCCCGGGTTTCACGTCCTCGCCGTGGAGCGGGGCGGCCGCTACCTGTACCGGCCCCGCGGCCACGTCGAGCTGCGGGCCGGCGACGTGATCATCGCCAGCGGCCCGGACGAGGGGCATGGCCTGCTCGCGGAGCGCCTCGGCTGGCGGCTCGAGGAGGACGAGGACACCGGCGTCGATCACCTCGAACCGCTGACCGAGTCCGTGAGCCCGTGAGTCAGGCGGGCGGAGGTGGCGGCGGCGGACCTGCGGATCCCCGCTGTGCCACCGTCGCCGCCTCCGGGTGACCTGCGGTCGATCGTCCGTCGCCGCTGCCGTCGCCGGGCTCGCCCAGCAGCGCCGCCATGGCGGTGAGGCCACCGGCCAGCCCGGCCAGCTCGGTGGGGACCACGATCTTGGTGGACCGGCCGTCGGCCATGGCGCGCAGCGCCTCGAGGTACTTGATCGTGAGCAGCGGCGTGTCGGGCGCACCCTCGTGGATGGCGCCGTAGACCGACGTGATGGCCTGCGCCTCGCCGCGGGCCACGGTCTCCTGACGGAAGCGCTCGGCCTCGGCCACCTGCTGGATGGCCTCGGCTTCGCCCTGCGCACGCAGGATCTGCTCCTGGCGGTCGCCTTCCGCCCGGAGCACGACGGCCTGGCGCTCGCCCTCGGCCCGGGTGATCGCCGCCTCGCGCTCGCCCTCGGCCTGCGTGACGGTGGCGCGCCGGGTCCGCTCGGCCTTCATCTGCTCGTGCATCGAGTGCATGACGTCGGGCGGCGGGTCGATGCGCTGGATCTCGACCCGGACCACGCGCACGCCCCACTTGTCGGTGGCGTCGTCGAGGATCAGCCGCAGCTCGGTGTTGATCTTGTCGCGTGAGGTCAGCGCCTCGTCGAGCTGCATGTCGCCGACCACGTTGCGGAGGTTGGTCTGCGCCAGCTTGGTCACGGCCATCATGAAGTTCGCCACGTTGTAGACCAGGCGCTGCGGGTCGGTGGGCTCGAAGTAGACGACGGCGTCGACCGACACCACCACGTTGTCGGAGGTGATCACCTCCTGCGGTGGCACGTCGACCACCTGCTCGCGCATGTCGACCAGCTCCATGCGCTGCACGAAGGGCATGATCACCCGGAGGCCGGGGTCGACGGTCTCCTTGTACTTCCCGAGCTGCTCGACGATGCCACGCTGGTAGGGCCGGACGAGCCGGACCCCCTTCACCACGTAGACGAACAGGATGATCGCCAGGATCGCCATGAGGATGGCGGTGCCAGTCACGAGGGTGTCTCCTTGCTGGGTGGACTCAGTGGGCCGATCGGGGGCGCCGAGCGCTCATCGTTGGGGGTCCGAGGTGGTCGGCGGCATGGTGTCGAGCTCGGCGACCACCACGCGGGTGCCCCGCACGTCGGCGACCCGGACCGCGCTGCCCTCGGAGATGGGCTCGCCGTCGGTGGACTCGGCGCGCCACTCCTCGCGGTTGACGCGGACCAGGCCCAGCTCGCCTCCGCCCGGGATCTCGTGGAGCACGGTGGCCGCCTGCCCGAGCAGGCGGCGGGCGCCCACGCCGTCGTCGCTGGTGCGGCGATCGAGCCGGTGGGCGAGGGGCCGCAGCGCCGCGAGCGTGACGGTCGACACCACCACGAACGCCACCCACTGGACCCACAGCGCCGTGTCGAGGACCCCGAGCAGCGCCGCCACCAGGGCACCGACGGCGAACGGCAGCATGACCAGGGCCCCGGGCGTGAGCATCTCGCCGATCGCGAAGACCGCGGCGGCCACGAGCCATACCCACCGCCAGGTATCCGGGTCGTCCATCGCTCCTTCTCCGCTCGTGCGGAGCCGTTCTCCGCACGCTCCGAATGTACTGCGGCCACCGACACGGTGCGCTCTGCCCGGTAGCGTGTCGGGCGATGGCCGATCAGCATCTCCGCCTGCTGTCCGTCCACGCGCATCCCGACGACGAGGCGTCGAAGGGGGCCGGCACCATCGCGCGCTACCGGGCCGAGGGCGTGCGCACCGTGCTCGTCACCTGCACGGGCGGCGAAGCGGGCGACATCCTGAACCCGGCGATGGACCGGCCGGACGTACGGGCCGACCTGCCCGCCGTGCGGCGCCGCGAGCTGGCCCGGGCGGCCGAGATCATCGGCTACGACGAGGTGGTCCTGCTGGGCTTCCGCGACTCCGGCATGCCGGACACGCCGACCAACGGCCACCCCGAGGCGTTCGCCAACGTCGACCCCGACGAGGCGGTGGGCAGGCTGGTGGCCGTCATCCGGCGCGAGCGCCCCCAGGTGATCATCACCTACAGCGACGACCAGAGCGGCTACCCGCACCCCGACCACCTCCGGGTCCACGACATCACCGTGCCGGCGTTCGAGCGGGCCGGCGACCCCGACGCCTACCCCGAGGCGGGGGAGCCGTGGCAGCCGCTGAAGCTCTACTACAGCGTGTGGTCGCGTCGCCGCCTGGAGCTGATGCACCGGCGCTTCGAGGAGCTGGGCCTCGAATCGCCGTTCACGCCCGAGTGGTTCGAACGGCCGTCGCAGGACCATCGCATCACGACAGCGATCGACATCACCGGGTTCTCCCACGTCCGGCTCGACGCGCTGCTCGCCCACGAGACGCAGGTCGACCCCTCGTCGCCGTTCTGGTTCGGCCTGCCCCGGGATGAGCAGCTGACCATCCACCCGTACGACGAGTACATCCTGGCCCGCAGCCTGGTCGGCGAGATCGAAGCACCCGAGGTCGACCTGTTCGCCGGCGTGGCCGCCGAGACCGCCGACCAGCCCACGTGAGAGGCCGTGACGTCCACCGTTGACAGCGAGCGGGGCCGGCCCGCGGCCCTCCGGCCCCGAGCCGGGAGGTCACCCACGCCGGTCGTTCATCGGCGGGCCGGGCGCCACAGCGGAGCGGGAGCGCGCGGATGGTCAGGTTCCTGAGCCACGAGTGGTTCGACCTGCTGCGATCGGTGGGCGCGGATGCGCCCGAGCGCCCCGGCGCCAGCGCCCGGGTGCAGTGCACCGTGAGCGGGGCACCCGACGGTGACGTGACCTTCCACCTGGTGGTGGACGACGGGCGGCTGGTGGTGGCCGAGCCGGGTCCCGACCCGGACGATCCGCCCCTGACCTTGACCGGGAGCTATGACGTGGCCGTGGCCGTCGCCCGGGGTGAGCTCGACCCGGGCGCCGCGTTCATGCAGGGCCGCATCAAGGCCACGGGCGACATGTCGCAGCTGTTCGCGGTGCTGCCGCTGGCGCACGGCGCCGAGGCGGCGGAGATCCTCCACCGGGTCGCCGCCGAGACGGAGCTCTGAGCACCGGTGGCCCGGCTTCCGGCCGCCCGGTGGTTCCGCTCTCAGCCGGCCTGATGGAGCTCGCGCAGCTCGCGATAGCCGACGAGCTGGGCCCCGGCCCGGTCGAGCAACGCACCCAGGCTGCGGTCGGTGACCACGAGGTCGTGGTCGTCCACCCGGGCCGCCCAGTCGGGCGTGAGCGCCCGTAGCTCCGCGGTGTCGACCGCCGGACGGACGTGCAGCTCGGTGATCCCGGGTGCCAGGTCGACGATGCTGCGCTCGATGGTGCGCCGGCTGCCCACGCGGCGCACGTATCTGAAGTGGTCGGGGAAGACCACTCCCTCGTCGGCGGCGATCGAGCGGAACGGGAAGCCGGTGCTCCGCTCGGTCACCGCATCCGCGAGCCGGATGGGCAGCCCGAACTCCACGGCCAGGTCGAGGTAGACGTCGAAGAACTCGGGCTTGAGCTGCAGGGTGTCCATGTGGCTGTCGAGATGGCTCACGTCGAAGCCCCACAGGATCGCCCGCTCGACCTGGGCCCGCAGCTCGCGCCGCACCTCGTCGAGGTCGGCATGGTCCCACACGTCGCGGCGCGTGCGAGGGAACCCGCCGTCGCCGTCGAGCAGCGACGGGGCATGGGTGATCGGGCCCCAGCGGTAGAGGTCGTGCTCGGCGTTGAGCGTGAGGTGCACGCCGATGTCCTCACCGCGGTAGCGGGAGGCGGCCTCGCGTGCCCACGGGCACGGCACCATGAGCGATGCGCTGGTGCCGATGCCGTTGCGCAGCGCCTCGTACGTGCCCACGTTGGCGGCGTGGCACGAGCCGAGGTCGTCGCAGTTGATGATCACGAGCCGGTCGTCGGGCGCGTACCCCAGGCGTTCGGCGAGCGTGGTCATCGGCGGCAGGCTACCGCCGGGCGGTCAGGGGCCTTCGCCCGGCGGCGGACCGATCGGTACGTCGGCGCGTCCGCAGGCGGACCACAGGCCGCTGCCCGCGGCGCGGGCGTGGCGCTCGTCCCGTGCCAGGCCGGGAGCGTAGGCGGTGTTGGGCGGATACTCGCTGGCCTCGGCGAAGCCCGCCGCCACCTGCGCGCGGTTGACGAACACGTCGTCGCCGGCGCGGTGGACGTACGCGAGCAACCGGTCGTAGCGGTCGCGGGGCTCGATGTCTCGCTCGAGGCGGACGGGGGTGCCGGGCGGCACCAGCTCGGCGAGATGAGCGGATGCCTCGGCGCCGAAGCACTCGATGGGCCGGTCGTGGGCGACGGACTCGGGTGTGTCGATGCCGATGAGGCGGACATGCTCCTCGTGGCCGTCGATCTCCACCACGAGCGTGTCGCCGTCGACCACGCGGACCACCGTGGCGTGGCCCGGGGTGCTGCGCGCGCCGTCGCCGTCTGCGTCCCGGTGG
>JBKHJZ010000068.1:0-15443 GCA_046537875.1 Acidimicrobiia bacterium | reverse complement strand
CGTCAGCTCACAGGACCGCCTCGTAGTCCGCGATCCAGCCCTTCTGGTCCACCGGCACGAGCTGCCCGGCCGCGAGGTACATGTCGAGCTGGACGAGCAGCGCGTGCCACGTCGCCGCCAGCTCGGCGTCGCCGCCGACGGCACCGTGGGTCAGGCGGTAGACGCTGCCGTGCTGGGTGGGCTCGATGTCCCAGCGCAGCGGATCGGCCTCCCGCTCCCCCGCGCCCCACGCCTGCATCTCGTCCGCCCGGCTGGTGGCCTCGCGCACCCGGTCGGGCTCGACATGGGTGGCGCGCTCCCACGTCATCGACCCGTCGGGCGACGGCACGCCGAGCGCCGGGCCGACCCGGCGGAGGTAGTCGTGGTACACCGCCATCGGGTCGTCGATGCCGTCGCCGCCGGCCGCACCGAGCAACTCGTCGAGCGCGGCCAGGCACACGTGCCAGCCCGCGGCGTTGCGCGCCGCCACCGACTGGTGGCTGAGCAGGTGCGTGAAGAGCAGCACCGTGCCGTCGCGGTCGGGCAGCAGCTCGAACCGCAGCAGCTCGCCGCCCCAGGTGAAGGAGAACACCTTCGGCGGGTCCCAGGTGACCACGGCGCCCCGGAACACCGGGCCGTCGGCGCGGGTGGGCTCGCCGGCCTCGCTGGCTGCCGCCCTCTGCGCCTCGTCGTTGAACGTGAGGTCGGCGCCGACGGCGCGGTCGCCCTCGACGTGCGACGGGAACCAGCGCGCCATCTCGTCCGGGTCGCTGATGGCGCGCCACACGCGCTCCAGCGGGTGCGAGTAGCGGCGCTCGAACCGGAGCGCCGGCCGGCCGTCGATGGTGACGAGCGTGCCCTCTTGCGTCATGGGTTCTCCTCCAGGTGCTGGTCGAGCCGGTCGAGCGACCGGGTCCACATCTGCCGGTAGGGCGCCAGCCACGCGTCGATGTCGGCGAGGGGTTCCGGGCGCAGCCGGTAGAGGCGCCGCTGGGCGTCGGGCCTCACCTCGACCAGCCCGCTCCGGCGCAGCACCCGCAGGTGCTTCGACACGGCCGGCTGGCTCATGCCGAGCCGGTCGACGAGCTCGCCGACGGGACGCTCGCCGTCGCGCAGCAGGTCGAGGATCTCCCGGCGGGTCGGCTCGGCGACGGCGGCGAAGCTCACGTCGCGAGCATGCCTCATTGGTTATATGCCTGTCAAGGCATCTACGGTCAGGCATCTACGGAACCCTCTGGTGGCCTCGCCGGCCGGGACGGCCCGTCGTACGGTGGCGGCCGATGGTCGACATCGAGGACGTCCGCGAGCTGGCGCTCAGCCTGCCCCGCACCGAGGAGGCACTGGTCCGGGACCACGTGAAGTTCCGGGTCGGACGCATCGTGTACCTGGCCTTCTCCCGCGACGAGCGCCTGATGGGGTTCGCCTTCCCCAAGGAGGAGCGCGAGGCCCTCGTCGAGTCGGAGCCCGACACGTTCCTGATGCCCCGGCGCTCGGACCTGCGGTACAACTGGGTCGTCGTGCGGCTGGCGGCGATCGATCGCGACGAGATGCGCGAGCTGGTGCTCGACGCCTGGCGCATGGTGGTCCCCAAGCGGGTGGCCGCCGCGCACCTCGGCGACTGACCGGTGCGGGGGCCGGTCCTCGAGGCAACCGGTTCCGCAGGCAGGAGCCCGAGGACATGGGTTCCGGATCCGGAACCCGGAGCCTCGGGCTGCGAGGGGCGGAACCCATGACCTCGCGAAGGAGCCCCGGTGAGCGGGCAGACCCGGCGACACGGTGCTAGAACGCGGCGCATGGACGCCTTCGCCTCGGCACTCGAGATCGCCGCCGCCGTCAGGGCGAAGGAGGTGAGCCCGCTCGAAGTCGCCGACCTCTACCTGGGCCGCATCGACGACCTCGAGCCCGGGCTCAACGCCTTCGCCCACCGCGACCCGGAACGGGTCAGGCAGGCCGCGGCCGAGGCCACCGACGCGGTCACCGGCGCCGGCGACCCGTCGGACCTCCCGCCGTTCCACGGCGTGCCGCTGACGATCAAGGACCTGAACCCGGTGGCGGGCTGGCCGTGCACGTACGGGTCCCGCGGCGGGTCCACCGAGCCCCAGCCCCGCTCCGACCCGATCGTCGAGCGGTTCGCGGCCGCCGGCTTCATCCCGCTCGGCATGACCAACACCCCGGAGTTCGGCACGATCTCCTACACCGAGAGCGACGCCCACGGCGTCACCCGCAACCCGTGGGACACGGCCCGCACGCCCGGCGGCTCCTCGGGCGGCTCCGCGGCCGCGGTGGCGTCCGGCATGGCGCCGATCGGCCACGCCAGCGACGGCGGCGGCTCCATCCGCATCCCCGCCTCGTGCTGCGGGCTGGTCGGTCACAAGCCGTCACGCGGGCGGGTGCCCAACGAGCTGATCGAGCTGGAAGGCTTCACCACCGACCACGTGGTGACCCGGACGGTCGCCGACGCGGCGGCCACGCTGGACGTCGACGCGGTGGTCGACCCGCTGGTCTTCTTCTCGGCCCCGCAGCCGCCCCGGCCCTACGGCGACCTCGTGCGGGAGGCACCCCCGCGCCTGCGCGTCGCCTACACCACGGCGCCGGCGATCGACGTGCCCGTCGATCCCGCCTGCGTGGCGGCCGTCGACGAGGCGTGCCGGGCGCTGGAGGCGGCGGGGCACGACGTCGCCGAGGCCGCGCTCACCCTCCCGGACGCCAACGCGTTCCTGGCGGCGTTCACCGTCGTGTGGAACACCGGGTCGGTGTGGTCGCCGATCCCCCGGCCCGACGAGATGGAGCCGCTCAACGCGGCCCTCGTCGAGGCGGGGCGCGGGGTGGACTCGATCGCCTTCGCCACCTCGGTGCGGGACACGCAGCGACTGACCCGCACGGTCCTGGCCAACTTCGGCCGTGACTTCGACGTGCTCGTGACGCCCACCATGGCGTGCCTGCCCCCCGAGGTCGGCTCCTGGCGGATCGGGATGGACGCGGATCCGATCGCCGGGCTCTTCAACTGCACGCCGATGGCGGCGTTCACCGCCGTCTGGAACGTGTGCGGCCTGCCGGCCACGTCGGTGCCGACGCACCACGACGCGGCGTCCGGGCTGCCCGTCGGCGTGCAGGTCGTGGCGCCGGCGTGGCGGGACGAGCTGTGCCTGCAACTCGCCGCCCAGCTCGAGGACGCGCTGCCCTGGCGCGACCGGCGACCGCCGATCACCTGAGGGGCTGCCTGACACCTGAACGACCGCCGACCATGCTGCGCGCGGGCCGCAGACCGCCCGCCCGAGCGACGACACCGGGTCGCCCGCCCACCACTTCACGTCGTCCGGTGCGGGACCCACGACGGATCGGGCCGGCCGAGCCCCCGAGCGCGCCGACCGTCCGCCTACCGGTCGGTATCGTGGCGCTGATGGACCGTCCCCATGTCCACCTGCCGCACCCGCACGTGCCCCACGTGCGCCGGCCGCACCTGCCCAAGCCCCGCCTGCGGGGACGGCTCCACCAGATCGCCTTCTTCGTCTCGATCCCCGCCGGCATCGCGCTGGTGGCGCTGGCCCGCGGGGTCGAGGCCCGCATCGGGGCGATGGTCTTCGCCGCCACGCTCAGCGGGCTCTACGGGGTGAGCGCGGCCTACCACCGGGGCCGGTGGTCGGAACGGGCGCACCAGGTGTGGAAGCGCCTCGACCACTCGATGATCTTCGTCTTCATCGCGGGGACGTACACACCGGTGACGCTGCTGGCGCTGCACCCGGCGTGGGGCATCACCCTGCTCGCGCTCGCCTGGAGCGGCGCCGTCGTGGGCATCCTCATCTCGACCCTGCGCCTCGATCGCTGGCACGGCGTGGGGTTCGCCCTGTACCTGGTGCTCGGCTGGCTCGGGGCCACGGCGCTGTACCAGCTCGCCCGCTCGCTCTCACCGCTGGAGCTCGCCCTGCTGGTGACCGGCGGCCTGCTCTACACGGTGGGCGCGGTGATCCTGGCCCGCCGGCGGCCCGACCCCCGCCCGGCCGTGTTCGGCTACCACGAGATCTGGCACTCGCTGGTCGTGGGGGCCAGCGTCTGTCACTTCGTGCTCATCCTGCTCCTCGTGCGGTCCTGACCCGGCCCGACCCCGCCTCACCGCCGACATCCGGGTGCCGTGCGGCGGCGGTGTTCAGGCGAAGTCGTACAGGCGCTCGGGGTTCTCGACCAGGATCCTGTTCCGCGTCGCCTCGTCGGGCGCGAACTCGGCGAGCAGGTCGACGAGATCGCCGTCGTCCGGCATGTGGCGCACGTTGGGATGGGGCCAGTCCGTGCCCCACAGGATCCGCTCCGGCGCGGCCTCGATCAGCGCCCGGGCGTAGGGCACCACGTCGTCGTACGGGGGCGGGCCGCCGGCCGTGAGCCGCTCGGCGCCCGAGACCTTCACCCAGCAGCGCTCGTCGCGGAGCAGCTCCAGCAGCGCCCGGAACGGCTCCTGGTCGAGCCCGGCCGCGGCGTCGACCCGGGCCATGTGGTCGATCACGAAGGGACACGGCATGCGGTCGAGCAGGTCGGCATACCTCGGGAGGTCGACCGCGTCGAAGTGCAGCACGACGTGCCAGCCGAGCGGCGCCACCAGGTCGGTCACCTTGCCGAACCGGTCCGGGTCCGGCGCACCGCCCAGGTGTGCGACGAAGTTGACCCGCGTCCCCCGCACCCCGGCCTCGTGCAGGGCGGCCAGATCGTCCCGGGTGAAGGTCTCGTCGACCATGGCCACGCCGGCGTAGCGGCCGCGGCCCCGCCGCAGCGCGTCCACCATGGCGGCGTTGTCGGTGCCGTGGCAGCTCGCCTGGACGAGCACCGCCCGCGACAGGCCGAGGCGCTGGTGGAGCCGCTCGAGGTCGTCGACGCCGGCGTCGGGCGGCGTGTAGCGGCGGGTGGGCGAGAAGGGGAACCGCTCGGCCGGACCGAACACGTGGCAGTGCGCGTCGCAGGCGTCGGGCGGCGGCGTGAACGCCCGCGGCGGGTGGGGATCGGGATGCGGCGGCGGGATCGTGCGGTCGGCCCCGGCCATCACGGCTCCCCTCGCACCGTCGTGGCGACTCGCGCAGTCATCTGGCGATCACGGCTCCCCCCGCACGCTGGCCCCCGCCATCACGGCTCCCTCGGGAAGACCGTGCCGTCCATCAGCTTGCGCGCCGTGCGGATGATGCCCGCCCGCTCGACCACCGGGGCACCGTCGACGAACGACAGCTCGACCGCGGCCTCGAAGGTGCCGGTGGGGTGCTCCAGCACGACCGTGCCCCGCTCGCGGGCGGCCGGGGGGCCGCTCCCTCCGGGGACCGCGACCTCGGCCGCGGGGCTTTCGGGCAGCAGGGCCGCGGTCGCCACGCTCACCGCGCCCAGCACGCCGATGGCGTCGTGACACCGGTGGGGGATGAACGTGCGGGTGGCGATCGCCCCGCCGGCGCTCGGGGGCGCCACCATCGTGAGCTTGGGCACGGTGGTGGCGGCCACGTCGCCGAGGTTCATCAGGGGGCCGGCGGCGAGCCGGACCCGTTCGAGGGTGGCGCGCAGCGTCGCGTCGGCCTCCAGCTCGGCGCACGTCTCGTACCCGCTGACACCGAGGTCGCTCGCCCGCAGCACCACGACCGGCATCCCGTTGTCGACGAGCGTCACCGCGAGCCCGGCCACCTCGTCGACCGCGTGGCCGGTGGGCAGGAGGGCGCCGCACGACGAGCCCGCGACGTCCTCGAAGTCCAGGCGGATCGGGGCGGCGGTCCCGGGCACGCCGGAGATCGCGACGTCGCCGTCGTAGCTCGGCCGGCCGTCGCGCAGCGGAACGGTGGCGGTGGCGACCCCGCCGGTGTTGACCATGCGGATGCGCACCTCGGCGGTGCCGGTGATGCCGCCGGGGCCAACGCCGGGGCCGGCGTCGCCGCCACCCCCGGGGCCGAGGCCGGCCGCCACCGGGACCTCGACGAGCCCCCGCTCGATGGCGAACGGGGCCACCCCGGCGAGCAGGTTGCCGCAGTTCTGGCGGTCGCTCACCACGGCCTCGTCGACCACCACCTGCAGGAAGTGGTAGTCCACATCGGCAGACGCATCGTCCGCCGCCGGGGGACCGACCACGGCGACCTTGCTGGTGAGCGGGTGGGCGCCGCCCATGCCGTCGATCTGCCGGGCGTCGGGGGATCCCATGATCCGCAGAAGCAGGTCGTCGCGGGCGGCCGCGTCGGCCGGGAGGTCCTCCGACAGGAAGTACAGGCCCTTCGAGGTGCCGCCGCGCATCACCATGCACCGGATCCCGTCGGCCACCGGGCCAGTCTGGCACCGTGTCGACATGATTGTCGACAATCTCGCGGCGGCTACGCGGACCGCCTCCCGGCGCCGGCAGCGGTGACCGCCGCCGGGACGACCGGGACCAGGAATCCGTACGGCGCACCCCCGGTGGCGTGGTGCACCTCGTGCGCGGCGGCGACCCAGCGGATGTAGCGCGAGCCGGCGCCCGGCGGCCGCCCGAGGCGCTGGTGGATGTAGAGGTCGTGGACCACCAGGTAGGCCGCGCCGTAGGCGGTGACGCCCGCACCGATCCACAGCAGGGCGGTCGCCCCCTCGACCGCCGACCCGACCGCCATCACCGCGATGGTGGCGGCGGCGAACACCACCGGGAACAGGTCGTTCGCCTCCACGCCGCGGCCGCGCCGCACGTGGTGGCTGCGGTGCCACACCCACCCGGGACCGTGCATCACCCCGCGGTGCACGAGCGCGACCACCGGCTCCATCGCGAGCAGCGACACGACGGCGACCAGCGCGGGCGTCACGCGGGCTCTCCCTCCCACGGCGGCGGGGTGGCCGGGCGGGCCGGCCGAGGGCCCGTTGCGTCCCGCCGGGGCGGCGGGGCCGCCCGGGCTCGCGCCGTGCGCCGGTCGAGCATGCGCCGGAGCCGGCCCCGGTTGTAGCGCTGCACGACCAGGCACGGCACGTTGGAGAGCACCGCGTAGGCGACCATCGCACCGAACAGCGGCGCCGGGTTCCACAGCAGGAACACCGGGGTGACCGCAGGCACGGCCCAGTGCACCAGCTCGGCCCGGCGCGTCTCGGCTACGAGCCGCACCAGGTCGGGCGTCGACCGCGAGATCAGCGACCGCTTCGACACGCCGCCCGGGAAGAGGCCGCCGAAGTCCGGCAACTTGTCCTTCCAGCGGCGGATGGCGATCCGCTCGTAGACGCGGCCGTCCCGCTCCCAGGGCCGCAGCCGGCTGAGCGGCCCGTCGTGCGCGAGCCGGTGGCCGGGCACCCGGTGGGCCGCGTACCCGACCACCACGCTCCAGGCCGCCCACACCAGCACGTCGAGGACCACGACCTGCCGGGTGCTCACCGGTCCCCCGGTCCCCGGGTCATCGCGCCCGCTCCACGTCGAGGACGCGGCCCCGCCAGCGGACGCGGCGCCGGCCGTGGGTGATCGCAACCGACCACGCGAACAGGGCGACGAACCCGGCCATCAGCACCGGGAACAGGATGCCCGCCGCCGGGCCGAACCGGCCGATGCGCCGGGCGATCACCTGGAACTGGACGGCGAACAGCACGTAGGCGGCCACCGCGGGGACGACCGCCGCGTGGCCTGCCGCCGCGGCGGCGAGCGTGACCCCCGCCTGGAGGGTGGCGGTCACCCACACCACCACGGCCGCCAGCCGCACCGGCGGCGTGGCCGCGGCGCCGGTGGCCAGGTTCTTCGTCCAGCCCTCGACCAGCTGCGCCGGCCCGCCGGGGTACATGCGGTAGGCGAGCAGGGGCCCCGCGAGCAGGGCACGCCGCGGCACCCCGGCCCGCCCGGCGGCGTCGGCCAGGGCGATGTCGTCGGCGATCGCACCCCGCACGGCGGCGTGGCCACCCATGCGCCGATAGGCCGCGGCGGGGATGGCCAAAGCGGGACCGAAGGCCAGCGGTTGGCGCCACCACCGGTGCGCCGGCGGGCCGCCGGTGCCGGCCCCGAGCAGGGCGACGACCCCGACACCCGCCGAGAGCAGCTCGTAGGGGCGCTCGATGCGGTGGACCGGGTGAGCGGAGACCAGGCCCTCGCTCATGGCCGCCGCCGCGGCCAGGGCGGCGACCCCGCCGGGGGCCGGCTCGACGTCGGCGTCGAGGTACACGAGCACGTCGCCGCGGGCCGCCTGCGCCCCCGTCCAGCAGGCGTGCGCCTTCCCGGACCAGCCCGCCGGCGGCGCGGCGGCGAGCACGGTGGCGCCGTGGGCCCGCGCCACGGCGGCGGTGGCGTCGGTGGAGCCGTCGTCGACCACCAGCAGCTCGTCCAGCCCGGGGTCACCCGCCAGCGCGCGGAGCAGCCGGGGCAGGCGGGCGGCCTCGTCCCGGGCGGGGACGATCACCGACACCCGCACGCCCGGCGGGACCTGCGCCGCCCGCAGCTCGTGCCGGCGCCCGGCCAGCAGCCAGCCGAGCAGCCACCCGGCGGCGAGCACGGCGGCGGTGGTGGTGCTCACGGCCCGCCCGGCTCCCCCACCTCGGCCGACACCCGGCCGGCGTCCGGGGCACGGAGGCGGTCGCGCTCCCACAGCAGCAGCACCAGCGTGAGCAGGGCGAAGCCGAAGAGGAAGTCCTCGACCGGGATGTCCCACGGCGCGCGGATGCCGCTGATCCGGTCGCGGTCGTAGAGGACGATCGGCGCGCTCAGCTTGGTGAGCCACCCGTCGACGGGGACCTGGAAGGCGAGCACGATCGCCATCGCGATCCAGTACGCGGGCCGCCGGAACAGGCCGGTGCGGAGCACCCCGAGCTCGAGGGCCACCACGGCGGCCACCGCCGCCGCCGCGGCGATCGTGTACTCAGGCACGGGGCACCACCGCCCCGCGCTCGCCGGCCGGGCGCGGCCGGGACCCGGGCCCTCCGCCGCGGGGCTCCGGTCCTGCGTCGCCCGCCCGGCGCGGCCCCGGCCCCCGATCCCCGGCTTGGCGCGAGCCGGGTCCACGGTTCCCGGCACCCCGGGCCGCCTCGAGCACGATCGTCACCGCCTCGTAGGTGAGCAGCGCGCAGATCGGGATCACCACGAAGAAGGCGAGCTCCTCGACCGGCAGGTCGCCGGGAAGCCGCCATCCGGTCGTGTAGCGCTCCGAGAACCACCAGTGGCCACGCTCGATCGCCGCGAGGTCCCAGGCGACGAACACCACCAGCGCGGGCACCAGCGAGCGGGCCAGGCGACGCGGCCGCCGGTAGACCCGGGCACCGAGCACCACCTCGAGCGGCAGGGTCACGAGCAGGCAGCCGGCCAGGACCGCCAGGTACTGCCAGCGGTCGGGCATCACGCCGCCGCGGGGTCGCCGGCGGGGGCCATGAGCACCACGGGACCAGCTTTCCACGCGCAGTGGCCCGACAGTAGGCGCCACATGATGTGGTGGTACTTTCTCTCCTCGTGACCGGCACTGCGGTCGCCGACCGATGACGCGGCGCGCCGTCGTGGTGGGCGCCGGGTTCGGCGGGCTGTCCGCGGCCTGCCACCTGGCCGGCTCCGGGTGGGACGTGGAGGTGGTGGAGCGGCTCGACCGGCCGGGCGGCCGGGCCGGGCGCCGGGAGCGCAACGGCTTCCGGTTCGACACCGGGCCCACCGTGCTGACCATGCCGGACCTCCTCGCCGACGTGTTCGCCGCGGCGGGGACGAGCCTCGACGACCACCTGCACCTCACGCGCCTCGACCCGGCCTACCGGGCGTGCTTCGCCGACGGCAGCGAGCTGCGGGTGCGCGCCGACCGGGCCGACATGGCGGCCGAGGTGGCCCGGGTCTGCGGCCCCGACGAGGCCGGGCGGTTCGAGCGCTACGCCGACTGGCTCGGGCGCCTCTACCGGCTCGAGCAGCCGGCGTTCCTCGGCCGCAACTACGACCACGTCACCGACCTCGTCCGCCCGCTCGGCCCCGCGCTCGCGCTGGTGCGGCTCGGCGCGCTGCGGCGCCTCGACCGGGTGGTCGCCCGGGCGTTCCGCGACGACCGGCTGCGGCGGCTGTTCAGCTTCCAGGCCCTGTACGCCGGGCTCGCACCGCACCAGGCGCTGGGCGTGCTGGCGGTGATCGGCTACATGGACGTGGTCGCCGGCGTGTGGGCCGCCCGGGGCGGGGTGCACGCGGTGGCCACCGCGCTCGCCGATGCCGTGGTCAAGGCCGGCGGCCGGGTGCGGTACGGCACGGCGGTCGACGAGGTGGTGCTGGCCGGCGGCGATCGCGGCCCCGTGCGGGGCGTGCGGGTCGGGGGCGAGGTGTTGAGCGCCGACGCCGTGGTGGTGAACGCCGACCTCCCGGCCGCGTACGGTCTGGTGCCCGGGTTGCGGCCCCCCGCCCGGCTGCGCCGGGCCCGCTGGTCCCCCTCTGCCGTGGTGTGGCACGCGGGCGTCCGCGGGCACCCCGGTCCGGGGGCCGCCCACCACAACATCCACTTCGGTCGCGAGTGGGAGGGCGCCTTCGCCGCGCTCGCCGACGGGCGGCGCATGCCCGACCCGTCGCTGCTGGTGTCGGTGCCCACGCTCACCGAGCCCGAGCTGGCGCCGCCGGGGTGCTCGGTGCTCTACGCGCTCGAACCCGTGCCGAACCTGACCGGGGGCCTCGACTGGTCGCAGGCCCGGGCACGGGTGCGCGACGACCTGGCCGCCGCGGCCGGGCGGCTCGGCTACCCGGTGGACGTCGTGGACGAGGCGGTGGTCGACCCGGTGGACTGGGCGCGCCAGGGGCTCGCCGCCGGCACGCCGTTCTCGCTGAGCCACCGCTTCACGCAGTCGGGCCCGTTCCGCCCCCGCAACGTCGACGATCGGGCGCCCGGCCTGGTGTTCGTCGGGACCGGCACGGTGCCCGGTGTCGGCGTGCCGATGGTGCTGCTGTCGGGGAAGCTGGCGGCCGAGCGGCTGGGGCCGGGCTCGTGACGCCGGAGGCGGGCTGGTGAACCGGGTGCGCCGGGCCCGTGACACCGCCGGGGACGGGACCGTGACCCGCCCGTCCCCGGGGCGGGACCTGCGGGTGCCGCCCGAGCTCCGCGACGCCTACCGCGAGTGCCGGCGGCTCACCCGCCGCCACGGCACCACCTACTACTGGGCGACGCGGGTGCTGCCCGCCGACCGGCGGCCGCACGTGTACGCCCTCTACGGGTTCTGCAGGCACGCCGACGAGATCGTCGACGAGATCCCGGACGCGGTCCACGACGGGCCGGGCGACCACACCGTCGAGCGGCGCCGTGCCCGCCTCGACGAGCTGGGCCGGTCGCTTCGGCGGGCGCTCGGCGCCGCGGCGGCCGGCACTCCGGTCGCGGGCGCGAGCCGCCCGGACGAGGCCGCGCCAGCGGTCGCCGCGGTCGCCCACACCGCCGTCACGTTCGGCATCGACCGTGCCTGCTTCGACCGGTTCCTGCGGTCGATGACCATGGACCTGACCGTGACCGGCTACCGGACCTGGGACGACCTGTGCGACTACATGGACGGGTCGGCCGCGGTGATCGGCGAGATGATGCTGCCGGTGCTGGAGGGCAACGATCCCCGGGCGTTCGGCCCGGCACGCGACCTGGGCCTCGCCTTCCAGCTCACCAACTTCCTGCGCGACGTGGGCGAGGACCTCGACCGGGGCCGGGTGTACCTACCGGCCGACGACCTCGAGCGCTTCGGTGTCGACGTCCACGCCCGCACGGTCACCCCGGCGTGGCGCGAGCTGATGCGGTTCGAGTTCGGGCGGGCCGAGCGGCTGTACGCATCCGCCGACGTGGGCATCGCGCTCCTGCCGCCGTGGTCGGCCCGAGCCATCCGGACGGCCCGGGTGCTCTACGCCCGGATCCTCGACGAGATCGCGGCCAACGACTTCGACGTGTTCTCGGTGCGCGCCCGGGTCCCGACGGCGCGGAAGGTCGCCGTGGCCGCCGCCGAGCTGCTCCGGCGCTGACGGCTCACAGCCAGGCGTCGAGCCCGACCGCCCGGGCCCAGATGGGGGTGACGGCGGCGACCAGCGCGTCGACGTCCTGGGCGTCGTCGCGGTGGACGAACTGGTCGTAGGCCAGGTTGACGTTCATCGACTGGAGCGCCAGGGCGGTGAGCCAGGGGTCGACCGTGGGGTCGCAGGTCCCCTCGTCCTGCAGCCGCCGGATCCACCGCTCGCTGCGCTTGGCCGCCTTGAGCAGCGTGCCCCGGCGGCTCAGGCGGATCTCGTCGTCGACCGACCGGAGCTGCTCGATCGACTGGGCGATCACCCGGTGCTCCCGGCACGCGAGGAAGTAGCGCCGGCTGGCGTAGGCGATGTCGCGGACCGGGTTGCGCTCGGCGTTGTCGGGGTCGCGGCGGGGCGCCCCGTACATGGCCGCCAGTGCCCGGTCGGCCACCACCCGGAACAGGGCCTCCTTCGACGGGAAGTACGAGTAGAAGCTGCCGGTCGCCACGCCGGCCCGGCCGGCGATCTCGGTGATGCGCGCGGACTGGTACGGCTTCTCGCCGAAGACCTCCCATGCCGCGGCCACGAGCTTGTTGCGGGTGCTCCGGCCGCGTGGGGTGAGCTCTCGCGCGCCGTCGCCGCTCGCCGGGTCACCACCGGCCGGCCCGCCGCCGGCCCGGTGCGGCGTGTCTGCGGCGGTGCGGCCGGACGACCGGCCTGTCACCGGGCCTCCCTCGCCACGGTCGACACCGTAGTCGCAGCACCGGGATGACCGGGCCGGTCCGCCGGGCGCGGTCGCCGCTTGAACCTGAACTCGGGTTCGAGTAGACAGCATGGGAGGCACGATACGCGCAGAACTGGCGGTGGCGGCCGGCTGGCAGCGGCGGCCGTGCGGCCGGTGACGCGGCGGGCCGTGTCGCCGGAAGAGCTTCCCCGTCCAGCTCCCCCGGTGGCACGGCCCCCGCACCCCCGAGACGAAGCCGGCGACCACCGGGCGACCCGCCCCTTGCCCGGGTCAGGGCTGCTGGTACAGCCCGACCAGCTCGCCCCGCGCCAGGAGATCCTCGTCGATGGCCTCGAGCAGCTCGTCGGCCGTGGCGTCGGGCCCCAGGTCGAGGGGCACCGCCGAGGCCAGCAGCGTGAACACGTAGCGGTGGGCCGGATCACCGGCGGGCGGTCGGGGTCCGCCCCACCCGACCTCGCCGAAGTCGTTGACCCCGGTCACCGCCCCGGGCGGGATGCTGTCCTCGACCATCTCGGTGATCGACGGGTCGATCCCGGTGAGCACCCAGTGCGTGAACGTGCCGGTGGGGGCGTCGGGATCCTGGCAGAGCAGGGCGAGCTCCTCGGTCTCCTCCGGGACGAGGTCCCAGCTGAGCGAGGGCGAGATGTTGTCGCGGTCGTGCGCGCACCGCTCGGGCAGCATCTCGCCGTCCTCGAAGGTGTCGCTCACCAGCTCCATCTGCTCGCGCCGCTGGTCGGCCTCACCGGGGAGCACGGTCTCCCACACGGCGCCCGTGCCCTCGGCCTGGCCGGACTGCAGGTGGGCGAGGTCCTCGACGTCCTCGGCGGTCAGCTCGTCCCGGTCCTTGGCCACGACGCGCGGCTTCCCGGTGTGGCCGGTGCGGAAACGCCCGCCTCAGGAAGGGGCGCCACGGGCGACGGTGATCTCGTCCCAGACCTCGCTGACCGTGCCGTAGGCGCGGTCGGGGATGCGCCGGAGCAGGCGGAGCAGCGGCTCGTCGGCGTAGTTGGCCTCCGCCTCGTCGATCAGCTGCTGCCGGCCCGCCGGGAACATGCTCGGGGGGAACGTCGCCGCCAGCGCCGCCCGGCCTTCGACCTCCGACTCGGTGGCGGCACCGTGGTAGGGCTCCTCGGCCTCGGGCCGCACCCCCAGGCCGCCCTCGCCGGGGCCAGGCTCCTCGGCCCGGCGGGGCTCGGTCCGGCCCTCGTCGGGCGACCCCTGGAGCATCGCCGCCTCCTCGTGCTTCAGCTGGTCGTCGCGACGCGGGGTGTGCTTGTCGCTCGTGCGCCCCATCTGGACCTCCACGTGTCGGCATTGCGGGCCGGCCCGGCGAACCGCCGAATTCAGCCGGGATCCGGCCCGCGACCGCATCCCTTCCCGCCGGCACGGCCCGCAACCCGGCCGCCATGCCTGGGCGCGAGCCGGCGGGACCACGAGAGGCGGGTGGCGGGGGCCGCGAGAGGCGGCGGGGCCGGGGCTACCTTGCCGGGCATGGTGTCGCGTCTCGGCTGCCGTCGCGTACGTCACGCGACTCGGCGGGCCCGATGAGCGGGCCACGGATCGCCCCCGGCGACCGGCGGGACGTGGGCATCGTCAACTGGGTGATCAGCCGGGGGGCCGGATGGGCCGGCGGGACCGGGCCGCCCCACCTGTTCCTCACCCTGGGACGGCATCGCAAGCTGTTCCGGGGCTGGCTGCGCTTCGCCGCGCGGCTGATGCCGGGCGGCACGCTCGCCCGCCGGGAGACCGAGCTGGCCATCATGCGGGTCGCCCACCTGCGGGACTGCGACTACGAGCTGGAGCACCACCGGAGGCTCGGCCTCCGGGCGGGGGTGGGGCCGGCCGACATGGAGCGGGTGCTCGCCGGACCGCAGGCCCCGGGATGGTCGCCGCGCGAGCGGGCGCTGCTGACGGCGGTCGATGAGCTGCACGCGCGCGGTGACCTGGGCGACGGGACATGGGCCGATCTGCGTCGGTTCCTCGACGAGCGCCGGGCCATCGAGCTGGTCCTGCTCGTCGGCCACTACGAGATGATCGCCACCGCGGTCGCAACCCTGCGGATCGAGCCCGACGCGCCACGGCGGATCCGGGTCTGAGGGTCCGGACCTTGGTGGCCCGGTCGCCGACTGGTCGGGTGGTAGCTCGTCAGCTGGTGGCGCAGCGGTCGAGGTCGCCGGCGCAGACCACGGCCTGCCGCTGGAGGACGGTGAGGTCGAAGGGCACGGAGCGCCGCTCCGTCCCCAGCGATCCGCCCTCGCCGGTGGTGGCCCGCCAGGTGACGTCCCACTCCATGGTGACGGAGCCGTGGTACCGGCCCCCGGGCTGGTCGGCGGAGGCGTACCGGAACGTGTGCGAGCAGTCGCTGGTGTCGGGATTGGGACCGTCGGCGCTCCACGGCGTGCCGGGCCCGTCGCAGCCGACGGTCGTCCCGTCGCCCATGTCCCAGGTGAGGCGGACCGGGGTTGCGGTCACCGTGACGGCCACGCCGGGGACCTCGGCGTGGGCCTGCACCGGTTGCCAGTAGCCGGGATCCACCCACAGCCATGTGGCGAAGCCGACGAGGTGGTCGGCGTCGATCGGCGGGGCCATGCGGGGCTCGGGGAGCCGCAGCGGCGTGCGGCTGTGCGCCACCTGGGCCAGTGCGTAGGCGTTCGGGCCCTGCTCGCCGGGGGTGTAGGTGAAGCGCTCGGCGTGGAAGACCGTGCCCGTGTCGACGTACCAGCACTCCTGGTAGTACTCCGCGCCTTCGGTGAGGCTGGCCGCCGACTCCACCTTGCCCGCGAGCCCGGGCGTGATGGTGCCGGTGTCCTTCGGGATCTCGACCACCAGGCAGTCCATCGCCGGCCGGGCGGATTCACCGCC
>JBKHJZ010000067.1:0-15451 GCA_046537875.1 Acidimicrobiia bacterium | reverse complement strand
GCCTCGACGATGGCCTGCCGCTCGGCCGACTGCATGGCGGTCAGCGCCGCGGCGCCGTCCCGCACCGCCAGGTGCCGCGGCAGGTCGTCGGCTGCGATGTCGCCCGAGGGGCGGCGGTCGAGGACCGCGAGCACGACCCCCTCGAGCTGGCGCACGTTGCCGGGCCACTCGCAGCGGCGGAGCACCTGGAGCGCGGCCTTGGTGAGCCGGCGTCCCCGCCCGCCGGCGTGGCGGCGCATCAGCGCCTGGGCGATCTCGACGATGTCGTCGGGGCGGTGCGCGAGCGGCGGGACGTCGAGGCGGTGGACGAACCGGCTCGTCAGCGACGTGGGGAGCCCTCCCTGGGGCGCGGCGTCGGGTGCGCCGGTGGTCGCCGTGGCGGCCAGGCGGGCGCCGGGCGCCCCGGGCCGGCGGTCGATGGCGGCGGCGACGGCACCGGCAACGCGCTCGTCGAGCTGCTCGACGTGCCGGATCACCACCACGCCGTGCGGCGCGGCCAGCGCGTCGCCCACGTGGCGCAGCCAGCGGTCGGGGCCGTCGATGGCGGCCAGCGAGGCGTCGATGATCCGGTGGTCCCGCCCGCCGGCGACCGGTTCGTGCATCGCCCGGACGACGGCGAGCTTGCCGGCCCCGGGGGGACCGCAGACGAGGACGGGGTGCGGCGAGTCCGCCACCCGGGCGGCGTCGGCGATCGTCCGCTGCCACGCCGGGCTGGAGCCGGCGAGCCGGTCGAGCGCGCGCACCGGCCTCGCCACCGGGCGGACCGGCCGCGTGCCCGGGGCGTCGACGAGGTGAACGACCACGCCGTCGAGCCCGCTGTGCTCGCTCACGGGTTGCAGGTCGCAGGTGACGGCCACCCCGCCGACCCGCAGGTCCACGACCCCGGAGCGGCCGTTGGCGAGAACGTCGGTGACGGCCGGCCAGAGCTCGGCGAGCTGGTCCCGTCCGAGCAGGCGGTCGGCGGCGGGGCTGCTGATGAGCGCCGCGTCGCTGACCGCCACCACCGGTCGCCGCCCGCCCCGCTGTGCGGCGAGGAAGGCGCCGAGCAGCCGCTGCTCCCGCCGGCCTGCCGCCTCGACCAGCCGCTCCTCGATGGCGGCCACGGCCTGCTTCACCATCGGCATCATCAGGCCGTTGGCGTCGTCCCACCGGCAGACGAGCGTGACGACCCCTTCGGTGCGCCCCGTCAGCACGTCGCGGACCGGGGCACCGCAGCAGGAGTAGCCGAGGAAGCGCTCGGCGTAGTGCTCGTGCCCGGTGACCAGGACGGCCCGCCGCTCCTCGAGCACCGAGCCGAGGCCGTTGGTGCCGCAGGCCGCCTCGTCGAGGCAGAAGCCGGGGGCCGACTCGGTGGCGTCCATCAGGCGCTCGAGGCTGCGGGTGCCGGCCCACCGCTCGAGGATCCGGGCACGCTCGTCCGCGAGGAGCAGCGCGGCGGACGAGCCGTCGAGCTGGCCGGCGAGCGAGTCGAGCACCGGCATCGCGGCCCGGTGGAGGGGCACCTCGGGGTCGAGGTCGGGGCTGTAGGGGAGGTCGTGCGCGTCGGGGATCGCACCGCGCAGGTGAGAGCGCTGCCACGAGGCGAGGATCTCCGGGCGGACCCCGGCCGGGGAGGACTCCCCGGCGAAGAAGCCCTCGCGGGCGTCTGCCGCTGCCTCGCTGAGATCGTCGACCGTGAGCATGTCGTCCCCCACCAGCCGGCGCGACCGGCGGCGACGGGCGCTCAGCTGGACCCTCAGTCTATGGGAACGACGTGGGGTTGTCCACGATACGGACTTCCGTGCGCTATACGAACGGAAGGGATCACGCGACCGCATCGCCGGACGCCCCGTCCCCGGAAGACGCGTCGCCGGAGGCCAAGTCCCCGGAAGGCCCGTCGCCGGAGGTCATGTCCCCGGAAGCGGTCGATCGCCGGCCGAAGAGCCGTGGCCGGCCCGCCCGGCGCGTGCCGGCCACCTTGTAGGCCACCAGCGCGGCGACGATGAAGAGCCCCTTCGCGATGTCGCCGTAGGCGCTGCTCCATCCGAGGAAGGGCAGCACGTTCGTGATGAGGGCGAGGAACAGGGCGGCCACGATCGCGCCGACGAACGACCCGCGTCCGCCCGCCAGGCTGGCACCCCCGAGCACGGCGGCGGCGATCGACACGAGCGCGAAGTCGCCCGCCAGGCGGGCGTCTCCGACCCCCGTCTGCGCCGCCAGGAAGAGCGCGCCGACCGTGGCCAGCAGCGACGTGGCCAGGAACGCCCGGGTGGCCACCCGCCGCGCGTCGATGCCCAGCCGACCCGCGGCCACCTCGTCGAACCCCGCCGCCCGCGCCGCCAGGCCGCCACCCGAGTGGTGGAGCCAGACATCGCCCGCCACGGCCAGCCCGAGGACGACCAGGAGGGCCACCGGGACGAAGCCGACGGTGGTGGTGATCTGGTCGGCGAAGTCGAACGCGATGGTGCCGCCCGGCGTCGGCCGGAGCACCAGGGCGATCCCCTGCATCACGCTGAGCGTGGCGAGGGTGGCGATGATCGACGGCACGCCGAGCCGCGTGATCAGCACGACGTTGACGCCGCCGGCCAGGAGCCCCACGCCCAGGATGGCCGCCGAGCCCAGCGCCAGCGGGCCGAACGACTCGCCGGTCAGGACGAACGAGCCCACCACGACCGCCAAGGCCATGAGGGCGCCGACCGACACGTCGAACCCGCGCACCAGCAGGGCGTTCACCTGACCCATCGACGCGAGGGCGAGCGGCAGCGTGGCCAGCAGCAGGCTCTGCAGGTTGTAGTCGGAGAGGAAGGCGTCGGACCGCCCGGCGGTGTAGCCGCCGACGCCGACGATGAGCCCGGCGAGGGCGAGGATCGGCAGGTAGGCCCGGGCGACGCCGCGCCAGGGGCGGGGCGCCGCCCCTGGCGCGGTCGGGGACCCTTCGCCAGCCGGCGCGTCGCCGGCGGGGCGGCCACCTGCGGGCCGGGGACCGGCCGGGCGACGGCCGGACCCGACGATGCCGGAGACGATGCTCTCCTCCGACAGATCGCCGGCGGGAAGCTCGCGGACGATCCGCCCCCGCGACACCACGACGACCCGGTCGCACAGCCCGGACAGCTCGATCGGGTCGCTCGAGCGCACGACGACCGCCGCGCCCTCGGCCGCCAGGGCACGGAGAGCCCCGTAGATGTCGAAGCGGCTGGCGACGTCGACCCCCTGGGTGGGCTCCTCGACGACCAGCACCCGGGCGCCGCGCAGCAGCGACCTGCCGAGAGCAACCTTCTGCTGGTTGCCGCCCGACAGCAGGCGGACCGGCTGCTCGATCGAGGGGGTGCGCACGGCGAGGTCGGTCACCGTGTCGGTGACCGCGTCGGCCTCCCGGCGCCGGCGGAGCAGCCCGAACCGGCTGACCCGGCGGAGGATCTGGATCGAGGTGTTGGTCCGCACGCTGAGCACGGGGAAGAGCGTCTCGACCAGCCGCTCGCCGCTGAGGAAGGCGATGCCCGACCCGAGCGCGGCCCGCGGCGAGCGGACGTCCACGTCCCGGCCCTCGAGGCGCACGGTCCCCGAGGCGGGTGCCACCCCGGCGAGCGCCCGGATCAGCTCGTCCTGGCCGTTGCCCTCCGCCCCGGCGATGCCGAGGATCTCGCCCCGCCGCAGCCTGAGATCGACGGGGCCGAAGCGGTCGCCCCGCAGGCCCTCCGCGGCCAGCACCACCCGGTCGCCGTCGTCGAGCACCTCGCGGGTGGGGAACGCCAGCTCGGCCGGCCGCCCGATCATCATCGCGACGAGGTCGCCCTCCGACAGGTCGGCCGTGTCGTGCGTGCCCTGGCTCTCGCCGTCGCGGAGCACGGTCACCCGGTCGGCGATCTCCAGCACCTCGGTCAGGCGGTGGCTCACGTAGAGCACGCCGACGCCGGCCCGCGCCTGCTGCTCGACGAGCTCGTGCAGCCGGTCGACGTCGCCCGGCCCGAGCGCCGTGGTGGGCTCGTCGAGCAGCAGGGTCCGGGGATGCTCGAGCAGCGCCTTGACCACCTCGAGCAGCTGCCGCTCGGCGAGCGACAGATCCCCCACTGCTCGGCGCGGGTCGATCTCGAGGTCGAACCGGCCGAGCTGCTCCGCCGCCCACGGGGTGATCCGGCGCAGGGGAGGCCGGTCGTCGGCGTGGACGGCCAGGTAGAGGTTCTCGGCGACGGTCAGCTCGGCGACGTGCGAGTACGTCTGGTACGCCATCGCCAGCCCGAGCCGGCGGGCATCGGCCGCGTGGCCCACGTGAAGCCGATGCCCGCCGATGTGGACGGTGCCCCGGTCGGGACGCACGATCCCGCTGGCGACCCCGAGCAGGGTCGACTTGCCCGACCCGTTCTCGCCGAGCACGGCGTGGATCTCGCCGGCCCGGCACTCGAGGTCGACGTCCCGCAGCGCCTGGACCGCTCCGAAGCGCTTGGAGACGCCCTCGAGGGCGAGGACGGTGTCGGTGGTGGTCTCGACGTCCGGTGTGAGCACCATGGTCCCTCGGTGACGACCGTGTCCGCTCGGCCGCTAGCCGTACATGGCCTCCATCACCTCGGTGGGCACCAGCGTGGACACCGGCGCCTCGGCGGGGATGTCGGGGTTGCAGCTGCTGTCGTCGACCTGGCGCAGCTCGTTCGGCACGACGATCTGCCCGTCGACCGACTCGCCGTTGACGTGCATCATCGCTGCGGTGAGCGCGATGCGGGGCTGGAAGCTGCCGCCCGAGGAGTGGAAGATCTGGAAGTCGGGGTTCCCGATCTCCTGCCACTCGCAGAACAGGCCCATCTCGTCGGTCCGCAGGGTGAGGACCAGGTCGATCGGCAGGTCCGCCGCCTCGTAGGCCCGCACGCCGCCGAGGAAGCCGTCGGCGTACTCGTAGCTGACGCCTGCGAGGTCGGGGTGCTGGCTGAGGAACCCGGACATCGCCTGCAGGGTCCCCTCCCGGGTCCAGTCGGTGTCGGCGCGCCCGACGAGCTCGATCCCGTCATCGAGCGCCTCCTCCTCGCACGACTGCCAGGCCTCCGAGAGCGGGTTGCCCGCGGTGCCCCCCAGGAACGCCACCTTGCCCTCGCCGACCTCGTCGTTCATCACCTCGGCGAAGCTCTCGCCGAGCTGGCAGAGGTCCTCGGCCACGTAGGAGAGGTAGTCGTCACCGGCGTCGCCGGCGACCCCGGCGATGTAGGGGACGACCACGATGCCCTGCTGCGTCGCCTCCCGGACGGTGGGCAGCAGCGCCTCCCCTGCGTCGGCGAACGTGACGATGATGTCGACGTCCTCGGCGATCAGGCTGCGCAGGTCGGAGATGGCCTTCTGGGTGTCGCCCTGGGCGCTCACGTAGCGGATCTCGCCGATCTCGGGGTAGGTGAGCGCCTGGAGGACGAGCTCCATGTGCGTGACCTCGCGCCACACGTTCTCGCCGAAGCCGTCGGCGAGCGCCACGGTGAGGTCGCCGCCGGTGCCGGTGTCGCACTCGTCCTGCTCCCAGCAGTCGAGCGCAAGCTCGAGCTGCTCGTCGGTGACCTCCTGGCCGGCGCGCGCGATCGCCGCGAGCACCGGCTCGGGGACGCCGTCGGTCTCCGACGTCCCGAGCGCGATCTCGAGCAGCTCGGGGTCGGCGTCGAGGCTCTCGCCCTCGCCGCCGTTGCCGCCGTTGCCGCCGGCCGGCTCCGCACCGGTGTCGGTCCCGTCGTCGTCGCCGCACGCGGCGACGATCAGCGCGACCGCCAGCAGCGGTGTCATCAATCGAAGCACTCGTCTCGAGGGTCGCTGTCGCATTCCCGCTCCTCCTTGTTGGTTGGGTCAGCCGGGTCGTGCCCGTGACGGGGGGCGGCCGGTGAGGAGGCGACCGAGGCCGGTCACCACCCGATCGCCCGAGATGGCCATGCCGGCCGCGATGGCGCCGCCGAAGACGATGAACTGCAGGGCCGACGGCAGCCCGAGGACGCGCAGCATCTGGCTCAGCAGGGTCAGTGCGAACGCCGCGACCCACGTCGAGGTGGCGCTGCCCACGCCGCCCCTGAGCGAGGCGCCCCCGATCACGACCGCCGCGATCGGCCCGAGCAGGTACGGCGTGCCGGCGCCGAGCGTCGGGTTGCGGATGAACGCCGCCAGCAGCACGCCGGCGGCGCCGTAGAGCACCCCGGCGATCGTGTAGGCGCCCACGTGGAAGCGGCGCACGTCGATGCCGGCGATCCAGGCCGCCCGCGGGTTGGCGCCGAACGACTGGAATCGCCGGCCCTCGGCCGACCAGCGCAGCACGGCGGCGACCACGAGGGTCAGGACCACGCCGGTCCAGAAGACGACGCTGATGCCGAGGATCCGGTCGGATGCCCACGACGAGAGCTGGGCCGGGACGGCCGACTCCTGCGCCATGCCGTCCCGGTACTCGGCGGTGAACCCGTACACGGCCTGGCCCACGGCCAGCGTGACGATCAGCGGGTTCAGCCGGAGCAACCCCACGAGCACCCCGTTGGCGAGCCCGACGGCACCGGCCGCCGCCAGCGCCAACACGATCGCCGGCAGGAGCCGGTCGTCGGCGCCCTCGGCGACGCCCACCGTGAGCGTGCTGGCCAGGGTGACCACCGCCGGGACCGACAGGTCGATCCCGGCGGTCATGATCACGAGCATCTGGCCGAGCGACGCGACGGCGAGGAAGGTGGTGAGGGGGAGCATCCCGCCGAAGGACGCCCCCGAGAGCGTGTCGGGGGCGACCAGCGCGCTGACCGCCAGCAGCAGCGCGGCCAGCAGCCAGACGGGCACGAAGCCCGCCGCGCCGGGCACCATGCCGGCGAGGCGCACCCCCCGGTCGCTCATCGTCCTCGTCGTCGCAGCCATGTGCGTCGGTCCTCGTCACCGGGCCCTGCGGCGCCCGTCGGGCGCCTCGCGGGTCAGGCCGATGTGGCCGCCCCGGTCGGCTCCTTCACGGGCTCGCGGTCGGCGGCCCGGGCGGCCCGGTGGGCCAGGGCGATGATCGGGCCGAGGGTGGCCCCGCCCGACCAGTAGGCCTGCGCAGAGGGAGACGCCACGCAGTTGCCCACGCCGTAGAGCCCGGGGATCGGCCGGTCCCGGTCGTCGACGATCTGCCCGTCGCGGGTGGCCTTCGGGCCGCCCTTGGTGTCGAGGGTGCCGCCGGTGACCAGCGCCGCGTAGTACGGGCCGGTGTCGCTGAGCGGGTACATCGTGGGGTTCTCGGCGCCGTCCTCTTCCCTCACCGGGCCGTTGAACAGCTGCTGCACCGCCCGCTCGCCCCGGTGGAAGTCCTCGTCCACCCCGTTGCGGGCGAACTCGTTGAACCGCGCCACCGTGGCGGGCAGGTTGGCGGCGAAGTCGTCGGCGAGCGTCATGCCGCCCGTGACCCCGCGGTAGCGATGGAGCCGGTCGGCGATGCCGGCCGCCAGCTCGTCCCAGGTGTCGCCCCGGATCACGTGGTCGTCGCGCCCGTCGGGCGGGGGGATGAGGCGCCCGTACTCGTCGCTGGCCGAGTGCTCGGCGGCGCGCTGGTCCCAGATGGCGATCAGCACCAGGTTGGGGTAGGCGGCCTCGTACGGGTCCCAGGTGAAGAACACCTGGGCCAGCTCGTTGTAGGCGAGCTTCTCGTTCGCCACCCGCACGCCGTGCCGGTTGACCCAGAGCATGGAGTCACCGGCCACCGAGAACATGCCCGACATGTCGGGGCGCTTGTGCACCGCGTGCTCGAGCGGCACGGGGCACATCCAGGCGTAGTTCATGTTGCGCAGCTGGCCGCCGACCGCCGTGGCGATGCTGACGAAGTCGCCCTCGTTCGACAGCGCGGCGCACCCACCGAACACCGGCACGTTGAGGAAGTTGCGCCGCAGCTCCTCGTTGTGCGTGAAGCCGCCGGTGGCGAACACGACGGCCTTGCGGGCCTGCACCCGGACGGGCTCCCCGGTGGGCGTGGTGGCCTCGACGCCGACCACCTCGCCGCGGTCGCTCGTGACGAGCCGCTGAACTCGGTGTCCCGTGCGGATGTCCACCCCGTCGCGCTCGGCCGCCCGGCCCATGTTGCGGATCGCGACCTGGCCGCCGTCGGACATCGACTCCGATGCCCCGAACGGGTACAGCACGCGACCCTTCGGCGTGGCGTCCTCGGGGATCTCGGCCCAGTAGTCCGGCACCTCGGCGGCGTGGACGTAGGGGAGCGCGTCCTTCTCCTTCAGCAGCTCGGCGGCCTCCGACGCGCTCTCGTAGATCGCCTCGCACACGCTGTACTCCCACTCGTTCAGCCCGAAGCGAGGGTGGTCGGGGTCGTAGAGCGTCGGGCGGGACAGCCGGGCCATGTAGCGGAGGCAGTCCTCCTTGCGGTCCTCCATGCCGAGCGAGCGGAGCCCGGCGTTGTTGGGCACCCAGTACCAGAAGGCGGCCTTCTTGGCCGTGCCGCCGAGCTCGGGCGCCTTCTCGAGCAGCACGACCTCGTTGTCGAGCCAGCGGGAGAAGAGCGCGGTCGGTAGGCCCCCTCCGCCGCCGCCGACCACGACGATGTCTGCCGCGACGTCGAAGCTGGCGCTGCGACTCGGTGCCGCCGCCTCCCGGGGCGCGATTCCGTCTGGCGCTGCCATCGCCACTCCTCTCCGATCCCCGGCTCGTGCGAGCCGGCCGTCTGCATGACGGGGTGCATGATGCGGAGCGGCGGTGGCCGCAGGGTGTCCCAGAACAGGACACGTCTGCGCGTTTGTGCACCACACGGCCGTGCCGACGACGCGGCCCGGGGGTGGAGCCGGGGGGTTTCCCCTGTTCTGGCAGCGGTGGTTGGTGGTGGGCGAAGTGGGCGCTGCCAGTTGGCCCGGAGGCTCAGGTCACAGGATGCGCTCGACGGCGTCCACCAGCTGGCGGACGGTCCGCACCTCGAAGACCTCGGTGCAGTGCGGGGCGTAGGCGCGGATCATCGAGTCGGTCGTGTTCCACTCGGCGCGCGGCTCGGGGTTGAGCCAGTACACGGCGCGGCTGCGCCGGGCGATCTGGGCCAGGGTCCCGGCGCCGTGCGGCCGGTAGTTGGTCCGGGCGTCCCCGGTGATGATCACCGTCGACCGGTCGCTCAGGCCCGGTTGCCCGTAGCGCTCCCAGAAGCCGGTCAGCGCCGCGCCGTAGTCGGAGTGGCCGTCGGCCCCGATCACCCGCCCGTGCTGCATGAGCTGCCACGGCTCCACGGCGGCCGGGCTCTCCTCGACCAGGCGGGTGATCTCGTCGATCGCGTCCACGAAGGCGAACGAACGGGTGTCGGCCAGCTCGTCGGCGAGCGCCGACACCAGCGTGAGGGTGAAGCCGGCGAAGTCGGCGACCGAGCCCGACACGTCGCACAGCGAGAACACCTCGGGCTTGTGGGCCCGGGGGCGCCGGTAGGCGACGTCGAACGGCACGCCGCCGGTGGCGATCGAGCGCCGCACGGTGCGGCGCATGTCGGCCCGCCCGGAGCGGAGGCTCTGGCGGCGGCGGCGCAGGCGCGCCGCGAGGCGCCGGGCCAGGGGGCGGATGGCCACCCGCATCTCCTCGAGCTGGGCTGCGCTCGCCCGGGCGATCTCCACGTCGAACGGGGCGGCGGGCCGGCCCTCGGCCGCCGGGATCACCTCGTGGGAGAGCCGGGCGCGCACCTGCTCGGTGACGAGCCGCCGCAGCTCCTCGATCCGGGCGGCCAGCTCCTCCCGTGACACCTCCTCGCCCCGCTCGCGTGCCCGGCGGATGGCGTCCTGGAGCAGGTGGGCCAGGTCGATGGCCCGGAGCACCCGGTAGACGTGGTACCGCTCGGTCCGGACGCCCTCGTCGAAGCCGCCGTGCTCGTCGACGGCCTCCTCGGCGAGGATGCGCAGCTCGTGCTCGGAGCCGTGCTCGATCTCGCGGAGCCGGTGGGCCAGGTCGGTGTCGTCCGGCGCCTCGTGCCCGTTCCGTGCGGCGCCGGGGTCCCCGGTGGCCCCCTGGTCGTCCGCATCGGCGCCGGCCGGGCGCAGGGCAAGCCGCACCGGGAAGCAGCGGTCGAAGGCGGCGTCGAAGGTGGCCTCGTGGTGGGCGTGCCGCACCAGGACGCAGCGCAGCGCCATGCGCAGCTCGCTGCGGTCGCCGAGCCGGACGTGGCGCAGGGCCTCGGCGGCGTCGAGCAGGTCGGACAGGCCCACGTCGACGCCTGCGGCCCGCAGCTGGCCCCCGAGCAGCTGCACCCGGCGCCAGGTCGCGGCGCCGACCAGCTGCAGGGCGCGCTGCTCGGCGGGCGACGGGCGGCCGGTCACTGCTTGGCGAGGGCGCTGCTGATCTCGCCCGCCGTGGTCAGCACCTCCGGGAGGATCTTGTCGTAGATCTCCTCCACCGTGGTCCGCCCGGCGTGGGTCGACACGTTCATGGCGGCCACGGCCCGGCCGGAGGCGTTGCGGAGCGGGGCGGCGACCGACCGGACACCCAGCTCGAGCTCCTCGTCGACCAGCGCCCACCCCCGCGACCGCACGGTGGCGAGCACCCGCTCGAGCTCGTCGCGGGTGCGGATCGTGCGGTCGGTGTGGGCCTCGAGGCGCTCGGGGACGACGTCGTGGAGCTCGTCCGGGGTCAGCTCGGCGAGCAGCACCCGTCCCATCGACGTGCAGTGTGCCGGGAGCCGGCTGCCGAGTCCGAGCGAGATGGTCATGATCCGCTTGGTGGGGACGCGGGCCACGTAGATGATGTCGGCACCGTCGAGCACGGTCACCGACACCGACTCGTTCACCCGCTCCGACAGGGCCTCGAGGTACGGCTGCGCGATCTGCTGCACGTTGAGCGACGACAGGTAGGCGTAGCCGATG
Organism: Acidimicrobiia bacterium; assembly: GCA_046537875.1. Classification (GTDB taxonomy): domain Bacteria; phylum Actinomycetota; class Acidimicrobiia; order Acidimicrobiales; family VFJN01; genus JBKHJZ01. The sequence continues at coordinate 4,685 of JBKHJZ010000067.1, read as the reverse complement.
TCGAGCACCTGCGGGGTCAGGGAGAACCGGCGGCCGGTCGACGTGACGTAGCCGAGCTCGTCCAGCGTGAGCAGGAGGCGGCGGGCGGTGGCGCGCGTGAGCCCGGTCCGCTTCGCCACCTCTGCCAGGGTGAGCTGTGGGTGCTCGGCGTCGAAGCAGCGGATGACGCTCAGGCCCCGCTCCAGCGACTGCACGAAGTCCGGCCTTGACATGGCGTCCCATCCTACGCGACAGTCGCGTCTGTTCTCAATGCGAACGTGCGTGCGGAATGCGTACAGCAAGAGGCGTACATTCGCCCATGGGGGAAGCCACACCGAACGGGGGCAGCATGGCGACCTACACGACTGCTTTCGGATCGCTCGACAGCTACGACAAGGGTGGTGTCGAGCCGATCAACGACGACCCCAGGAACTACGCCTTCTCCAACATGTTCGAGGTCGCGAGCAACGCCCGGCCCTGGGAGAAGGTGGCGGTCGCCAAGAACATGGAGTACGTGCTCGAGGTGATCCGCGCCGAGGGCACCTCGGAGTGGCGGGCCACCCCGCACGACGAGTTCGCCCTCGTCGTCGACGGCGAGGTGGTCATCGAGCTGCTCGACCCGGACGGGCAGCTCGTCGATCCCGACAGCTCGGGGTCGGTGGCCGTCGACGGCGAGCCCGGCGGCCGCCGGATGGGCCGGGTCACGGCCCGGCGCGGCCACATGACCCTGCTCCCCGCCGGCCGCTGCTACCGGTTCGTCGCGTCGCGGCCGAGCGTGATCCTGCTCCAGACCATCGACGGCCCGGACACCGTCTACCGGTGGTCCGAGATCTGCCAGACCGCCTGATTCCCGGGAGGCACCAGCGATGACCGACACCGCAACGCGCGCCGAGGCCACCGAGCGGAACGAGCACGGCTACCGGACCTTCCGCCTCGGAGGCTTCACCTTCAGCCGAGACGAGCACTTCGCGCACATCGAGTGGCCCACCGGCCGGCACGTCATGTCGGTGGAGGCGTTCCTCAAGGCCCTCATGCGCGACGTGGCCTGGAACTTCTTCTACGGCATCGTGAACTTCGACTCGGTGATCGGGACGATGAACCACTACGGGAACGTCGACCTGTTCGCCGGTCGCTACAACGACGCCTACCGCAAGGCCGAGCTCGACCACCAGGAGAACTTCCCGCACGACGAGATCATCGGGACCTTCAAGGAGATGCTGGCCGACTGGACCGTCGACGGCTACGACCCGTTCGCCGCGCCGCAGGAGACCGGGTCGCCCTTCGGCGAGAAGCGGGGCGACAACCTCGCGGCGATCACCCGCACCCGGGTGACCGCCAGCCGGATGGTCGGCGTGCCGGGCGACGAACCCCTGCGCTCCGACGAGAACGGCTACCCGGTCAACCGGATGTTCGCCGACGTCTCCCAGGACGAGCCGGAGGTCGAGGCCGAGGAGGGCTACGAGAACGAGGTCGCGGCGTTCAACCTGTTCGCCTACCTCTCGCGCAGCGACGTCACCTGGAACCCGTCGGTGGTCTCGGTGTGCAAGGACAGCCTGTACTGCCCCACCACCGAGGAGTTCATCCTCCCGATCATCCACGGCAACGACCGGGTGGAGTGGTTCGTCCAGCTCTCCGACGAGATCCACTGGAAGGTCGAGGACCGCGAGACCGGTGAGCCCCGCGCCAACGTGGTGATGAAGCCGGGCGACGTGGCCGCCATGCCCGCCGACATCCGCCACCAGGGCTACTCGCCCAAGCGGGCGATGCTGCTGGTGTGGGAGAACGGCTCGCCGGCGCTGCCCGAGCTCATCGCCGAGGGCAAGGCCCCGAAGAACCCGATCGAGTTCTGAGCGGTCGCATGCCCGTTCAGGACCGCCTGTTCATCGGCGGCGAGTTCGTCGACCCCGCGGAGGGCGGCACGGTCGAGGTCCGCAACCCGCACGACGGATCGCTGCTCGCCGAGGTGGCCGAGGCGCGCGCCGCGGACGTCGACCGGGCGGTCGAGGCCGCCCGGCGGGCGTTTCCCGCCTGGGCGGCGACGCCCGCGTCCCAGCGGGGGCTGCTGCTGCTGCGGCTGGCCGACGCCATCGAGGCCCACGCGGACGAGCTCGCCCACCTGGAGTCCACCGACACCGGCCACCCGCTGAAGGACACGACCCTGCTCGACGTGCCCCGCACGGCGGCCACCTACCGCTACTTCGGGGGGATGGCCGACAAGTTCGAGGGGTCGGTGGTGCCGGTCGACAGCCCGGGCTTCCTCAACTACGTGCGCCCCGAGCCCCTCGGGGTGGTCGGCCAGATCGTGCCGTGGAACTTCCCCCTGATGTTCACGAGCTGGAAGCTCGGTCCCGCCCTGGCCGCCGGCAACACGGTGGTGATGAAGCCGTCGGAGCTCGTGCCGCTGTCGACGCTGCGCCTGTGCGAGCTGATGGTCGAGGTGGGGATCCCGCCCGGGGTCGTCAACGTCGTGCCCGGGTACGGCCACGACGCCGGGGCCCGCATCGCCGCCCACCCCGACATCGGCAAGGTGAGCTTCACCGGGTCGACGCGCACGGGCCGCTCGATCGTCGAGGCGTCGGCGGGCAACCTGAAGCGGCTGCAGCTCGAGCTGGGCGGCAAGGGCGCCAACGTGATCTTCGAGGACGCCGACCTCGACGCCGCGGTGGCAGGATCGGCGTTCGCGATCTTCCACAACCAGGGCCAGGCCTGCATCGCGGGCTCGCGCCTGCTGCTGCACGAGCGGGTGGCCGACGAGTTCCTCGACCGGTTCCTGGCGCTGGCCCGCTCGATCCGTGTGGGCGACCCGCTCGCGCCGGGCACCGAGATGGGCCCCCTCACCTCGCCCGAGCACCGCGACCGGGTCCTGTCGTACGTGAAGGTGGCCCGCGACGAGGGTGGCGAGGTGCTGTGCGGTGGCACCGCCCCCGACGACCCCGCACTGTCGGCGGGCTGCTACGTGCTGCCCACCGTCGTGCGGGCCGATCCCGCCGCCCGGGTCTGCCGCGAGGAGGTGTTCGGCCCGTTCGTCACCGTGTCGACCTTCGCCGGTGACGACGAGGCGCTCGCCCTCGCCAACGGCACCGACTACGGGCTCGGCGGCGGCCTCTGGACCCGCGACCTCTCCCGCGCCCACCGGATGGCGGGCGCCTTCCGCTCGGGCATGGTGTGGGTGAACTGCTACAAGCGGGTGACCCCCGGATCGCCCTTCGGTGGCGTCGGCGAGTCGGGCTACGGCCGCGAGATGGGCTTCGAGGCCATGCGCGGGTACACCGACCCCAAGTCGGTGTGGGTCAACGTCGATGCGCAGATCCCCGCCTGGTACCCCCGGGGCTGACCGTGGCGAGGATCACCACCCTGGCGGCGGCGGTCGCCGACCTGGTGCACGACGGCGACACGGTGGCGCTCGAGGGCTTCACCCACCTCATCCCCCATGCCGCCGGGCACGAGATCATCCGCCAGGGGCGCCGCGACCTCAGCCTGGTCCGGTTGACGCCCGACATCGTCTACGACCAGCTCATCGGCATGGGCTGCGCCCGCAAGCTGGTCTTCTCCTGGGGCGGGAACCCCGGCGTGGGCTCGCTGCACCGCTTCCGCGACGCCGTCGAGAACGGCTGGCCGCACCCGCTCGAGCTCGAGGAGCACAGCCACGCGGGCATGGCGAACCGCTACGTGGCCGGCGCGTCCGGGCTGCCGTTCGCCGTGCTGCGCGGCTACGCGGGCACCGACCTCGTCGACCACACCGCCAACGTGGCCACGATCACCTGCCCGTTCACCGGCGAGGTGCTGACCGCGGTGTCGGCGCTGCGGCCCGACGTGACGATCATCCACGCCCAGCGTGCCGACCGCGCCGGCAACGTGCAGCTCTGGGGCATCACCGGCGTCCAGAAGGAGGCGGTGCTCGCCGCCGACCGGTCGCTGGCGACCGTGGAGGAGGTGGTGGACGAGCTCGACCCGCGGCCGGGGGCCGTGGTGCTGCCCACCTGGGTGGTGACCGCGGTGGCTCCGGCGCCGGGCGGCGCGGCGCCGAGCTACGCGCACGGCTACTCGGTGCGCGACAACGCGGCCTACGCCGCGTGGGACGGGATCAGCCGCGACCGCGAGACGTTCCTCGCGTGGATGCGTGACCACGTGCTCGACCTCGTGCCGAGCACGTCATGACCGAACACACCATGACCGAACACACGATGACCGACCACATCATCACAAGGAGGGGACCATGGCCATCGCGACCCAGACCATGACCGACGAGCAGCGCAAGAGCGTGGCGATCGAGTACCTGAAGGCGTTCGACCGGGGCGGTCAGACCTCGGACGGCGGCAGCATCCTCGACCTGTTCGCCGACGACGCGCAGGTGTACTTCCCGAAGTGGGGCGTGGCCACCGGCAAGGAGCAGATCGGCAAGCTGTTCGGCGACGTCGGCGGGACGCTCGAGAGCATCGAGCACCACTACGCCGAGTTCAACTGGGTGTTCTCGGGCTCGGACGTGATCGTGTGCGAGGGCACCAGCCACGGCGTGCACAAGGACGGACCCTGGCGCGCCGGCGTGCCCGACTGGGCGGCCGGCCGCTGGTGCGACGTGTTCGAGATCCGCGACTTCAAGATCCAGCGGGTCTACATCTACCTCGACCCCGACTACGCCGGGAAGGACACCGCCCGCTACCCCTGGCTCGACGGCGAGGCCGCCGGGTGACGACCGGCGGCGTCAC
>JBKHJZ010000004.1:0-49416 GCA_046537875.1 Acidimicrobiia bacterium | reverse complement strand
CGACTCCACCTGCACATCGAGCCGCCGACCTGAGACGGAGGACCGTGTCCACCACCCCCACACCCACCGGCGCGGTGCCGCGCCTGCTCGTCAGCCCACCCGTCAGCAGCCTCGACGACCACGTCGCCCGGGGCGGCGGGATCGGGCTGCGCCGAGCCCTCGAGATCGGCCCCGAGGCAACCACCGCCGAGCTGACCGGGGCCGGCCTCCGCGGGCGCGGCGGCGCCGGCTTCCCCACCGGCATCAAGTGGCGCTCGGTGCGGGGCGGCGGCGGCCGTCACCACTACGCGGTCTGCAACGCGGCCGAGGGCGAGCCCGGCACCTTCAAGGACCGGGCGCTGCTGCGGGTGAACCCGTACCAGGTGGTGGAGGGCCTGCTCATCGCAGCGCACACGGTCGGGGCCATCGAGGGCCTCATCGCCCTCAAGGCCAGCTTCGAGCCCGAGGTCGCCGCCGTGCGCGCGGCGCTCGCCGAGATCGAGGAGGCGGGCTGGCTGGGCGACGTGACGGTCAAGGTCGTCACCGGGCCGGAGGAGTACCTGTTCGGCGAGGAGAAGGCACTGCTCGAGGTGATCGAGGGGAACGAGCCGCTCCCCCGCTGGCTCCCCCCGTACCTCCACGGTCTGTACGCCACCGCGCCCCAGCTCGGCTGGCAGTCCGCGGAGCCGGAGGCCGGGCACGCCCCGGGCCACGAGGCCAACCCCACGCTCGTCAACAACGCGGAGAGCCTGGCCCAGGCCACGTGGATCCTCGCTCACGGGGCCGACGAGTTCCGCACCCTCGGCACCGAGTCGTCGCCGGGAACCGTGGTGTGCACCGTGGTCGGCGACGCCGATGCGCCGGGCGTGATCGAGGTGCCGATGGGCACGCCGCTGCGCGAGGTTCTCGCACGCTGCGGCGCCCCGCGGGAGGGTCACCAGGTGAAGGCCGTGTTCCCCGGTGTGGCCAACGCGGTGGTGCACGGCGACCAGATCGACACGCCGCTCACCTACGAGCACTTCGAGTCCGCCGGGTCGGGTCTCGGGGCCGCCGGGTTCATCGTGTACGACGACTCCGCCTGCATGGTGGAGGTCGCCGCCATGCTCTCCCGCTTCCTCTACGTCGAGTCGTGTGGGCAGTGCCCGCCGTGCAAGCTGGGGTCCGGTCACATCACCGAGGCGCTCGAGCGCATCCGCGACGGCGAGGGCGCGGACGCCGACCTCGACAGGATCCAGGAGCGGCTGCGGATGGTCACCGACGGCAACCGCTGCTACCTGCCGGTGCAGGAGCGGGCCGTGGTGTCGAGCGTCCTTCGCTCGTACCCGGAGGACGTCGCCGCCCACCTCGAAGGGTGGTGCCCTTCGCAGCGGACCGAGGTGCCGATCCCCAAGGTGGTCGACATGGCCGACGGGAAGGTCACCTACGACGAGCGCCAGGCGCGCAAGCAGCCGGACTGGACCTACCGCTGAGAGTGCGCGCGGGGGCGGGCGGGGGGCCGTCGCGCGCCCCCGGACGACCACACGACCGGCGCACGGGTGTCGGGCGTGTAGCGGCACGTCCACCCGGTGGAGATGGTCGGCCGCACCGCGTCCGCGATCCCGGGTGCCGCGGCCCCGATCTGGTCGATCGCCCGCGTGATCGCCTTGCGCACCGCCGTGCGGGCCCGCTCGCCCGGGCCGGCGAACGCGCGGGAGCGGCCGCCGAGCCCGACGGTCGACTGCAGCTCGTCGACGAGCGCATCGAGCTCGAGTCGCAACTTCTCGGCCCGACCGATGTCGGCGTCCTCCTCGGCCTCGGCCACCTCGGCCGCGAGCTCCCGTGCTCGTGTCACGTACGCGGCCCGGGCATGGCCGTCGAGCACCGGTTGCGGCGCGGGGTCGGTCACCGGCCGACCGCCGGACGCGAGCGACAGCGCCGGGATGTCCTCGCCCGGCCGGGTGAGCAAGGTGGCCAGGTAGCGCATCCCCACCCGGTCGGCCACCAGGGCACGATGGTCGTCGAGCTCGACGAGCCAGCCCCCGCCCTCGCGACGGATGATCCCGGACGGCGCACCACCCCTGTCCCCGGCGCCCGGTCGGGTCCGGATCGCCGCGAGATGGGCCCGCCAGCGGGCGACCCGGGCCTCGAGTCGCATCCGCTCGCCCTCGGCCACGGCCCCCGCCAGCAGGTGGGTCGCCCGCTCCACGTCACCGGGCGCGGCCCGGCGGCACAGCGCATCGGCAAGGTCGGCCTGCGAGATCGCGGTCAGCGGATTGTTGCCCAGGCGACGGTTGGCCGGGATCGCCCGCTCGAAGTGCGCCACCGCCCGGTCGATCTCACCGCACGTCATCGCCGCCAGACCGAGCGCGCGCTCCGTCGACCCCAGGCACACGACACCGATCGACGGCATGACCGGCAGCCCGGCACACGGGCGGAGCAGCTCGTAGGCCTCACGGGCGACGGCGTCGTCGCCCAGGCCACCGGCCGCCTCGACGATGCTGTGCATCCCGGCCAGCCAGGTGCTCGATCGGGGAAGCGCCGCCAGGCCGCGGGCCACCAGGACGTCGAGTGCGGCACGGGCGCGTGCTTGCCGGCCCGCCCGTAGCGCCAGGCACGCGGCGGTCGCCCTGAAGGCGAACTCGCTCTGCACCAGCGTCGGCGACGTCGCCACGCGCTCGGCGAGGTCGGCCAGCTCCGCCTCCCGACCCTGGAGCCAGCGGATGGCCAACAGCTGGGCCTGGTGGTACGCGGACGCGTCGACGTCTCCCACCTCCACCCCCCGCTCGTGGCAGCGGGCCGCACGCTCCTCCGCCACGTCGAGCCGCCCCGCCCGGATGAGCAGCATGACGTCGAACACCTCGGCGACGTACAGCAGGCTGCGGCAGGCCAGGGCGTCGGCCCGCTGCCGCAACTCCTCGTGCGCCCGGAGCGCCCCCGGGTCGCCGAGATGGAACAGGTCGACGGTGCGCCAGCAGAGTCCCATCAGCGCCGCGGTGCCCCGACCGGCAGCGGACGCGACCGCCACCAGCTCGTCGGCCAACTCCAGGCGGCGATGGACGTGCTCGGGTCCGAGCATGGCGTGGTGACACAGCGACAGCGCCTCGGTGAGCGCGTCCGGATCGCCGGTGGTGCGCGCCGCGGCGAGGGCCTCCTCGACCGGTTCCAGCGGAGCCCCGTCGTACGCGTCCTCGGCGGCCAGCCGCGCGCGCAACCGGCACCGGAGCGCCACCTCGTGCTCGGGGAGGTCCGCCAGCGCGGCGCGCTGCAGCGCCAGCACCCAGCCCCGCTCGACGCGGGACCGGTGCTCGTTCACCCACACCCCACCGAGCCCGATCGCCGCCTCGGCGACCACCCGGCGGTCGCCCTCCATCTGGGCCACCCTGGCCGCCCGCTCGAAGCGGGAGCGGGCCTCGGCGAGCCGCCCGCACAGCAGCGCCGCGCGTGCCCACTCGACGAGAAGAGGTGCCGGCGCCCGTCCGAGCTCGCCGCCGTCGTGGAGTGCCGTCGCGGCGCTCAGGAGCTCGTCCGCCTGCTCGTAGGCGAAGCCCCGGATCATCGAGTCGGCGGCGACCCGGCACGCCTCGACCGCCCGACGGCCGTCGGCGGGCGACCGGGGCGACGCGGCCAGGGCGTGGCGGGCCCGCCGGGCCAGCTGGTCCGGTGCGTCCTGGGCGATGGCCGCCGCCGCGCTGGCGTGGGCGTCCAACCAGCGGACCACCGGGAGCCGCTCCTCGAAGGCGGCACGCACGAGGTCGTGCGCGAACGCGAACCGGTCCGGGCCCTCGGGAGCGACGAGACCCGTGGCGGACACCCGCTGCACCGCGTCCAGCACCTCGGCCGCGGACATCGCCGTCACCGCCGCCGTCTCGCGGAGGGACGGTGACGGGCCGAGCACGGCGGCGGCCTCCAGGATCGCCGCGGTTTCGGCGCCGATGCTGGATGCGGTCGACGCGATCGCCTGCCGGAGACCGGCCGGCGGGCCCTCCGCCCCGTCGCGCGCCCCCGGCGAGCTGAGGCGGCGGAGGAACAAGGGGTTACCCCTTGAGACGTGGTGCAGCACGGGCACGAGAGCGGGGTCGATCCCCCCGCGGCCGTGAGCGTCGATGAGCTCGGCCGTCTCGTCCGGATCGAGCGGCCGAAGCGTCACGACCGTGGCGTCGCGCTCGATGTCGTCGAGCAACCCGTGAACCCGGGGGGACCGCGCCGGCTCGCCGCTGCACCGGCTCACGATCAGCACCAGCGGCACACGGTCGAGCGAACGGGCCACGAACCGGGCGAGCAGCAACGTCCCGGGGTCGGCCCCGTGAGCATCGTCGATGACCAGGCACACCGGCGCCCGCTCGCATGCGGCCGCCAGGAGCTCCATCACGGCGGCGAACCGGGCGAAGCGCTCGGGGTCGACGGTTCGGACATCGCTGTCCGCGGTCAGCAGCCCGGCGGCCTCCCGGCCGCACAGCTCGGTCACGATCCGTTGCCAGGGCCAGAGCGGCGGGGCACCACCGTCGACCCAGCACCGGGCGCTCACCACCGTGAACCCCTGGCCGCGCGCACGCCGCGCCACCTCGTCGCAGTAACGCGTCTTCCCGATCCCTGCCTCTCCCGAGACGACGAGCGCACATCCGCGACCGTGCGCCGCCGCGGCGCAGGCCGCGTCGGCCAGCCGCAGCTCGCCGGCCCGGCCGACGAACCGGCCCGCCAGGAGTGCCGGGGGATCGGGCACTGCGGACCAGCGTACGACCGATGCCCGGCTCCCCGCGGTGCTGGCGCCGGTACGGCGCGCCATGTCCGCGGGTCACCGCCCGGCCCGCGGCGTCGGTGTGCCATGCGATGGCACGCGCCGGCCCTGGAATGTCACGCCTAGAAAGTGACGGACGGCCCACCACGGCGGGCGGGGCCGGCCCGAGGCCACGGTGGCGGGACCCACGGGTGAGTGACCCGGGGCGACGGCCCCGGGCACCCACCCCTCACCGACGAGGAGCCCACTCATGACAACGAGCATCGACAGGATGCGCGAGCAGGTGCGCGGCGAGGTCTTCGAGCCGGGTGACGACGGCTACGACCAGGCCCGTTCTGTGCACAACGCCATGCACGACCGACGGCCGGCGGCTGTCGTCCGCTGCGTCGACGCGGCCGACGTGGCCGCAGTGGTCAGGGCAGCCGGCGAGAATGGACTCGACCTGGCCGTCCGCGGCGGCGGCCACAGCGTGCCGGGCTTCGGAACCTGCGACGGGGGACTCGTTGCCGACCTGTCGGGCATGCGCTACGTGCAGGTCGATCCCGAGCGGCGGCGCGCCCGCGTCGGCGGGGGTGCCACCTGGGGCGACCTCGACCACGCGACCCACGCCTGGGGGCTGGCGACGCCCGGCGGCATCATCTCCACCACCGGGGTGGGCGGCCTCACGTTGGGGGGCGGTGTCGGCCACCTCGCCCGGCGCTATGGGCTGTCGTGCGACAACCTCGCGTCGGCCGACGTCGTGACCGCCGATGGCCGGCTGATCACCGCGAGCGCCGACGAGCACGACGACCTGTTCTGGGCTCTGCGTGGCGGCGGGGGCAACTTCGGCGCTGCGGTCTCGTTCGAGTTCGCGCTCCACCCGGTGCGCGACATCGTCGGGGGCCCGATCTTCTACGAGGTCGATGACGCCCCGGCCGTGCTCGACTTCTACCGGCGTTACATCTCGGAGGCGCCGGAGGAGATGGGCGCCTTCTTCGCCTGGCAGATCGCACCGCCGCTTCCCTTCATCCCGGAGGATCGGCACGGAGACACGCTGTGCGCGCTCGTCACCTGCCTCGCAGGCCGGGAAGACGACGCCGATGCGCTGTTCAAGCCCCTGTTCGACGTGGCCCCGGTGGTGGCGCAACACGTCGGGCCGATGCCCTACCCGGCGCTCAACAGCGCCTTCGACGCGCTGGTGCCCCCGGGCCTCCAGCACTACTGGAAGGCCGATTTCGTCAGGGAGCTGACCGACGAGGGGATCGCCGCCCACGTCGAGCACGGCCCGAACGTCCCCTGCGTGCAGTCCACCATGCACCTGTACCCCATCGACGGCGCCGTGCAGCGGGTCGGCACCGACGACACGGCGTTCGCGTACCGCGATGTGAAGTTCATCGCCAACATCGCCGGCATGTGGCCCGACCCGGCCGACAACGAGCGGAACACCCGGTGGGTGCGGGACTACTGGTCGGCGATCCACCCGCACTCGGGCGTCGAGGGGGGCTACGTCAACTTCATGGCGTCCGACGACCAGGAGCGGGTGCCACAGAACTACCGCGGCAACTACGACCGGCTGGCGGAGATCAAGGCCACCTACGACCCGCAGAACCTGTTCCACATGAACCAGAACATCGCCCCTGCGCGCTGACGGGCGCGAACGCGACCCGTGAGCCGACCTGCGGGTTGCCGTCAGGCGGCGGGTGGTTCGATCGCCACCGGCTCGCCGAGAGCGGCGAGCGTGATCGCGAGCCGCAGCGGCGGCCCGTCGGGAAGTGTCGTGACCTCGACCGCCACCGGGTCCCCGGTCGCGGCCAGCGTGAGCACGACCCTGCCGGCGACCGGCTCGCGGCCGCGCTCGACCTCGCCGAGGACCTCGGCCGGGATCGTTGCGGCCACCCTGCGGTGGCCGTTCGGGGCATCTGCCACGTCGTGGTGATCGGTGGCGGTCGCGAGCCATCGCGCCAGCCGGGCGACACCCTGTGGGGCAACCGGCTCGGCGGCGGACCCGACCCGCTGGTACGGCACGGCCGCGAGCTGCTCGCGACTCGATGCCGCACGCCCCCACACGGTGGGCCCGTCGACGATCGCCTCCGTGGCCCGACCGTCGTCGGCCACCGCGACCTCGTGGAGCCGCCCGGATGCCAGATCCACCTCGCCCTCGATGGCGGTGTCGACCGCCAGCCAGAGGCCGGGCCGGACGGCGCTCACGTCGGTGGCGCTGATCGTGCCCCGGTAGGTGAACGAGCCTGCGGCGGCCAACCGGCGACGCGCGACCTGGACAGCCTGCTCCGGGGCGACCGCGTCGACCGCCGGGGTCGTGGTGGTCGACCGCACGGGCGCCGCCGTGGTGCCCGAGGTCGCCGCGGACGGCCCGCCGCCACGGTCACCGGCGACCACCGCCCCGACAACCGCCGCGGCCAGCACCACGACCCCGGCCGCCACGGCCGGCCACCGGCGGGACCGGACAGGAGCGGCCGCGCGCTCGCCCCGCGCACCACGCGCCCACGCCGGAGCCGGGGGATCCTCGGCGTCCGAGGTCGGTGCCGGACCCGGCAGGCTCCCCCCGTCCGGTGCCCGGGCCGGACCCGGCAGGCTCCCACCGTCCGGTTCCCGGGCCGGACCCGGCAAGCTCCCCCCGTCCGGTGCCACCGGGGCCCGAGCCGACACCCCCGCACGGTCAGCTGCCGGCACCGGGTCCGACACCCCGCGGCCGTCGGGCGTCGCCACCGGAGCCGCGCCCCCGGCGCCGGGGGACACCGACACCGGATCGGCGACCGCCGGCCGGGGGCGTGACGTCGGCGGCCTCACCGGTGCGGCCGGCGCCCGCGCGTCCGCACGCCGGCGCCGTGACAGCCCCGTGGCCACCAGCGCGACCCCGAGGGCGACCGCCACGAGCGAACCGGCGCGCCACGCGCCGGGGATCCCTCGGCCACGGCCAGCGCGCGGGCCGCCGCCGGCACGACGTCCGGTCGCCGGCGTCATCGCCGGCCTCCCCCGCCGGTGGGCGCCGGACCCCGTCCCGCGCCCGTCGCCCTGTGCTCCATCGATCGACCTGCTTCCCTGCGCGGTCCCGCCGGGCACGCATCCCCAGCGCGCACCCTCCATCGGTCAGGCGGACGATAGGTCAGCGCCGGGCCGGCCCGCGGGCGCCCGAGGGTTCCCGATCGGCACGGTGCCACGAGCAGGTGACCGCCACGGGGAGCCGCGATCCGCCAACCTGTGTCCATGTCACGACTCGTCCTTCCGACCGCGCCCGCGCTGCACGCCGCATGACCGACGACGCCCGCCGCCGCTTCCGCGACCTCCACGCCGGCGACCTCTTCGTGATGCCCAACCCCTGGGACGTCGGCTCGGCACGCATCCTCGCCTCCCTGGGCTTTCCCGCCCTCGCCACCACCAGCTCCGGTCATGCCGCCTCCCTCGGCCGGCGTGACCAGCACGTCGTCCTCGACGAGCTGGTCGAGCACACGGCCGCCATCGCCTCGGCGGTCGACGTGCCGCTCAACGTCGACGCCGAGCGATGCTTCTCGGCGGACCCGATGGGCATCGGGTCCACCGTCGACCGGATCGCCGAGACCGGCGCGGCCGGCCTGTCGATCGAGGACTACGACCCCTCGACGGGCTCGATCGACCCGGTCGACGTCGCAGTCGAGCGGGTCGCCGCGGCCGCCGAGGCGGCGCGCCGCCACGGGCTCGTGCTCACCGCCAGGGCGGAGAACCACATCTACGGCGTCGACGACCTCCGCGACACGATCAGCCGGCTCCGGGCCTACCGGGAAGCGGGGGCGGAGGTGCTCTACGCTCCGGGCCTCGTGAACCTCGACCACATCGCCCGCCTGGTCGTCGAGGTCGGTGCCCCGGTCAACGTGCTCGCCCTGCCGCACGGCCCCTCCACCGGCGCGCTCGCGTCGGTCGGCGTGCGCCGCGTCTCGACCGGTGGCGCCCTCGCGCGGGCCGCGTACGGCGAGCTGGTCCGGGCCGCCACCGAGATCCGGGACACGGGCACGTTCACCTATGCGGCCCGCGCCCTCGCCGGACGCCGCCTCGACGAGCTGATCTCGTGAGCAGGCGACGCTGGTCGCTGACCGTCGTCGCGTGGGTGGCGCTGGCCGGGCTGGGCTCGACCTCGGCCGCCGCCTGCACCGACGACGACGAGCCGGCGGCACCCCCCGACGGTGCGGACGACGGCTCGCCTGACGAGCGACCGGACGACCAGACCGCACCGGTCGGCGAGGTCGGGAGCGACGCGTGGACCGAGCTCGCCGACGCCCCCCTCGCCCTGACCGAGGTGGGTGTCGCGGCCTTCGAGGGTGAGCTGTGGACGGCAGGCGGCCTCACCGCTGAGGGCGAGGTCTCGACGGCGGTGCAGGTCTACGACCCCCGCACCGACACGTGGCGTTCCGGGCCCGACCTGCCGGCGCCCGTGCACCACGCGTCGCTGGTCGCGGCAGGGCCCGACCTGATGGTGGTGGGAGGGTTCCGCTCTCTCGCCTTCGATCCCGTCCCGGACGTGCTCGTGCTCGACGGCGACGGCCGGTCGTGGGTGGAGGGACCGGCGCTCCCGGGGCCCCGCGGTGCCGGCGCTGGCGCCTGGGACGGCGAGCGGCTGGCGTACGGCGGCGGGGTCGGCGATGAGGGGTTGGCCGACGCCGTCTGGGTGCTCGCCGGTCCCGCCGACGACTGGACCGAGGCCGGCACCCTGTCGATCGCCCGCGAGCACCTCGCGGCGGCGAGTGACGGCGACGGCAACGTGTGGTTCCTGGGAGGTCGGCGCGGCAGCCTCGACACCAACCTCGCGAGGGTCGACCGGCTCACGGGCACCACGGTCTCGGCCGCCGGCGAGCTCCCGACACCCCGGGGTGGTGTCACCGCGTTCTTCAGCGACCGCGTCGGGGCCTGCCTCGCCGGCGGCGAGGCGCCGGACGGCACCTTCGCCGAGGTCGAGTGCATCGACGCCGACGGTGGCACCACAGCGCTACCCCCGCTGGGGACCGCCCGCCACGGTCTCGGGGCCGCGGTGATCGATGGGGTGGCCTATGTCGCCCTGGGTGGCCCCGAGCCGCGGCTCGCCGTGAGCGGCACGATCGAGGCGCTCCTCGTCACGGACGGTTGACCGGTCGCGCACCGGCCTAGGGTGCCCACGACGCGCACCACCGCTCGGCCCCTGGAGCCACGACCCATGCCCTCCGACACCGATGCCGTGGAGAACGAGCTGCCGGACGAGGCCGCAGGTCGCGCGCCCGGGCGTGGCCGGCTCACGGGCCGCCGGGTCGTGGTGGTCGGTGCGGGAACCCGCCGCACACCCGACCCCACCGCTCCGCCGGGCAACGGGCGGGCGATCTCGATCCTCGCCGCTCGGGAGGGGGCCTCGGTCGCCTGCGTCGACATCGACGCCGACGCTGCGGCGCAGACCTGCGAGCTCATCGCCGGCGAGGGTGGGAAGGCCCACACCGTCGTCGCCGACGCCACCCGCGAGGCCGACTGCGAGCGGCTGGTCGACGAGTCGGCGACCGCCCTCGGCGGCATCGACGGGCTGGTGCTCAACGTCGGCGCCGGCCTCGGGCGGGGCCTGGCCGGCACCTCGCCGGACGAGTGGGACCGCACCTTCGCCCTGAACACGCGGGCGCACTTCCTCGTCTGCCGGGCCGCAGCCGACCGGCTCGACGCCGGATCGTCGATCGTCTTCGTCTCCTCTCTCGCCGGACTGCAGCCCGGCAGCGGCATCCCGGCCTACGACTCGTCCAAGGCGGCGCTCGCCGGCCTCTGCCGCCACGTCGCCCGGGAGGGTGCCCGACGGCGGATCAGGGCCAACGTGGTGGCGCCCGGGCTGATCGACACGCCGCTCGGGCGGCTGGCCACCGAGGGCCGCCCGTCGCGGGGCCGGGCCCGGGTGCCCCTGGGCCGCCAGGGGACGCCGTGGGAGGTCGCCTACGTCGCCGTGTTCCTGCTCTCTCGGGAGTCCAGCTACGTGACCGGCCAGACGCTCCTCGCCGACGGCGGCCTCCACACCCTGTGACCCACCGTTACGGAGGACAGCCATGAGCACGACGCCACCCCATCCCTCGCGGGGCCCGGCGCACGCCGTCCGCATCCCCCCACTGCCGGAGGACCAGCGCGACAGCGAGATGCGGGACCTGCTGGCGGCGGCGACCGGCTCGCGCGACCGCGAGCTGAACATCTTCTCGACGCTCGTGCGCCACCCCCGCCTGTTCCGGCGGTGGCTGGGGTTCGGCGGCGAGCTGCTGCTCAACGGGTTGCTCCCGGCACGGGACCGGGAGCTGCTCATCCTCCGCACGGCCTGGAACTGCGGCGCCGAGTACGAGTGGGGCCAGCACCTCGTGATCGCCCGCGACGCCGGGGTCTCCGACGAGGAGATCGAGGCGGTCGCCGCGGGACCCGATGCGCCCGGCTGGTCCGCCGAGGACGCCCGGCTGCTGCGCGCCGCCGACGAACTGCACACCGATGCCCGCATCGGCGACACCACGTGGGCGGGGTTGGCGGCGCGCTACGACGAACCGCAGCTGATCGAGCTGACCATGCTCGTGGGCCAGTACCACCTGGTGGCGTTCGCCCTGAACTCGTGCGGGGTGGAGCGGGAGCCGGGCGTCGAGGGCTTCGCCTCCTGAGACCGGGCCCCCGGGTGCCCCGTGCGACCGGGCGGCCAGCCGCGATACTGGGGCCGTGAACGACCGGAACGTGTTGGGCGGCGAGCTCGAGCCCTGCGGCGACGATCCCGTCACCGGCTTCTACCGGGACGCCTGCTGCCGCACCGGTCCGGAGGACCTCGGAAGCCACACCATCTGCGCGGTGGTGACCACGGAGTTCCTGGAGCACCAGCGCAGCATCGGCAACGACCTCAGCACCCCGATGCCCCGGTTCCAGTTCCCCGGGCTGGTGCCGGGCGACCGCTGGTGCGTGACCGCGGTCAACTGGCTGCGGGCGTACGAGGCCGGCGTGGCCGCGCCCGTGGTGCTGGCCTCGACCCACGAACGCGCCCTCGACACGGTCCCGCTGGAGGCGCTCCGGGAGCACGCGGTGGACGTCCCGGCCGATCCCGGCGCCCTGGAGGGCTGACGCCGCGGGTGCTGCGCCGGCTCACCGCCGGCCACAACGGTGACCTTGTTTCGTAACGTCGTCACGATTAGCGTGCCGCCGAGACACCGGCGCCGGGGTTCGGCGTCGGCAGCGATTCACGGGAGGGGTGCGCGATGGGCAGCAGGGTGACGTACGAGGCCGAGGGCCCGGTCGCGATCGTGACGATGGACGACGGCAAGGTGAACAGCCTCTCCCCCGCCCTGCTGAGCGAGGTGGACGGCGCGCTCGACCGGGCCCAGGCGGAGGGGGCGGTCGTCGTGCTCACCGGCCGGGAGGGCGTGTTCTCGGCCGGCTTCGACCTGCCGACCCTGCAGGCCGGCGGGCCGGGCGCGATCGCCATGGTCCGCGCCGGGTTCGAGCTCGCCCACCGGCTCCTTTCGTTCCCCACGCCCGTGGTGATCGCGTGCTCGGGGCACGCCGTGGCGATGGGCCTGTTCCTGGTGCTCTCTGGCGACCACCGGATCGGCGTCCAGGGGGCGGCGCACAAGATCGTCGCCAACGAGGTCGCGATCGGGCTCACGCTCCCGCGCGCTGCGATCGAGATCTGCCGCGAGCGGGTCGACCCCGCCCACCTCTCGCGGATCCTGACGCTGGCCGAGACGTTCTCGCCCGACACCGCCGTGGGCACCGGGCTCCTCGACGGCGTCGTCCCCCCGGGCGAGCTGCTCACCGTCGCCCGGGCGACCGCCGAGCGACTGGCCGGGCTCGACCTGGGCGCCCACGCGGCAACCAAGCTGCGCGTCCGCGAGCAGGTCCTGACCCGCCTGCGTGCCGCCCTCGAGTCCGACCAGGCCGGGGTGCTCCCGGGCACATGAGCCGGGGCACCCCGCCGCCGGCCCGGTGACCCGGCCATGCCCAGGACCAAGCAGCGGACGCCGGAGCTGCGGGATCGCGTGCTGCACGTGGCCGTCGACATGCTCGCCCGGGACGGCGTCGCCGGGTTCACCACCCGCAGGGTCGCCGAGCGGGCCGCCACCTCGACCCCGGCCGTCTACGAGCTGTTCGGCGACAAGGCCGGCCTGGTGCGCGAGGTCTTCTTCGAGGGCTTCCGGCTGCTCCGGCGGGACTTCGACGCGCTCGCGGAGTCGAGCGACCCCGTGGCCGATCTCCTCGACCTGGTCGAGGTGATCCGGTCGTTCGTGCGGGAGAATCCGGTCCTCGCGGACGTGATGTTCTCCCGGCCCTTCGCCGACTTCGATCCGGGGCCGCCGGAGGCCCGGGCCGGGGACTCCCTGCGGGAGTTCGTCGTCGGCCGCGTTCGCCGGTGCGTCGCCGCCGGCGAGCTGGAGGGCGATCCGACCGACATCGCGCACGTCGTGCTGGCGCTCACCCTCGGCCTCGCCGGCGCCGAGAGCGCGTCCCGGCTCGGGCGATCGCAGGCGTCGGTCGAGCGCCGCTGGGACCTCGGGACCCGGGCCCTGCTCGACGGCCTCCGCCCGCCACGACCCCGTTCTGGCAGCCGCGGGTCGCAGTGAGCGAACCCAGCGCTGCCAGAACGCCGTGCGGGATGGCTGTGCGTCTCCGCCGCCCTGTCAGGCGGCGCTGCGCTCCAGGATGTGGACGCCGCACGCCGAGCCGAGACCGATCACGTGGGCGAGCCCGACCCGGGCACCCTCGATCTGTCGGTCACCGGCCTCGCCGCGCAGGTGATGGCTGATCTCCCACACGTTGGCGATGCCGGTGGCGGCGATGGGATGGCCCTTGGACTGCAGGCCGCCCGACACGTTGACCGGCATCCGGCCGTCGCGCCACGGGGCGCCGCTCTCGAAGAAGTCCACGGCGCCACCCGGCTCGCAGAGGCCCAGGTTGTCGTAGTGGACCAGCTCGGCGGTGGCGAAGCAGTCGTGCAGCTCCACCAGGTCGAGGTCCTCGGGCCCCACCCCCGCGCGCTCGTACGCCTGCGTCGCCGCGTCGCGGGTGAGCGTGTTGACGTCGGGGAGCACCTGGCACCCCTCCCGCCAGGGATCGGTGGTGAGCACCGACGCCGACACCTTGACGGCCCGGCGGCGCTGCTCGGCCGACAGGCTGCGCAGCTTCGCGTCCGACACCACCACCGCAGCGGCACCGCCGTCGCAGTTCGCGGAGCACATCGGCCGGGTGTTGGGGTAGGCGATCATCACGTCGCCCATGATCTGCTCGAGCGACAGCCGCTTCGTGTAGGTGGCGAGCGGGTTCAGGGTGGAGTGGGCGTGGTTCTTCTCGCTGATCCGCGCGAACAGCTCGAAGGTCGTGCCGCCGTAGCGGTGGCCGTACTCCATGCCCACCTGCGCGAAGACGCCCGGCATCGTCTCGGTGCCGATGCGGCCGTCCACGGGGGCGACCGCGCCGTAGCGGCCCCGCGGCGTCCACGTGTCGTCGTCGGCCGGCCGGGAGCCGCCGGCCAGCAGCCCGGCTCCCGCCAGCTTCTCCACGCCGACCGCCAGACCCATGTCGGTCTCGCCCGCCTTCACCGCCATGATGGCGGTGCGCAGCGCGGTCGCGCCCGTGGCGCAGGCGTTGGCGACGTTGTACACGGGGATGCCGGTCTGGCCGATCTGCTTCTGGAGCGACTGGCCGATGCCCGCCGACGCGCCCATCAGGTTGCCGGCGGCCAGCACCCCGATGTCCTTCATCATCACGCCGCCGTCGGCCAGCGCCCCCAGCGCCGCCTCGGCGGCCAGATCGACCGTGTCGAGGTCCGGGCGCTTGCCGAACTTGGTCATGTGGATCCCGAGGATCCAGACATCCTCCGCCATCACGTCTCTCCGTTCTCGACGGGCTCGAACCCGAAGCCGATCGCCTCGGTACCGGTGCTGTCGGTGCCCACGGGCACCGTGGTGAGCCGGACCTTCATGCCCAGCGTCACGTGCTCGGGGGACGCCTCCACGTTGACGATGTTGGTC
Organism: Acidimicrobiia bacterium; assembly: GCA_046537875.1. Lineage (GTDB taxonomy): Bacteria > Actinomycetota > Acidimicrobiia > Acidimicrobiales > VFJN01 > JBKHJZ01. Next base: position 34,767 of record JBKHJZ010000004.1, on the reverse strand, counting down.
CGCACGCTGGTGCCGTCGCAGTCGACGACCCCGGCCACGTACGGCACCGGGATGCCCGGCGCGGCGTGGGAGACGATCGTGAATGACCGCAGCTCCCCCTCGCTCGCCACCCGGACCTGACGGAACTCGCGGCCTCCGCAGGCCGCGCAGGCGTTGCGCCGGTCGAAGAACCGTGCCCCGCACGCCGTGCACTCGTTGGCCACCAGGTGCGGGTCGTCCCCCAGCACCAGGTAGTCGACCAGCGGAACCGTGTCAGCCATCGTCCCCTCCTGTCTCCGGCGACCGGGGCACCCACGCCGCCGGTCGCTTCTCCCGGAATGCTCGCATGCCCTCCGCGGCCTCGTCCCCGGCGAAGAGCCTGGCAGAGAGCTCGCCGGCCCACCGAAACGCGTCGTCCACGGCCATGCCCGGCACCTCGGCCAGCAGCCGCTTCGACGCGGCGATCGCCTCCGGTCCGCCCGCCAGCAGATCGGTGACCGCAGCCTCGACCTCTCCGTCGAGCCGGTCGGCGGGGACGGAGGCGGTGATCAGGCCCATCCGGGCGGCCTCGGCGGCGCCGAACCGGCTGCCCCGGAGGAACGCGGCCCGGGCGTCGGCGGCCCGCATCTTGGGCAGGCACACCACCGAGATCACGGCCGGCGCCACGCCCACCCGCACCTCGGTGAAGCCGAACCGGGCACTCTCGGCGGCGAACGAGATGTCCATGGCGGCGGCGAGCCCCATCCCGCCCGCCACGCAGTGCCCCGCGATGCGCCCGACGTACGGCTTGGGCGACCGGGCGAACCGCCCGAACAGCTCCTGTGGGTTGCGGACGGCGGAGGGACCGGCGCCGGAGGACCGCTCCGACAGGTCCGCGCCGGCGCAGAACACGGTTCCCCGGTTGGTGAGGACCACCACCCGCACCTCGGGATCGGCGTCGGCCGTGTCGAGGGCCTCCACCAGCTCGCCGACCAGGGTCGACCCGAGCGCGTTGCGGTTGGCCTCGTCGGCGAGGGTCACCGTGAGCACGCCGCCGGCCAGCTCGGTCTCGACCGCCGCCATCAGGCCCTGCTCCTCGCGGCCGGGCCGTCGGTGGGGGGACCGGCGAAGGCCTGCGCCCTGACCAACCAGTCGCGGGCGACCTCGCCGGTGACGCGCAGCCGGGTGTCGTCGACGTGGCGCCGCTGGGTGACGACCAGGCAGAAGTCCAGAGCCGGGCCGGTCACGGCCTCGCCGGCGTCCTCGGGCCCGAACTCCCACCGCTCGCCAGCGGGGCCGGTCAGCTCGACCCGCACGTCACCGGCGGGCACCTCGATCCCCCGGTTGGCGTACGACCAGGCCCGGGTCATCACCCCGAGCCGGGCGACGTGGCGGAGCCGGCCGGTTGCCGGTAGCTCGGCCCCCACGGCGTCCGCCACATCGTGGCCGTGGGCCCAGCACTCCATGAGCCGGGCGGTCAGGAACGACCGCGCGCCCATGGACGGTCCGTACCAGGCCACGCGGGTGTCGTCGCCGAGGGTCTCCGCCGCCCGGGCGAGGCGCTCCCGGCCGTCCCGCCACGCGGCGAGCAGCTCCCGCGGCCGCAGGTGGCGGTGCAACGTCCGGGCATCGACCTCGGCGGGCGACGCGAGAAGCTCGCCGACCGAGGCGGCGAAGGCGTCGGGGTCGGTGATCGCGGTGGCGGCGGCGCCGTCGAAGTAGGTGAGATGGCCGATCTGGTCGGCCACCGTCCACCCCGGGCTCGGCGTCGGCAGCCCCCACTGCTCGTCGGCCAGGCCGGCGACGATCGCATCGAGGGCCTCCTGCTCGGTGCGCAGGTCGGACGCAACCTCGCGGACGGTGGTCATGGCGCTCCTCGGTGGTGGGAAAGGGGCTCGGTCGGCCGCCCGCCGGGGGGCACCCGCAGGCCCCGGAGCACCAGGTCGACCACCTCGTCGGCGGCCTCCTTCGGCGACGACCGCAGCGTGGGGATCACCTCGGGCTGCGAGAAGAACCGCCCGAGCCCGGCGAGCACCCGCGCGACCGCCGAGGTGTCGACCTCCGCGATGTCGCCGCGCTCGACGGCGAGCTCGAGCAGCGTGCGGGTCACGTCGAACAGGTACCGGTTGTGGCCGTCCTCCAGGCGCCGGGCGGCAGGCACGGTGGCGAGGTCCCGGGCGAACGCGAGCGACCAACCGCTCACCGCCACCGTCGCCGCCTCCAGGTAGGCCCGCACGGCGTCCAGCGGCGAGAGCGCCGGACCGATGGCGTCGCGCGCCTCGCGGCCGACGCGCCAGAGGTGGCGGTCGACCACGGCGAGCACCAGCTCGTCGCGGCTCGGGGCGAGGCTGTAGAGCGTGCGGAGCGAGCAGTTGAGGCGGGCCGCCAGCCCGGCCATGGTCAGCTCCGCGAACCCGCCCGCGAACACGTGCTCCATCTGGTCGAGCAGCTCACGCTGCCGGTCGGTCAGCGCTCGCTCCCGCCGGCGGTCGAGCACGGCCGGCGGGCGCGGCACGGCCCGCAGCCGGCACTGGATCTCGTCCGCTGCGAGGGAGACCGCCGGCGTCATGCCGGCCTCGGGTCCCGCGGCAGCACGAGCGCCCCCTCGTCGCCGGGCAGCAGCGCGGCGGGCACGTCGACGACCCTGGCCCGCAACCACTCGCCGAGGCTCTTGGCCTGGCGATCCTGGCGGGTCGACGCCGCCACCCCCTCCTGCAGCAGCCCGTGGATCACGAAGTTGAGCGAGCGCAACGCCGGGAGGCGGAAGCGGTCGACGGCGAGATCCGCGGTCTCCGGCAGCAGAGAGCGCAGCCGGTCCACTGTCAGGAAGCCGTCGAGCCACGCCCACGCCGCATCGCTGCGGGCGAAGACGCCGAGGTTGGCGTTGCCGCCCTTGTCGCCCGACCGGGCGCCGATCACCCGGCCGATCGGGGCGGCCGCCGTCGGACCGCCGGGCGCCTCCGCCGACGGTCCGGGCGCCGGCGTGACCGTCACCTCGCCGGCCGACGCCACCGGCTCCACGACCGTCCGCTCTCCTCCGAGGACCACCACGTGCTGGGGCACCAGGTCGGCAGGCACCAGCGCCGGCCGGTACACGCCGTAGGGTCGCCCCTCCCCCGGCCCGCCGCTCACCCCGAAGAAGCCCGGGATCGTCGCCAGCCCCAGCTCCACCATCGCGTTCGACACCGCCCGGCCCACCCTGCGCTCGTCGGGGTCCTTCACGGTGAGCCGCCAGATGGCGACCGCCTCCTCGTTGGACGCGGGGTCCGGCTTGTCGGTGCGTGCCAGGTGCGTGGTGACCGAGGCGAAGTCCTCGGGCCGGTAGGGGCACGCCTCCCAGAAGGCCTCCTCCACGAGCTCGGCCTTGGCCTCGATGTCGAGCCCGGTGAGCGCCACCCCGATGTCGTTGCGGAAGCCGCCCAGCTCGTTCATCGCGACCTTGAGCGTGGGCGGCGGCGGCTCGCCCCGGGTGCCGTGGATGCGCACCCGGTCGGCGCCGACCTCCCCGAGCAGCACCGTGTCGAAGCGCGCGGTGACGTCCGGGCCCAGGTACGCCGGGCCGTCGATCTCGTAGAGCAGCTGGGACGTGACGGTGCCGATCGACACCTCGCCGCCGGTCCCCTCGTGCTTCCCGATCACCGACGATCCGTCGGCCGCGACCTCGGCCCAGGGGAACCCCGTGCGGGCCATGCCGGGGACCTCGGTGAAGAACGAGTAGTTGCCGCCGGTCGCCTGGGGGCCGCACTCGATGACGTGGCCGGCGACCACCGCGCCCGCCAGCGCGTCCCAGTCGTCCCGGGCCCACCCGTGGTGCCAGGCCGCCGGGCCGCAGGCGACGGCCGCGTCGGTGGTCCGCCCGGTCACGACGATGTCGGCACCGCGGTCGAGCGCCGCGACGATGCCCCAGCAGCCGAGGTAGGCGTTGGCGCTGATGAACCGCGAGGAGTCGGCGAGCGACTCACCGGTCCCGGCGTGGGTGAGGTCGACGCCGGCCGCGAGCAGCTCGTCGAGTCGCGACAGCAGGTCGTCCCCCTCGACGTAGGCGATCGCGGGCGAGAGCCCCAGCCGGTCGGCCACCTCGGCCACAGCCTCGGCGCAACCGCCGGGGTCGAGGCCGCCGGCGTTCGACACCACCTTGATGCCCCGGTCGAGGCAGGTGCCCATGACCTGCTCCATCTGCGTGATGAAGCTGCGGGCGTACCCGCCGCCGGGGCGCTTCGCCCGCCTGCGCGCCAGGATCAGCATCGTCAGCTCGGCCAGCCAGTCACCGGTGAGCACGTCGATCGGGCCGCCCTCCACCATCTCGCGGGCGGCCGCGAGGCGGTCGCCGTAGAACCCCGAGCAGTTGGCGATCCGGACCGGCTCACGGCCCGGACGCGACGGCTCCGGGGCCGGGGAGTCCTGCCGCGCACCGGTGGCGTCCGGGGTGGCCATCAGGACGGCTCCCCTCCGGCCTCGTCGTCAGGCGACCCGAGCACGAGCAGCACGGTGCCGTTCTCGACGTGCTCGCCCTTGGCGACCCTCACCTCGGTCACGACGCCGTCGGCGGGCGCCTGTACGTGGTGCTCCATCTTCATCGCCTCGAGCACCACCAGGGTCCGGCCGGCCTCCACGTGGTCGCCCGGCTCGCAGCGCACGTCGAGCACGACGCCGGGCATCGGCGCCGCCAACCCGCCCGCCGCAGCGGTCGCCCCGGGCATCCTGAAGCGCGGGACCTCGTCGAGCACCACCGTGCCCCGCGTCGTCTGGACGTGCAGGCGTCCGGCGGCCCGCGTGATCTGCGCAGCGACCCGCCGGCCGTCGATCTCGGCATCGATGCCCGCGTCCGACCAGGCGTGGACCCGGGCGCTGCCGCCGCCGTGCAGGGCAAACGACCCGTCACGGCGAGAGGCGTAGCGCACCTCGACCGTGCGGTCGCCGTGGGCGAGCACCGCCCGCTGGGCAGGGAGCCGCCCGTTGCGCCAGCCGCTCGGGATCGAGCCGAGCACGGGCGACCGCGCCCGGTGCTGCTCCTGCACCCAGAGCGCGGCCAGCGTGGCGGCCCGGGTGAGCTCGGCGTCGTCGAGCTCGAGCGCGGGGGCGGGTGCGACTCGCTCGAGGAAGTCGGTGGTCGTGTCGCCGGCCAGGAAGGCCGGATGGCGGAGCGTTGACGCGAGCAGGTCCCGGTTGGTGGTCAGCCCGGCGACGTGGAGCCGTTCGAGCGCCAGCGCCAGCCGGCCGGCCGCTTCCGCCCGCGTCGGACCGTGGGCGATGACCTTCGCCAGCAGCGGGTCGAACTCGACGCCCACCGCCCCGCCGGCCCGCACACCCGACTCCCAGCGGACGGCGGGCTCCTCCGCCGGGGTGAAGGCGGCGAGCCTGCCGGTGGACGGCAGGAACCCGGCGGCCGGGTCCTCGGCGTAGAGGCGGGCCTCGATGGCGTGGCCGGCGAACGAGATCGCCTCGCGGCCGTAGCCGAGGGGCTCACCGGCCGCGATGCGGAACTGCTCCCGCACCAGGTCGATGCCGGTCACCTCCTCGGTGACAGGGTGCTCGACCTGGAGGCGGGTGTTGACCTCGAGGAAGTAGAACTCGTGGGTGTCGTCGTCGAGGAGGAACTCCACGGTCCCGGCGGACCGGTAGCCGATCGCCCGGGCCAGGCGCAGCGCCGCGTCGCCCATGGCGGCGCGAAGGTCGGCGCCGACCACCGGCGACGGGGACTCCTCGACGACCTTCTGGTGGCGGCGCTGGATCGAGCACTCGCGCTCCCCGAGGTGGACCAGGCCGCCGTGGGCGTCGCCGAGCACCTGGATCTCGACGTGGCGGGCCCGCGGCACGTACTGCTCGAGGAACACCCGGTCGTCGCCGAACGCGCCGGCGGCCTCCCGACGGGCGGCCGCGACCGCCTCGGCGAGGTCGCCGGGCGATCCCACCAGACGCATGCCGGTGCCCCCGCCGCCGGCGACCGCCTTGACGAGCAGCGGGTACCCCATCCCCCCGTCGTCGGTGGGGTCGTCGGACGAGCGCAGCGTGGGCACCCCGGCCTCCTGCGCCGCCCGCTTGGCGGCCAGCTTGTCGCCCATCGCGGCGATGACGTCGGCCGGCGGCCCCACCCACGTGAGCCCGGCGTCCGTGACCTCGGTCGCGAACGCCGGGCTCTCGGCCAGGAAGCCGTAGCCCGGGTGGACCGCGTCGGCGCCGGTCGCCGTGGCCGCAGCCACGATGGACGCCCCGTCGAGGTACCTCTCGGGCAGGCGCACGGCCTCGTCGGCGTCGGCGACGAACGGGCTGTCCGCATCGGCGTCGGCGTAGACGGCGACGCACCGTAGACCCATCGTCCGCGCCGTGCGGAACACCCGGCGGGCGATCTCCCCCCGATTGGCGACGAGCACCGACGTGAGCGGTGCTGGGTGGGGATCGGTCACAGCCGGAAAACCCCGTATCCGCGTGCGCCCTCGATCGGCCGGTTGCGCACCACCGAGAGGCACATGCCGAGCACCGTGCGGGTGTCGCGCGGGTCGATGATCCCGTCGTCGCTCACCGCCCCGGTGGCCACGAGCGCGAGCGACCCCTTCTCCTGCGCCTCCTCGACGGCGGCCACGATCCGGGCGTCCTCCTCCTCGTCGAACTCGATCCCCTTGCGGGCCGCCTGGCCGCGGCGCACCTGCGACATCACCCCGGCGATCTGCTTGGGCCCCATCACGGCGATCTTCGCGGTGGGCCAGAGGAACGTGAAGCGGTTGCCGTAGGCCCGCCCCGACATGCCGTACGTGCCTGCGCCGTACGACGAGCCGATGATCACCGTGAGATGCGGCACGGTCGAGTTGCTGACCGCGTTGATCATCTGCGAGCCCTTCTTGATGATCCCGGCGGCCTCGTAGTCCCGGCCGACCATGTAGCCGGTGATGTTCTGGAGGAAGAGCAGCGGCACGTCCACCTGGTTGCACAGCTGGATGAAGTGGCCCGCCTTCTCGGACCCCTCCGGGTAGATCACCCCGTTGTTGCCGAGGATCCCGACGGGGTACCCGTGGATCTCCGCCCAGCCGCAGATCATCGTCGACCCGTAGCGCTCCTTGAACTCCTCGAAGCGCGACCCGTCGACGACCCGGGCGATCACGTCGCGCACGTCGACCGGTTGCCGCAGGTCGCGGCTCACCAGGCCGAGCAGCTCCTCGGGGTCCTGGAGGGGCTCGTCGGGGTGGGGCTGCGCCTCCGGGCCCGGCTTGCGCCAGTTGAGGTGCGACACCACCTGCCGGCACATGCGGAGGGCGTCCATCTCGTCCTCGGCGAAGTAGTCCCCGAGGCCGGACACCTCGGCGTGGAGCTGCGCGCCGCCGAGCGTCTCGTCGTCGCTCACCTCGCCCGTTGCCATCTTCACCAGCGGCGGTCCGGCCAGGAAGATCTTCGACCGCTCCCTCACCACGATCACGTAGTCGGAGAGGCCGGGCTGGTAGGCGCCTCCCGCGGTCGACGAGCCGAAGACCACGCACACCGTGGGGATGCCGAGCTTCGACAGCTCGATCATCTCGTAGAACGACCGGCCGCTCTCGGCGAAGTGCTCGGTGCGTGCCCGCCGCCCGCCGCCGTCGCCGCCGGTCGGCACCCGCAGGTCGGCTCCGGCGGACTCCACGAAGCTCACATACGGGATCCGGTTGTCGCGGGCGATCTCGATGGCTCGCATCCACTTCTTCAGCGCGTAGGGGGTGAGCGCCCCGCCGAGCACGGAGGGGTCGTTGCCCATCACCACGCACTCGGTGCCGGCGATCACCCCCACACCGACGACCATCCCGCCCCCCAGCGCGTAGTCGGAGCCGTAGCCGGCGAGGGCGCTGATCTCGAGGAAGGGGCTGTCGGGGTCGAGCACGTTGGCGATGCGCTCCCGGATGGGCAGCTTGCCCCGCGAGCGCATCCGCTCCATGGCGGCCGGCCCACCGCCGGCCTCCGCCCGGTCGAGGAGGTCGTCGATCTCGACGAGCTGCTCGAGCATGTCTGCCCGGTTGCGCTCGAACGCCTCGCCCGTCGTGTCGAGCGCGGAGCGCAGGGGCGGGGCGATCAGCGGGCGCGGCATCAGCCCGGACACTACGGGGGTAACCCGGAGCGGTCCACATTACCTGGGGCGGGGACCGGGCACCGGAGGCTGCCGGCGAGCGGACCGCGCTGCCGCGCGCTCAACCCCCGTCCCGGGGGCGGTCGCGCTCCCCGTAGTCGCCGAACGGGCGGTCACGCTCCCGCACCGCCTCGCGCCACCCGACCTCGCGAGCCCTGGCCACGAAGTCGAGCCCCTCCTGGGTGTGGCGGGCCACCCCGTCGAAGATCAGCCCGAGCAGCCGGCTGGTGTCGGGCTGGTACTGATGGCGCGCGACGTCGTTGAGCATCCACTTCGTCATCTGCAGCTGGTTCAGTGGCAGCCGGGCGATCCGCTGGGCGAGCGCCGACGCCCGCTCCTCCAGGTCGGCGTCCGGGATGCACTCGAGGATCATGCCCATCGCGGCCGCCTCACGGGCCGTGAGCTCGTCGCCGGTGAACAGGTAGCGCTTGGCCCGCTCGAGCCCGAGCCGGGCCACCCACACCCACGGGGCCTCGGGCACCCCCCACACGCGCGCTGGCGGGTACCCGAAGCGGGCGCCCTCGCCGGCGATGATGATGTCGGCGTTGAGCACCATGTCGGTCCCCCCGGCGACACACCAGCCCTGCACGGCGGCGAGCGTGGGCTTGGAGATCTCGTGCAGCCGGGCGAAGGTGCCACCGAACCGACCGATCACCTTCAGGTCGGCCACGGTGTCCCACACCCGCTCGCGCCCCTCGACGGTCCCCTGGGCACGCGTCGACCAGTCCAGGCCGAAGCCCGCGCAGAACGCGGGGCCCTCGGCGCTGAGCAGCAGCACCTTCACCCGGTCGTCGCGCTCGGCGTGATCGAGGGCGTCGGCGAGCTCGTCCCGCAGCTGGGGCGTGATCGTGTTGTACGCCTCGGGGCGGCAGAGGACGAGGCGCCGGACCGCGCCCTCGTCCTCGATGCGGATCGCCCGCTCCTCGCTCACTGCACCGCTGCCGGCTGCGTCGGGTACCCGATCGACGACCTACGAGGACGACGAATCGGTGTCGCTCGACCTCCGCCGCCTGCCGGTGCCGGTGTCGTCATCGTCGTCGCTGCTCACCGCGCGGACGTAGGCGCGGAACCCTGCGTCGTCGTCCTCGATGGTGACCGCTCGGAGCCGCCGGCGGAGCGTCGCCCGCGCCTTGACCGGCACCTCGTCGGGGAGGTTCTCGATGGAGGAGACGAACTGCCGCAGCTCGCCGAGCGTCATGGCCCGGCCGGCGGCTTGTCCAGTGATGGTTCGTTTCACGGGCCCCATCCTGTCGCACCCGGGCGACCCGAGGCGTCCCGTTCGCCGTCAGTCGTCGCGGGGGTCGGCGAGGCGGACCACGTCGCCGCCGGCATCGGCCGAGCCGTAGATGGCGTCGACCACCCGGTGGGCCGGCAGGGCGTCGGCCATCGACGGGTCGGCGGGGACGCCGTCGCGCACCGCGGCGAGGAACGCCGTGGCGGGGTTCACCGTGGACGTGTCGCCGGCCTCCGCGATCGCGACCGCCAGATCGCGCCCAGCCAGCACGCGCTCGTCCTCGCCGGTGAACTGCCAGCGCACCGGGCCCGTGAAATCGCCCTCGAGGGCGACGAACAGCCGCTCGCACAGCACCTCGACGCGGCGCAGGCTCGGTCGCTCGAGCACGTCGTGCCAGACCGAGGTCAGCGTGGCCACCGGCCCGCCCACGAAGTCCAGGCGTGCCACCGCCACGTCGTCGATGCGGTGGTGGCCGTGGACCGCCCGGGTGGTGGCGCTCACCGCGCTCACCTCGCCGAGCAGCCACTGCAGGATGTCCACGTCGTGGATCGAGTGCTCGAGGAGCGTCCCGCGCCCGGCGCTGGCCGCGTCGGTGCGCCACGTCGAGCCGTACATGCCCTGGTCCGGGATGTACTGGTCGTCGCGGAACACCACGGCGAGCACCCGGCCGGCGCGCCGGTCGCGCACGAGGTGACGCAACCAGCGGAACGAGGGCAGGAACCGGAGGACCAGCCCCACCTGGTTGACGACGCCTGCGGTGGCGACCTGTTGCGCCATGCGCTCGGCCGTCGGGGCATCGAACGCCAGCGGCTTCTCGCACAGCACGGGCACGCCCGCTGCGGCGACCTTCTCGACGAGGCGGGGATGCTCCGCGGTCCACGCCGTCACGTAGACGGCATCGACCAGCCGGGGCAGGTCGTCCTCGCCCACGACCGTGGCGCCGTGTTCGCCGGCGAACGCGGCGGCCCGCGACCCGTCGGGATCGTGGACCGCCACGATCTGGTTCTCGACCCGGCTGGCCCGGAGCGCGGCGGCGTGGAGGCGGCTGACGAACCCCGCCCCGTAGAACCCCACGCGCACGGTCACGGCCCGGCCCTCACCGGCGACGGAGAGGTGCCGGCGGCGTCAGCCGGTCGGCTGCACCCAACGCAGGTAGGGCTTGGCCTCCTCGACCTCGCCGAAACGCTCCCGCGCCTCGTCGGTCGACATGGTGGGCGCGGCGATGACCCGCTGGCCGCTGGTCCAGTCGACGGGCGTCGACACGGGCATGGCATCGGTGAGCTGCAAGGCGTCGACCACCCGGAGCAGCTCGTCGAAGTTCCGGCCCACCGACTTGGGGTAGGTGAGCGTGAGCTTCACCTTGTTGTCGGGGCTGATGATGTAGACGGACCGCACCGTGGAGGTGTCGCCCTCGCCTGGGTGGATCATGTCGTAGAGCTCCGAGACCTTGTGGTCCGGGTCGGCGATGATCGGGAAGTTGGGGTTGTTGCCGGTCACCTCGCCGATGTCGGGGCTCCAGTTCTTGTGGTCCTCGACCGAGTCGACCGACAGGGCGATCACCTTCACACCGCGCTTGTCGAACTCGGACTTCAGCGCGGCGGTGCGACCGAGCTCGGTCGTGCACACGGGCGTGAAGTCCGCGGGATGGCTGAACAGGACCGCCCAGCTGTCGCCCTTCCACTGGTGGAAGTCGATGGTGCCCTCGGTGGTCTCGGCAGTGAAGTTGGGGGCCTCGTCACCCAGACGGATCGTCGCCATGGTGTCCTCTCCTCGGGTTCTTCGTGTGTCGTCGGCTGCGTGCAACGCGTCGATCGGCGGCCGCCATCCGGGTCCGCCCCGTCGCTGCACCACATTGTGGCGGCCACAGGCTCCCGACGATAGGGGCGAGGGTCCCCTGTCGGCGACTCCCCGTACCGGTGTCCCGGCGCGCCCACCGGCCGCGGTCTGGCGGGTCAGCGGGGACGGTCCCCCCGCAGCGTGATGCGGTGCATGCGGCGCCGGTGGCCCCGGTAGTCGTACAGGGCGAAGTGCTGCACGCTGCGGTTGTCCCACATCGCCACCGAGCCGGGGCGCCAGCGGAAGCGGCACGTGAACTGCTCACGGGTCGCGTGGGAGAAGAGGAACCGCAGCAGAGCCGCCGACTCGTCGGGGTGCATGCCCTCGATGCCGGTGGTGAAGGCCCGGTTGACGTAGAGGCCCCTGCGGCCGGTCTCGGGATGGGTGCGCACGACCGGGTGGCGGACGACCCGGTCGGCGACGTCGGCGTTGCGCGTGCGCATCGAACGCGACCGCGTCGAGTAGCCGCCGGCGGCGTACTGTGGGCCGGCGGAGTGCCGCGCCACCAGCCCGTCGAGCAGGCCCTTCATCGTGTCGGACAGGGCGTCGTAGGCGGAGTGCTGGTCGGCGAACAGCGTGTCGCCGCCGTGTGGCGGCACCTCCACCGCGTAGAGGATCGAGCCGAGGTCGGGCTCGTCGAGGAAGGTCACGTCGGTGTGCCACCCGCCGCCGAAGTTGATCGCGTCGTCGGGCTCGGTGACGATCTCGATCACCTCCGGATGCACCTCCATGCCCTCGACGAACGGATGCGTGTCGAGCTCGCCGAAGTGCGTCCCGAACCTCATGAGCGACTCAGGTGTGAGCCGCTGGTCTCGGAAGAAGAGCACGTGGTGCTCGAGGAACGCCCGGTGGATGGCGGCGACCGTCCCGTCGTCGAGGTCGGAGGCGAGGTCGACGCCGTCCACCTCGGCTCCCAGCACGCCGGACACGGGCGACACGGCGATCCGCTGGTCGATCTCCCCGCGCAGGTGGGCCACATCGCCACGCTACCGCCGGGACCGCACCGGCCGCCCGGTGGAAAGTTGCACACGTTGGGCAAACCCGGCTCCCGTGGCCTAGGGTGCCCGGAAGCAGTCTCAGAATGGGGGAGCACCAATGCCACGAGTCGGCTCGACGCGCCGCACGCTCGGAGGCCTCTGCCTGGTGGTGGCAGCGGTCTTCGCGATGGTCCTGGGCGGCCCGGCCGCCGCCCAGCAGGAGACCGAGGGGCTGATACCGCCCGGCGACTGGACCGACGAGCAGATCGAGTACATGCTCGACCTGATCGAGAAGACGGAGCAGGTGCTCCCCGACACGTTCCCGACCCTCGCCACGTACGAGGAGCTCGAACAGGAGCTCGGCGACCTCGGGTACTTCGAGTTCGGCGCCACGGCACCCGGTGGCTACGACCACTGGATCAACCCGGGCTACATGTTCGACGACCACCTGATCGAGCCCGAGTTCTCCGAGTCGCTCGTGTACCAGGCGCAGCCGGACGGCCGGTGGAAGCTGGTCTCGGCGATGTTCATGCTCAGCCCGAACGACACCATCGACGACATACCCGAGGACATCGCCTGGCTGCCGGGCTGGCACGTCCATCCGGAGCTGTGCGTCGGCCCCGACGGCACGTTCGCCGGCATCACCGATCCCGACGACCCCGACTGCCCGCCGGGATCGTCGCAGGCCCTCGGGTCGCCGATGATGCACGTCTGGATCGTCGAGAACGACTGCGACCACCGCTTCGGGGGTGTCGGCGTGAGCGGGCTGCACTGCGACGTGACCCACGACCACGGTGACGACCACGACGACATGGACATGGACGACGACATGGACGACGACGACGAGCCGGCCGAGCCGGTGGTGAGCGAGCCGTCCTTCACCGGATGACAGCGGCCGGCCGGATCCGTAGCGCGCGCTGCGGGCCGGTCGGCGCCACCTGACCGCAGCGCCGGTCGCCTCCTCTGTCAGCGGGAGCCGGCCGGCGCTCGTCGCGTCGTCCGGCCCGACCACTCAGGTCGTCGCCGCCACGATCCGGTTGCGGATCGTCCCGACACCCTCGATCCACGACTCGAGCACCTGACCGGCCCGCAGGAACCGGGGTGGGTGGCGACCGATCCCGACGCCCGCGGGCGTCCCGGTGAAGATCACGTCGCCGGGGAGCAGCGGCAACACGGCCGACAGCTCCGCCACCAGCCGCGGCACGGCGAACACCATGTCGCCGGTTCGGCCGTCCTGCACCGTCTCGCCGTCGACCGAGCAACCGAGCGCGAGGTCGTCGGGGTCGGCGAGCTCGTCGGGGGTGACGAGCCAGGGTCCCATCGGGCCGAACCCCGGGCGCGACTTGCCCAGGCAGAACTGCCCACCGGCGGCGAACTGCAGGGTTCGGTCGGAGATGTCCTGACCGACGGTCACCCCGGCCACGTGGGCCCAGCCGTCGGCCTCCCCCACCCGCTCGGCCCGACGGCCGATGACGACCACCAGCTCGACCTCCCAGTCGACCGTCTCCCCCGACAGCGGCACGTCGTCGAACGGCCCGGCGAGCGCCGCCGGGAACTTCGTGAACGTGGCGGGGACCGCGGGCACGTCCTGGCCGGATTCCTCGGCGTGCGCCCGGTAGTTGAGGCCGATCCCGAACACCTGCCGTGGGGCCGGCACCGGAGAGCGAAGCTGCGCCGTGTCGTACGGGGTCGCCGCGCGGTGGTCGAGACCGGCCGCCGCGTCCCGGACGTCGGCCCATCGCTGGTACACGTCCTGAACGCCGGCACCGAGCGCACCGCCGGTGGCACGGTCGAGGTCGATCGCGCCGGCGTCGGTGATCACGGTGGCCCGGCCGTCGAGGTTGGCAAGCTTCATCGATCGTTGGTCCTCGGGGTGGTGCGACGGGGTGGGCGAGGTCGGCCGGATGTTCCCACACGCGCCAGTGCCGTGGCCGCGTGCGCCCATCGCCCGGCGTGTCGCCGAGCGCGGCGCAGAGATGGCGCCACCGCGGGGTAGACGGGAGACGTGGCGGTCGTCCTGGTCACCGGTGCAACGGGCTACATCGGCGGCCGGCTGGTGCCGGAGCTGCTCGCGGCGGGGCACGAGGTGCGCTGCCTGGCACGCACGCCGTCGAAGCTGGACGACGTGCCGTGGCGCCCGCGCGTCGACGTCGTGCGGGGCAGCGTGACCGACGAGCGGGCCCTCGGCGAGGCGATGCGGGGAGCGCACGTCGCCTACTACCTGGTGCACTCGATGGGCACCTCACCGGCGTTCGAGGAGGAGGACCGCCGCGCAGCCGCCTGCTTCCACGACGCGGCGGCGACCGCGCGCCTGGGACGCATCGTCTACCTGGGCGGGCTGGGGCGTGACGACGATCCGTCGCTCTCCCGCCACCTGCGCAGCCGTCACGAGGTCGGACGCGTCCTGGCGGCCGGGCCGACCCCGGTCACCGAGCTGCGGGCGGCGCTCATCATCGGTTCGGGCTCGGCCAGCTTCGAGATGCTCCGGTACCTGGTCGAGGTGCTGCCCGTCATGGTGACGCCCCGGTGGGTGGAGAACCGCTGCCAGCCGACCGCGATCCGCGACGTCCTCCGGTGGCTGGTGGCCGCAGCCGAGCGCACGGGGGGCAGCGAGGTGCTCGAGGTGGGCGGCCCCGACGTGCTGACCTACCGGGAGATGATGCGGGTCTACGCCGAGGTGGCCGGCCTGCCCCGCCGCCTCGTCCTCGGCGTACCTCTGCTCAGCCCCAAGCTGTCTTCGCTGTGGATCGGGCTGGTCACGCCGCTGCCGAGCGGGCTGGCGAGGCCGCTGGTCGAGAGCCTGATCAGCGAGGTGATCGTCACCCGCCCGCCTCCCGACGCCGCCACCGTGGTGCCCGACCCGCTGCCGTTCCGCACGTCGGTCGAGCTGGCGCTGGCACACTCGGCGGAGAGGCAGGTCGCAACCCGGTGGTCGGACGCCACGCTCCCGGGACGGTCGCCGGCGGATCCCCTGCCGAGCGACCCGGCCTGGGCCGGGGGCAGCCTGCTGGTCGACGAGTCGACGGTCACCACCCGTGCCACCGAGGCCGCCCTGTTCGCCACCGTGGCGGGCATCGGCGGCGAGCGCGGGTGGTACGTGACGCCGATGCTCTGGAGCCTGCGGGGCGCAGTCGACAAGCTGGTCGGCGGCGTGGGAATGCGGCGGGGTCGCCGCCATCCCGAGGAGATCCGGGTGGGTGACGCGGTCGACTTCTGGCGGGTCGAGGCGGTCGAGCGCGACCGGCTGGTGCGGCTCCGGGCCGAGATGAAGCTGCCGGGTGAAGCCTGGCTCGACTGGCGCTTCGCACGCTGCGATGGCGGGAGCCGGCTGACGCAGCGGGCGATCTTCTACCCGCGGGGCCTGCTCGGCCGCCTCTACTGGTACCTGCTCATCCCGTTCCACGGGCTGATCTTCTCCCGCCTGGCCCACCGCATCGCGGCCGTCGCCGAGGAGCGGACCGTCGGTCCGCGCCCGGCGTGAGCGCCGGGACGGGAGGTGCCGGGCTCGTCTGGTTCCGGCGGGACCTGCGCCTGGCCGACAACCCCGCCTGGGCGGCAGCCACCGCGCGGCACGAGGCTGTCACCGCCCTGTTCGTCCTCGACGACCGGCTGCTGGCCGCGGCGGGCCCGTTCCGGCACCGCCAGCTCGTGGCTGATCTCCACGCGCTCGACGCATCGCTCGGGGAGGCCGGCGGGCGGCTCCTGGTGCGCCGCGGGGACCCGCCGGCGGTGGTCCCTGCGGAGGCGCGGCGACTCGGCGCCCGGTGCGTGCACTGGAACGCCGACGTCACGCCGTACGCCACGGCCCGGGACGCGGCGGTGCGCGCCGCGCTCGAGGATCTGGGGGTCGGTGTTGCGACGCGCCACGGCCACCTGGTGCTGCCGCCGGGCTCGGTGCTGACCGGGCGGGGCCGCGTGAGCCGCGTGTTCGGCGCCTTCCATCGCCGCTGGCGCACCACCGAGTGGGATCCCTGGCCCGAGCCCGGCGCCGCGTCGGTCCGGGCCGAGCGCGGCGACCCGCTCCCGGGGCTCGATGGCGACCCGCCACGGCCGCCCGGCGAGGACGGGGCTCACGCCACCCTCGTGCGGTTCCTCGACGAGGCCGCGTGCAGGTACCACGAGAGCCGGGACAGCCTCGCGATCCCGGCGACGTCCGGCCTGTCGGTCGCCCTGCGGTTCGGGACGATCTCGCCGCGGCGGGTGGTCGAGGCCGTCGGCGACGCCGACCCGGCCGGCGCCGCGTTCGTCCGCCAGCTCGCCTGGCGCGACTGGTACGCGCACCTGCTCGCGGAGCTCCCCTGGCTGCCCGACCGAGCGGTGCGCCCCGAGCTCGACCGCGTCCGGTGGCGCAACGACCCCGACACCTGGGAGGCCTGGACCCGGGGCCGCACCGGCTACCCGCTCGTCGATGCGGGCATGCGCGAGCTCGCCGCCACCGGTTGGATGCCGAACCGGGTCCGGATGGTGACGGCGTCGTTCCTGGTGAAGGACCTGCTGATCGACTGGCGTCGGGGAGAGCGGCACTTCCGGCACCTGCTCGCGGACGGCGACGTCGCCCAGAACGTTGGGAACTGGCAGTGGGTGGCCGGGACGGGCCCCGACGCCAACCCCTGGTTCAGGGTCTTCAACCCCGTGGCCCAGAGCCGGACCCACGACCCCGAGGGCCGGTACATCCGCCGGTGGGTGCCCGAGCTGAGCGGGCTGGACGGGGCCGGCATCCACGCCCCCTGGGAGGCCGGTCGCGAGGCGCTCGCGGCGGCTGGGATCACCCTCGGCGAGACGTACCCGGCGCCGATCGTCGACCACGCCGACGCCCGCCTCCGCGCCCTCGCCTCGTACCGGGACGCCCGGACCGGTGGCCGAAGGGAATCGTCGCCGGAGCGTTGAACCACGCCTCGGCGTGCGCACACCCTTCGGATCCGCGCAGCGACCTCGCACTCGCCTGCCCCGTGAGACCATCGTGTCACGCACCCGTGCCACCCCGGAGGGAAGCCCGCCCGTGACTGCCGATCCGATGACCGGCACGACGAGCACCGCCACCACCACGCCACCCACCTCGGGCGTTGGCGCCGCTGTCGCGACCACCGGAGGGTCTCTCAGGGGGACGTGGGAGCTCGTCCGGTTCATGCTCCGCCGGGACCGGGTACGGCTGCCCGCCTGGACGCTGGGCATCGCCGCGTTCTGGCTCTACTACACGCGCCTGGTGCCCCAGGTGTACGCCACCACAGAGGATCTCGAGGGCGTCTCCCAGCTCATGGAGGGTCCGATGGGCCGGCTGTACACGGGCCCCGCCCACGGGTTCGAGCAGCTGACGCACGACCGGTTCATCGTCGGCGCCTACGGGCTCTACGTGCTGCTGGTCGCCGCCCTGATGAGCATCCTGCTCGTGGTGCGCCACACCCGGGCCGACGAGCAGGCGGGCCGCGCCGAGCTCGTCCGCGCCAACGTCGTCGGCCGCGACGCGCCGCTCACCGCCGCCCTCCTCGTGGCCGTGATCACCAACCTGGTGGTCTCGACCGCCATCGTCGCGGTCACGGTCAGCTCGCCCCACTTCGGGCCCGGCGGCTCGCTCCTGTTCGGGGCCGGGGTGGGCGCCGCTGGGCTCGCGTTCGCCTCGCTCGCGGCGCTGACCGCGCAGGTGACGGAGTTCCCCCGGGCGGCGTCGAGTCTGGCCGGCGCCGGGTTGGGTGCCGCGTTCGTGCTCCGTGCGCTGGGGGACATGACCAGCCAAGGAGGCAGCCCCCTCTCGTGGGTGTCACCGCTGGCCTGGTCGCAGCAGACCGCTCCCTTCGTGCTCGACCGCTGGTGGCCCCTGGCACTCCCGATCGCCTTCGCCGTGGCCGTCGCAGCCGTCGGCTACCGGCTCTCCAGCCGCCGCGACCTCGGTGCCGGCATGCTCTCGGTCCGGGCGGGGCCCGCCGGGGCGGCGCCCTGGCTCGGGTCGCCCTTCGCGTTTGCGCTGCGCCTGCAGCGGGCCAGCATCGTCGGCTGGACGGCCTCGCTCGCGGTCGCCGGGCTGCTGTTCGGCGCGTTCGCCGACGCGATGCTGACCTCGTCCGAAGACCTGCCCGACGTCCTGGTGGACGTGACGGGCGGCGAGGCCGACATCGTCGCGGGCTACCTGAGCCTGATGGCCCTCTTCATGGCCCTGATCATCGGCATCTTCGCGATCCTCGCCGTCCAGAGCCTCCGCACCGAGGAGACGTCGGGTCGCGCGGAGCCCGTGCTCGCCACCCCGGTCAGCCGGACCGCATGGCTCGGAGCCCATCTCGCGGCAACCGCCCTCGGCATCGTCGTGATGCTCACCGCGACCGGCCTCGCCACCGGGCTCGGCGCGATGGCCGTCACCGGCGAGGCCGCCCACCTGGGTGAGCTGCCCGCGGCCCACCTGGCGTTCGCGGCCCCCCTGCTTCTGTTGCTGGCCCTCGCCGCGCTCCTGTTCGCACTGGCTCCCCGGGCGCTCTCCGCCTCGTGGCTGGTGCTCGGCTACGGCCTGATCGTGGGGGTCTTCGGCCCGGCGATGGACCTGCCCTCCTGGGCCCACCGCCTGTCACCGTTCGAGCACGTGGCCCGGTACCCCCTCGACCCCATCGCGTTCCAGCCGCCGCTGATCATGGGGGCGGTCGGCGCCTGCGGCATCGCCTACAGCTTGCTCGTCATCCGCGAGCGCGACATCGACGTCTGACCCCCCGGCGATCCCGCCGGTGGTGCGCCGGGAGCGCCTCTGCGGGTGACGGCGCCTCCCCGGGTGACCGGTACGGTCTGGTCCCGTGGCGAAGGCCCCGGCGACCGAGGTGCAGGTGGAGGGCCGCACGGTGCGGGTCACCAACCCCGACCGGGTGTACTTCCCGGCAACCGGGGCGACCAAGTTCGACCTGGTCCGGTACTACATCGCGGTCGGTCCGGGCATCGTCAACGCCCTGCGGGAGCGGCCCTGCATGCTGCACCGCTTCCCCACCGGGGTCAGCGGCGACAAGGTCCACCAGAAGCGGGTGCCGGCCGGGGCCCCGCCGTGGCTGGAGACCGTGCGGGTCCACTTCCCCCGCTACGGGCAGCACGCCGACGAGCTGTGCGTGACCGAGCTCGCCCAGGTGATCTGGGCGGTGCAGATGTCCACGGTCGAGTTCCACCCCTGGAACTCGCGGCGCGGCCACGTGGAGAAGCCCGACGAGTGGCGGATCGACCTCGACCCCATGCCCGATTGCCCGCTCTCCACGGTCCGCCGGGTCGCCCACGTGGTGCACGAGGTGCTCGACGAGCTCGGGGCGGTCGGCTGGCCCAAGACCTCGGGCGGCAAGGGTCTCCACGTCTACGTCCGGATCAGGCCCTCGTTCGGGTTCGCCGACGTGCGGCGCGCCGCGCTGGCGTTCGCCCGCGAGGTGGAACGTCGCGTGCCGGATGCGGTGACGACCACGTGGTGGCGCAAGGACCGCGACCCCACGGCCCTGTTCGTGGACTACAACCAGAACGCCCGGGACCACACCATGGCAGCGGCCTACTCGGTGCGAGGGGTGCCCGAGGCGACCGTGTCGACGCCGGTCGCCTGGGACGAGATCGACGACGTGGAGCCCTTCGACTGCACCATCGCGAGCGTGCCCGGGCGCGTCGCCGCCATCGGCGATCTCCACGCGGACATCGACCGGGCGGTGTTCAGGATCGACGAGCTGCTGGAGTGGGCGGCACGCGACGAGCGTGCCGGCGCCGTCGACACCGGCGCACCGGACGAGCCCGACTGATCCCACGGCGGCCACGGCCACCGGTCCCGGCCTTTCGCCGAGCGGTCACCGGGCTGCGGGACGACCCGCTGCGCCCGGGCCTGGCCATGCGCCTCAGCGTGCCGCTCGCTCGCGGCGGATGGTCGGCCTCCTGCCCTTGATGGTGGTCCCCCGCAGGGCGGCGATCACCTCGTCCACCGCGGGTTCGGGGACCTCCACGAGCGCGAACCGATCGGCGATCTCGATCGCGCCGATGTCCCGGCCGCTGAGCCGGGACTCGCCCGCGATCGCCCCGACCAGGTCCTGGGGCCGGACACCGGCGGTGCGCCCGGCCCCGACGAACAGGCGCGACATCCCGGGAGTGGGGGCGCGGCCGCGTCGCCGCTCCCGGCCCGGAGGCTTCCGGCGACCGCGCCGCTCGGCCAGCGGCGGGGCCACCTCCGGGATCTCCTCCTCGCCCGCGGCACCCCCGGCCTCGTGCGCCAGCTTGACCGCGGCCAGCGCGACGTCCATGACGTCGAACTCGTCGGCCAGCGGCTCCACCACCACCCGGAAGCGCTCGAGATCGTCCTCGAGCAGGCTCTCCTGCAGGGCGGCCCGTGTCAGCTCCAGCCGCCGGGCCCGCATGTCGGCGATCGTCGGCAGCGTCTCGACCGAGATCCGCTGCCCGGTCACCCGCTCGATCGCCTTGATCAGCCTGTGCTCCCGCGGCTCCGCCAGGGTGACGGCCACCCCCTCCCGGCCGGCACGCCCGACCCGGCCGATGCGGTGCACGTACGCGTCGGGCGCGGAGGGCACGTCGTAGTTGACGACATGCGTGAGCTGCTCGATGTCGAGGCCACGGGCGGCCACGTCGGTCGCCACCAGGAGCTCGGTCGCACCGCTGCGGAGCCGTCCCATCACCCGGTCGCGCTGGCCCTGGTCCATCCCCCCGTGCAGGGCCTCGGCCCGGTAGCCGCGCCCGTTCAGGGTCTCCGTGAGCTGCTCGACCTCGGCACGGGTGCGACAGAACACCACCGCGGCCGCCGGCGCCTCGACGTCGAGGACACGCCCCAGGGCGGCGGGCTTGTGGGCCCGGGGGACGACGTACGCCGTCTGCCTGACCAGCGCGACCTCGCCCGGAGCCACCGCCTCGCGGCCGAGCTCGATGCGGGCCGGGTCGCGCAGGTGCCGGCGTGCCATCCGATCGATGCGCGGCGGCATGGTGGCCGAGAAGAGCACGGTCTGCCGGTCGCCGGGCGTGCCGTCGAGGATCGCCTCGATGTCCTCGGCGAACCCCATGTCGAGCATCTCGTCCGCCTCGTCGAGCACGACCACCCGCACCCGGCCCAGCTCGAGGGTCCCCCGGGCGATGTGGTCGAGCGCACGCCCCGGCGTCGCGACCACCACGTCGACCCCGCGCCGGAGCGCGGACAGCTGCCGGCCGATCGGCTGCCCCCCGTAGATCGGGAGGACGCGGGCACCGACGTGGGCCCCGTAGCGGTGCATCGCCTCGGACACCTGGACGGCCAGCTCGCGGGTCGGCACCAGCACCACGGCGACCGCCTCCCCGCTCCTGGCGTCGCGCTCGGCGACCTCCCGGGCGATCCGCTGGAGCAGTGGCAGCGCGAAGGCGGCGGTCTTCCCCGTGCCCGTCGCGGCCTGCCCCCGCAGGTCGCGACCCTGCAGGAGCGCCGGGATCGCCTCGCGCTGGATGGGAGTCGGCTCCTCGTAGCCGAGGTCGGCGAGGGCCTGGAGCAGCTCGGGGCACAGCCCCAGATCGGCGAAGTCGGTCGGATCGTCCGCCGCGTCGAGCGTCACGACCGGCTCCTTCGGATGCATCCCCGCCAGGGTACCGGGGCGGTGCGGACCGGCAGCCGGGGTCAGAAGAGCGTGTAGACGAGCGGGCCCGCGCCCGATCCGGCCACCACCACCAGCACCGCCACCAGCAGGAGCGTGACGATGATCGGTGTGAGCCACCACTTGCGGTTCTGGCGGAGGAAGCGCCAGAACTCGCCGAGGAAGGTCGTCGACCGCTGCTCGGCGGCCGCCTCGAACGCGCGGGCGTCGGTCTCGTTCCCGGGCGTGCCGTGGGATCGCGTCATGGTGGCTCCTAGAACTGTTGGAAGTAGCGCCGGGCGTCGCGCCCGGTCGTCCGGGTGACCCAGTAGGTGGGGAGGCGGGCGTCGGCGCTCCGGGCCAGAGGATCGCGCCCGAGCAGGCGCAGCAGCACGGCCACGGGCGTGACGACCAGCGCGAACACGAGGATCAGCACGAGGTGCGAGACGGCCCACCCGATCGGCTGGGTGAGCCGCGCGATCCCGACGTACACCGGTCGCCGCACCGCCGGGATCGTCGCGTAGATCAGCGCGATCGCACCGCCGACGACCCAGATGGACACGCGGACACCGGCGCCCGTGTGCCGTCCGATGAGGAACCCGGCCAAGACCACCGCCAGTGGCAGCAGCGCGCCGAAGACGAGCAGCTCGCGGCGCCCGGGGTCGGTGTCGATGCGCGTCATCGGTCAGTCCAGCGCGAACTGCCGGCGGTAGTCGTCGGCGTCGGCTTCGGCAAGGGCTCTCGCCTGGTGCTGCTTCTGGAGCACCGCGTGCTCGATCACCAGCACGTCGATGTTCGTGGCCATGAAGCAGCGGTAGGCGTCGTCGGGGGTGCAGACGATCGGCTCGCCCCGCACGTTGAACGACGTGTTGATCAGCACCGGGCAACCGGTCCGCAGCTTGAACCGCTCGAGCAGGGTGTGGAACCTGCCGTGGCGCTCCCGGTCGACGGTCTGCAGCCGGGCGGAGTGGTCGACGTGGGTCACGGCGGGGATGTCCGACCGCTGCACCTTCAGCTTCTCCAGGCCCGTCGCGCCGTCGGCCACCGCCTCCGGACGACGGTGGGCGGCGGCCACCGGGGCGACGAGCAGCATGTACGGGCTGTCGTGCCCCGCCGGAAGGGCGAACCAGTCGTGCGCGTCGTCGGCCAGCACCGCCGGCGCGAACGGCCGGAACGACTCGCGGAACTTGATCTTGCGGTTCATCAGCGACTGCATCGCGGGGTCGCGCGGATCGCCGAGGATGCTGCGGGCGCCGAGCGCGCGGGGGCCGAACTCCATGCGCCCCTGGAACCAGCCGACCACCTTCCCCTGCGCCAGCAGGCCGGCCACGAGATCGCACAGCTCGTCGTCGTCCTCGACCATCTCGTAGGTGGCGCCCGCCCGCTCGAGCGCGGCGCGGACCTCGTGATCGGCGAAGTTCGGGCCCAGCAGCGACCCGCGCTGGCCGTCGCCCGGCGCCGCGGTGCGGGGGTTCCCCAGCAGCTGGTGCCAGATGAAGAGGGCCACGCCGAGCGAACCGCCGGCGTCGCCCGCGGCCGGCTGGACCCAGATGCGCTCGAACGGGGTGTCCCGCAGGATGCGGCCGTTGGCCACGCAGTTGAGCGCCACGCCGCCCGCCATGCACAGGTCGGTGAGGCCGGTGTCCTGGTGCAGGTGGCGCGCCGCCCGCACCACGACCTCTTCGGTCACCTGTTGGATCGACGCCGCCAGGTCCATCTCCCGCTGCGTGATCGGGCCCTCCGGCCGCCTCGGCGGCCCGCCGAAGAGGGCGTCGAACCGGCGGGACGTCATCGTCAGTCCCTGGCAGTAGTTGAAGTAGCGGAGGTCGAGCCGGAACGAGCCGTCGTCCCGCAGATCGAGCAGCCGCTCGCGGATCAGGTCGGCGTAGGCGGGCTCGCCGTACGGTGCAAGCCCCATGAGCTTGTACTCGCCCGAGTTGACCCGGAAGCCGCAGTAGTACGTGAAGGCCGAGTAGAGCAGCCCGAGCGAGTGGGGGAAGCGCAGCTCGGCCCGGAGGTCGATCGTGTTGCCCTGCCCGATCCCGTACGTGGCGGTGGCCCACTCACCCACGCCGTCGAGCGTGAGGATCGCCGCCCGATCGAACGGCGACGGGAAGAAGGCGCTCGCGGCGTGGGACTCGTGGTGCTCAGTGAACACCAGTCGCTTCCGGTAGCGCCCGTCGAGCTCGCGCCGGATCGTGCGGCCCGTGTGGAGCTTCTCGTTGAGCCACAGCGGCATCGCCCGCAGGAACGAGCGCAGCCCGACGGGCGCGTAGGCGACGTACGTGTCGAGCAGCCGGTCGAACGTGAGGAACGGCTTGTCGTAGAAGCCGACGTAGTCGAGGTCCTCGTGCTCCAGCCCCGCCTGGCGCAGGCACGCCTCGATCGCATGGTGCGGGAACGCCGGATCGTGCTTGCGGCGGGTGAACCGCTCCTCCTGGGCCGCCGCGACGATCTGGCCGTCGATCACCAGGGCGGCGGCGGCGTCGTGGTAGTAGGCCGACAGGCCGAGGATGGCGGTCATCGCAGCTGCTCCTCCAGGCGGGGCGCGAAGGCATCGGCCAGCAGCGCGGCGATGCGCTCGTGCCCGAGCTCGTTGGGATGGCCGTCGTTGGGGATGAGCACGTCGCCCGGCTCCTTCAGGGCCTCGTCGATGCGCACGACCTGGATCAGATCCCGGTCGAATGCCGCCAGGTCGAGCGCGCCGAGATCGCCATCCTGCCCGATGAGCACGAAGCCCGCGCCGTCGGCGCGCACGTCCTCGGCCATCCGTCGCACGAGCACCGAGGTCAGCCGGTGGGGATGGTCCCGCGCCGCGGCTGCAGCGGCCATCTCGGCGTGGCCGTCGGCGCCGATGGCCTCCCCGGTCTCCGTCGGCGTGCCGAGGTCGTAGAGCTTCTCGACCAGCTCCGGGTTCTGCTGGAGGCGCTCGGTGATGAAGCTGAACAGCGCGGAGTGGTCGGAGAGGCGGGTCTGCACCCAGCAGAGGCTGCGGGCGCGGCGCCCGTCCATGCGGCGGACCTCACCGTCGACCAGGCGGTACTCGGAGCACCGCGGGTAGCGGTCGACCGGGCGCCCCACCAGCCGCACGCGGTCGTCCGCCCCGAGCGCGAAGGCCGGCTTCGAGAACACCCGACGCATGCGGTGCAGCAGCGTGTTGTCGTCGGGGTCGTTGCCGGTGGTGTGGTGGATGACGAGGTCGGGGTCGAGGTCGCGCAGGCGCTCCCGGTACAGCAACAGCGACTGGTCGGTTCCGTAGCCGCGGACCCCGGCGTTCACCACCTGGACCGGCACGCCGAGCCGATCGGTCAGCTCCCGTTCCAGCCGGGAGGTGTAGGTGCGGTCCTCGTCCACCTCGAACCCGGCCACCCAGGAGTCCCCGAGCACCAGCACCCGCAGCCCCCGGGGCGGCACCGGCGCGAGCTCCGGACCCCGCAGCCCGAGCGAGTTGATGCGGACGCGGGTGCGGTACTCGATGGGGAACGGCCGGGGGCCGACGAAGACCCCCTCGGCGCCCGGGGTGAGCGACCAGCCGATCGCCGGATCGTGACGGAAGAACTCGTCGGGGCTCGAGTACACGTCGTAGACGGGCTGGTAGCCGAGGAGGCGGAACACGATCTCGACAGCGCCGAGGGTCAGCACCACCGACAGCAGGGCGACCCCGAGCTTGAGGAGGACGCGGCGGGCCCGTCCCCGCCGCGGCTGGGGCGGCGGCGCCTCGGGGTCGTCACCGGCACGCTCCCCGTCCGGCGCCTCGACCGGCGACCCGTCCGCCGGCGTGTCGGTCAGCACCTCGTCGTCGCTCATCGCATATCGGCAACCTTCCGACCACGGGCCTCGGCGGCAGCGCGGCGAGGGCAGGGAAGTCGATGCGGATCGTAGCGAGTGCGATCCGGACCGATCCCGCGACCATGGTGCCCCGGTGCCCCGGCACCGTGCGGAACGGGGGCGTCGCGCGCCGCTGTCCAGGTCAGGCTGCGTCGAGCTCCCGGCTGACGTGAGCGAACTGCCGTGCGAGCTCGATCGGCGAACGCCGCCAGGCCACCGCGGAGACCGCCAGGGCCGCGAGGATCGACGGTTCGAACAGCGGGGCCAGACTGTGAGCGTGCCGCCGGGAAGCAGCGGCGACGCCGCCGGTGACAAGCAGGCCTGGCGCGAGCGCGTGTGGGCGGCGATGACCGAGGCGCGGGTTGCCCGCTTCCCGGGCGCCCGGGGACGCATCCCCAACTTCACGGGGGCCGAGCGGGCCGCCGCCCGCCTGGCCGGAACCGGTGCCTGGGAACGTGCGGCGGCCCTGAAGGCGAACCCCGATCTCCCCCAACTGCCGGTGCGGGCGGCGGCCCTCACCGACGGCAAGCTGGTGGTGATGGCGGTCCCCCGGCTCCGGACACCCGAGCCGTTCCTCCTTCTCGACCCTGACCTCCTCGAGGTCGCGCCCCGCCGCGCGGCCTCGATCGGCGGCGCCGGCGAGCACGGTCGACCGCTGGCGGTCGAGGCGGTACCACGCCTGGACCTGGTGGTGTGCGGGTCGGTCTGCGTGAACCGGGGAGGCGCCCGCATCGGCAAGGGGGGCGGCTTCAGCGACCTCGAGCTGGCGCTCGGCACCGAGGCCGGCTGGATCGACGAGGAGACCACGATCGTCACGACCGTGCATCCCCTCCAGGTGGTGGACGACGATCTCCCCGAGACCGACCACGACTTCCGGGTCGATCTGGTGGTCACGCCGGACGAGGTCATCTCGTGCCCCGGCGCCCACCGGCCCCCGGGGATCCTGTGGGACCACCTCGACCGGGACAAGATCGACGCAGTGCCGGCCCTGCACCGGGAGGGGAACCGTGCCGGGGGCCGGCGCCGGCGACGCTGAGCGCGTGGCGGCCGTCGTGCGGCGGACTGCACGGCGCCCTCCGGCCGGCGGCCGGCTGGAAGATTACGCTCGGCAATGCCTTCCGGCACCGATCGTAACGCCGTAGCGTGGAGGGCGGCTGGGAGCGTGTCCGGGCGTGCCAGGTCGTGACGCACCGCCGGTCGCCGGTGGTCCGGGGTGGCTCGCCCGCTGGGGGCAACGCTGGGGATCGACGTACCGCTCTGGACGAGCCGACAGGCAAGGGGGCCTGGAGGACCATCATGGACGGCGATAACGACGCCGAAGCAGATCGCAACGACGCTGCCAGGCTCGGCGCCCGGCTGCGCCGGCTGCGCCGCCAGCAGCGTTTGTCACTGCAGGAGGTCGAGACGGCCTCCGGCCAGGAGTTCAAGGCATCGGTGCTCGGCGCCTACGAGCGGGGTGAGCGCACGATCTCGGTGCCCCGACTGCAGCGCCTGGCCCGCGTCTACCGCGTACCGGTCGGCGAGCTGGTGCCGAGCGAGGAGGAGCAGGCGGGCGACGCGCCGGACGGCGACGAGGCAGGAGCCGGGGACCTGCCGACGGTCACCGGTGTCCGGCAGCACGCCGAACCGCCGGTGACGATCGACCTGGCGGCCCTGGCACGGCTGGCCCGAGACGAGGTGGAGCTGCTCTCCCGCTACGTCCGCACGATCGAGCTGCAGCGGGGCGACTACAACGGCCGCATGCTCACCGTCCGGCGCGGGGACCTGACCGCCATCGCCTGCATCCTCGGCTGCCGCCCGGACGAGGTCGCCGGCCAGCTCGACAGCCTAGGCCTGCGGCTGAACCCCTGACCTGCCGGCGGCGGGCGTCGCACGTGCGTGCGTCAGGGACGGCATGCGGGCTGCCCGCCGACGTGCAGCCCCGGCACGGTCGCCGCGGCCACGACCGCCGCTACCGCTCGACGGGTGCCCCCACCAACGAGCCGTACTCGGTCCAGGATCCGTCGTAGTTGCGCACATCGGGATAGCCGAGCAGTTCGTGGAGCACGAACCACGTGTGGGCCGAGCGCTCCCCGATCCGGCAGTAGGCGATGACCTCCCGATCGGGGCCGATGCCCTGCCCCCCGTAGAGGTTCTGGAGCTCCTCGGTCGAGCGGAACGTGCCGTCGTCGTTGGCGGCCTTGCTCCAGGGGATGTTGGCTGCGCCGGGGATGTGGCCCGGCACCTGGGCCTGCTCCTGGGGAACGTGGGGCGGCGCGAGCAGCTCGCCCCGGTACTCCTCGGGCGAGCGGACGTCGACGAACGAGACCCTGTCGAGGTTGGCGAGCACGTGGTCGCGGAGGGCACGCATCTCGTCGCGGTCGGGACCGGCGACCTCTATGTCCGTGGGTTCGAAGGTGGGGACCTCGCTCACCAGCTCCCGCTGCTCGGCCTCCCAGGCCTTGCGGCCCCCGTCGAGCAGCTTGACGTCGTCGAACCCCCGGTAGCGCAGCAGCCAGTACGCGTAGGACGCGAACCAGTTGTTGTTGCCGCCGTACAGGACGACCG
Organism: Acidimicrobiia bacterium; assembly: GCA_046537875.1. Taxonomy (GTDB): domain Bacteria; phylum Actinomycetota; class Acidimicrobiia; order Acidimicrobiales; family VFJN01; genus JBKHJZ01. Next base: position 6,768 of record JBKHJZ010000004.1, on the reverse strand, counting down.
TCGTGTTCGGTCCGACCCCCGCGTGCTGCAACAGGCGCGCCACCCCCGCCTGGTCGACGTAGTCGCGCTGGGGCCTGGTGTGGAGGTCCTCGAACCAGTTCCAGGCCACGGCGTTGCGGATGTGGTCCTTCTCGTAGGCGCTGGTGTCCTCGTCGACCTCGACGATCCGCACCGTGGGGTCGTCGAGATGCTCCGCGAGCCAGTCGGTGCTGACGAGCACATCCTGCCGGGGGTGTTCGGCCATGGTGTCCTCCTTCGGGTCCTCGTCCGGCGAGGGCGGACGGCCGGGAGGCGTACCCGCTGGGGGGCGGGGCCGTGACCCGCCACCGCGATCGCTGCTGAATTCCCGATCACTTCGGTCGGGTTTTGACCATCAGGATGGCGGTCACGGACCGACAGGTCAAGAGGCGTGGCGGCAGGCCACAGCCGGCTCCACCGTCGTCATCGCCGGCGGGACGCCCGCGGCTCAGCCGCCGGGCTGCTCGGCCGCCGACCGTCCCGGCGTGGCGGCGGGTACGGCACCCGACGACGCCCCGGGACCGGCCTCGGCCTCGTCGTCGGCGACGACCAGGCTCAACGTGACAGCCGCAGCGAGCAGCAGCAGACCGACCACCACAGCCGCCACGCGGCGAACCTGAGGGACCGCCGTGGTGCTGGTCTCGAGCAAGCCCCGGCGATCGGCCCACACCGCCGCCGGAGGAACGACGACGAGTGCCGCGAGCAGGGCCACGGTCACGTTGATCGTCACCACCGCCCCGAAGTCGCGCAGCAGCGGCAGCGCAGCGAAGAGGAGCACGCCGAAGCCGCCCACCGTCGTGAGTGCCGAGGCCACGAAGGCCCGACCGGTCCGCCGCGACGCCACGTGCGTCGCCTCCGACGGGTCGAGCCCGCGCTGGCGCTCCTCGAGGAACCGTCCGAGGATCAGGACGGAGAACTCGGCGCAGATCGCGATGACGAGCGGGCCGCTCACAGTGGTCAGGGGGCTGAGCGTGATGCCGAGGAGCGAGACCCCCGTCGATGCCGCGCCGACCGCGATCAGGATCGGGATCATCGTCAGAAAGGCCCGCCCGATCGAGAGGAAGCGCAGCACGATCCACGCCGCCACCCCCAGCAGCGCCACGACCGTGAGCAGGAGGCGGTTGGCGGTGAGGTTCTCGAACAGGCCGACTCCCACCCGAGCGAGGCCCGACGGGGTCGCCGACGCGTTCTCGGGCAGCGGGGCCTGCCCGTCGCCCGGCCGGGCGATGGCTGCCTCGAGCTCGTCGACCAGGTCGGCTCGCGCCTCCAACGAGGAGGGGCCCACCCAGAACGTCACCTGCCCGGCGTTGCCGTCGTCGCCGACGAGCACCTCCTGGATGTCGGAGGGCGCCACCTCGTAGGCGGCGAGCAGGTCCTCTCCCGTGGGCGGCAACGGGGTGGCCCCCGGCACGGCGATCAGATTGCCCACCGTGGTGAAGAGGCTCGACGAGGCCGCCAGCCTCGGATGCTCCTCCTGCGCCGCCCGCACGAAGCCGTATGCGAACGCACCCATCTGATCGGTGAAGATGCCGCCTTCCGCCACGCCGGACGTCTCGATGAAGATCCCGAGCGTGGTGGCGTAGCCGGTCTCGTCCTCGAGGCTCCGGGCGTTCACCACCGACCCGCTGTCCTGGTCGGCCCAGTTGATCGGGTCGCTCTCGATCTCGGCGTCCTGCTCGAGCGCGAGCCCGATGACCGGCAGGACCAACGCCAGCACCACCAACGGCAGCACCACGGCCGGTGGTGCCGAGCCGAGCCAGATCACCACCCGGTCGAGCCGCGAGGGCCGCACCTCGGTGGTGCGCCGGCGGCGCTCCCTGGCGCCGAGCATCGCGGTCGGCACCACGATGCCGACGACGAGCATCGCGACGATGCCGATCGACAGCAGCAGCCCGAAGTCCTGGATCATCGGCACCAGGGAGAACCGCATGCTGAGGAACGCGATCACCGAGGCCACCGTGGCGATGGCGAGCGGCGACGCGAGCCGCGCGACCGTCTCAGCGAGGGGGAACGGCTCACGGTCGAGCACCGACTCCTCCTCGGCCCGGTTGTGGATCTGGATGGCGAAGTCGATGCCGATGCCGATGAGGATCGGCAGCCCCGAGATGGTGACCAGCGACAGATCGAACCCGACGAAGCCGAACAGGCCGAACGCCCAGACGATGCCGGCCAGCACCACCGCCAACGGCAGGAAGCGCCAGCGCACCCGGAAGGTCAGGGCGAGCACCACGAGCATGACCGCGACCGCGAGGACGCCGAGGGTCAACATGCCGCCCTGGAGGTAGTCGTTGATGTCGGTCAGGAAGGTGGGCGTTCCGGTGAGGATGAAGTCGGCGTTGTCGAACGTGATGTCGGCCAACGCATCGGCGACCAGATCCTCACCCGCGCCCAGCTCCTCGAGAGAGGCGTTGCCCTGCAGGAACGTCACGAACAGGGCGTGACGCGGATCGGGGAACGTGCTGCGCAGGGCGCCCCGTATGACCCGGTCATCGTCGGGTGGGGCGACGAGCTCTCCGTCTGCGCTCACCTCGAACCCGTCGTTCGCGTAGAGCAGGAACTCGACCCAGTCGGGGTTCGACAGCGACGGCTCGCCCGCCTGGGCGAGGCGCAGCGACGTGATCTGGTTCTCCTCGGCGCGGGCCTCCACGGCATCGGGATCGGTCTCGCGGGCGGCGGCACGCTCGAGGATCTCGACACCGACACCGCTCAGTGCGAGGCGCTCCGCCCACAGCAGCGGCGTCCGCGGGCTGACGACCGCATGACTGGCGTCCGACGCCCGCAACTGCTCCTCGAGCTCCTCGAACCGCCGGAGGTTCTCCTCGGTGAACAGGTCGGGGAGCGTCTCGCCCTCGTCCATGGTGAGCAGGACGACCATGGCCTCGCCGCCGAAGAGGTCCTGGTAGCGCTCGTTGTCGATGGCGGCCGGATCGTCGGGGGCGAGGTAGCTGTCCTGCCCCGTGGCGAACTCCAGCGCGGGGAGCCCCAGAGCGAACAGCGCGGTGATCACCAGCACCGCACCCAGGACGACCGCCGTCCTCCGGCTGAGGGCTCGGCCGAGAGCGCGCCAAACCTCGTTCATCGGGCGGTCACCTCGATGGACTCCACCAGGCGACCACCTTACGGCTCCGGGTCACGAGGATGCGGTCGGGCGGTTCACCGACCGCCGATGTCCTGGACCGCATCGACCAGGCCCCAGGCGAGCGCCGTTTGGGCATCGAGGCGCTCGCCCGTGAGCGCCAGGCGCGCGGTCCGGTGGCGGCCGACACGGCGCGGGATGCTCACCGTGCCCCCGGCGCCGGGGACGAGGCCGAGCGACAGCTCGGGCAGGCCGATGGTGGTGGACGGCTCGGCGATCACGGTGCCGGCGAAGGCCGGCAGCTCGATGCCCGACCCCATGCAGGCGCCGTGGAGGTGGGCGGTCGTCCGGTCTCGTACGGCGGCGATGGCCCGGCCGGCGCTCTGCTGGAGCCGGACCAGGTGGGCGGTGGCCGGGTCGGGGAACGAACCGAACTCGTCCAGGTCGCCGCCGGCGCAGAAGTCGGGCCCCTCGCCGCGCAGGTGGACCTCGGCGATGGAGTCGTCGATGGCCGCCAGGCCGAACGCCTCCACCAGCCCGTCACGCATGCGGGTGTCGAGGGCGTTGCGCACCTCGGGGCGGCACAGGGTGATGTGCAGCACGTGTCCCTCGCGCGACAGCGCCACCGGCTCCCCGCCGGGTGGCCGCTCGCGGCGGGGGTTCTCCGCCCGCCAGGCGGCGAACTCGGGCCCGGCCTGGAGCGCCGAGTAGACCGCGGACTCGGCGGTCAGCCCGGCATCGAGGGAGCGATCGCCGGACCCCCGGAGCAGTACGGCGAGCGCGCACGAGGCGAGCGGGTACGAGGCCACGGTCGAGGCGATGGCCTCCAACGCGGGGTCGCCCCTCGCCAGGACGACGTCGCACACCGCCGCCGCGGGGTGGGCCTCCGGTGGTCGGCGATCGGTGCGGCCCGCGATCACCGCGCGGACCCCGCCGTGTGCGACAGGGATCGGGGCCCGGGGCGGGGCGGCATCGAGATCGACGACGATCAGACCGGGCTCGGCCCACGCCGCCCACGGCGACGCACCGGCCGTGCCCCGGACCGCGGCCACCAGCGCGTCGAGCGGAAGTTCCTGGGTCGGCATGGCAGCGCGATCATTGCCGCGGTGACTTCCCCGTGCGAGCGCCGCCAGGCCGCCACCGATGCCGACACCGCCGGGGAGCTGGCTGCCTGGGCGGCGAGCGGCGCCATGTGGCTGACCGGCCGGCCGGACTCGATGCCGCTCGGACCCCCCGCGGGGCTGGTCGACAAGCTCGGTGCCATCGGCGACGTGGTCACCCGCCGGACGGCGGCGCTGGGCACACCGACCACCCTGGACCCGCTCGCCCTGCTGGGCGAGCGCGCTGCGCTGGCCGGGCTGTGCCGGGGCGGCAGCACCAGCTGTGGCGGCGCCACCCGCCTCCTGCCCACCAGCGACGGCTGGGTCGCCGTGACGCTCGCCCGTCCGGACGACGTCGAGCTGATCCCCGCCTGGCTGCAGGTCGACGAGCCCGGGCGCGTCGACTACTGGCCCACCGTGACCGCAGCGGTGGCAGGGAGGCCGGCGGACGAGCTGACCGAGCGCGCGCGCCTGCTCGGCCTGCCCGTCGCCGACCTGCCGGGAACGGCTCGGTCGCCGACCCGGGCGGCACCGCCCCTCGCGCCGCTCCCGGTGCGTGCTCGGTCCGTCGCGTCAGCCGCATCGCCCGCGCCCGCCACGTCGAGCACGGCGGGCCTGCTCGTGGTCGACCTGAGCGCCCTGTGGGCCGGGCCCCTGTGCGGGGGCCTGCTGGCGGAGGCCGGCGCAGACGTGGTCAAGGTGGAGTCCACCAGCCGTCCCGACGGCGCACGCCATGGCCCCGCCCGGTTCTTCGACGTGCTCAACGCGGGCAAGCGGGCGGTGGCGCTCGACCTCCGGTCACGCGAGGGTGCCCGTCGCCTGCACGAGCTGCTGGCGCGCGCGGACGTGGTGATCGAGGCGTCACGGCCCCGGGCATTGGCGCAGCTCGGCATCGACCCCGAGTCGCTCCTCGGCCGGGGCGGGCCGCGCGTCTGGGTGTCGATCACGGGGTACGGCCGTACCGGTCCGGGAGCCGACCGGGTGGCGTTCGGCGACGATGCCGCCGTCGCCGGGGGCCTGGCCTGCTGGGATGCTCGGGGGCCGTGCTTCTGCGCCGATGCGGTCGCGGATCCCGTCGCGGGCCTGGTCGCGGCCGCGGCGGTGCTCGAGGCGCTGGCGGCCGGCGGGCGCTGGTTCCTCGACGTGGCGATGGCCGAGGCGGCGGCGCACCTGGCCGGGCCGACGCTCACCATCCCCGGCACGGACCCGCCTCCCGGCGCCGTCCCGCCCCGGGCGCGTCCGGCGCAGGAGCGTGCTCCCCGCCTGGGTGAGCACACCGGTTCCGTGCTGGCCGACCTGGAGCGCCGGTCCTGACCGAGCTGCTGATCCGCCGCGCCGCCCTCGACGGCCGCGTCACCGACGTCCGGGTCGCGAGCGGCGTGATCACCCAGATCGGGGCCGGCCTCCGCCCCTCGCCCGGGGCATCGGTGATCGCCGGGCGGGGCGGTGCGTTGATCCCGGGGCTGCACGACCATCACATCCACCTGATGGCCACCGCCGCCGCCGCACGGTCGACCATGGTCGGGCCACCGGTCGTGCGCGACGCGCCGGGGCTCGCCCGGGCGCTGCGCGCCGCCGACACCGATCCCGAGCGCGCGGCCGGGGCATGGATCCGGGCGGTCGGCTACCACGAGTCGGTGGCCGGCGACCTCGACCGGCACGCCCTCGACGCGCTCGTCCCGCACCGCCCCCTGCGGGTCCAACACCGCAGCGGCGCCCGCTGGATGCTGAACAGCGCGGCGATCGTCGCGCTCGGCCTCGACCGCGTCGACCGGCCGGGCATCGAGCGCGACGCCGCCGGCCGGCCCACCGGCCGCCTCCACCGGGCCGACCGCTGGTTGCGGGAGCTGCTCCCCGCCGACGACCCGCCCGACCTGGCCGGGCTGGGCGCCCGCCTGGCCGGCTACGGGGTCACCAGTGTCACCGACACCACCCCCTACGCCGACCCCGCGGAGCTCGAACCGCTCGCGACCGCCGTGGCGTCGGGGGCGCTCCCCCAACGCGTCGTGGTGACCGGCGGCCCTGAGCTCGCCGGCGTCGACCCGCCGGCCGGGCTCGCGGCGGGACCGGTGAAGATCGTCCTCGACGACGCCGAGCTGCCGCCGCTGGACCGGCTCTGCCACCACCTCCGGGCCGCACACGGCCACGGGCGCAGCGTGGCGGTCCACTGCGTCACGCGGGTGGCACTCGTGCTCGCCCTGGCCGCCTGGGACGAGGTGGGATCCCGCGCCGGCGATCGCATCGAGCACGGGGCGGTGATCCCGCCGGAGCTGCGCGCGGCCATCGCCCGCCACGGCATCACGGTTGTCACGCAACCCGGGTTCGTGGCCGAGCGCGGGGACGAGTACCGGCGCGAGGTCGACGCCGGCGACCTGCCGCACCTCTACCCGTGCGCCAGCCTCCTCGCGGCGGGGATCCCGGTCGCAGCCAGCACCGACGCCCCGTTCACCCACCCCGATCCCTGGCGGGCCATCGCCGCCGCCGGTCACCGCACCACCCCCGGCGGCGCCGCGCTCGGGCGGCACGAGGCGGTGCCGGCGCGCCGCGCCCTCGACCTGCTCCTCGGCCCCGCCG
>JBKHJZ010000066.1:0-15653 GCA_046537875.1 Acidimicrobiia bacterium | reverse complement strand
GCGCGGGAGGTGGCCGACGTGCGAGTGCGCTACGAGCCCGACGGCGACGCCTGACGGGCCCCGCGGTGCACCGGCCCGGGCGGCCGGCGCCGGCGGCGAACCTCGAGGAGGACCCGGTGAGAGGGCGGTCCGCCTGGCGGCGGCCAGCCGCGAGGTCGCTCAGCGGCTGCCTGCCAGCGACGCCATCGCGTCGCCGAGCGCGCGAAGCGTGTGGCCGCTCACCAGGGCGTCGCAGTGGGGGAGCGCGGCGGCCATCCCGCCGGCGAGCGGTGCGAACCCGGGGGCCGCCCGCCGGGGGTTGATCCACACGATGCGGTGCGCCAGCCGCGAGAGCCGAGCCATCTGCTCGCCGAGGATCTCCGGGTCGTCGCGATCCCAGCCGTCCGACACGATCACCACCGTCGCGCCCCGGGCGAGCCCCCGGCGCCCGTGGTCGTCGACGAACACCTTGAGCGCCGTGCCGATGCGGGTCCCGCCCTTCCAGTCGGGTGCGGTGGCGGCCGCCCGGTCGAGCGCCAGATCGGGGTCGGCCACGGCCAGCGCCCGGGTCAGCCTGGTCAACCGGGTGCCGAACGTGAACACCTCGGCGCCCGATGCGCCGGTGGCGGCGTGCAGGAACTGGATCGACGCCCGCGAGTACGGCGCCATCGATCCCGAGATGTCGCACAGCACCACCAGCTTGCGGGGCCGCCGGCGCGCCCGCCGGGCCACGTGCTCCACCGGGTCGCCACCGGTGCGGCGGCTGCGGCGCACGGTCGCCCGCAGGTCGAGCCGGTCGCCCCGCCGGTGCCGGCGGTGGCGGCGTGCCCGCCGTTCGGGCAGCGTCAGCCGGATCCGTTGCATCGCCTCGTACAGGTCGCGCAGCTCGTCGGGGCCCAGCTCGGCGAAGTCGGTGGTCGCCAACCGCTCCTCACCGCTGACCAGCCCGACCGTCACCTCGCGCTTGGTCCCCTCGCCGTCCCCGTCCTCGCCGGCGGTGGAGGATCCGCTGCGGCCCGTGCTGGGCGGCGGGGCGCCGGCCGGACGCGGATCGGCGCCCGGGCCACGATCCGGTGGATGGCGGAGGGTCGGTGGCAGCTCGGGCGCGCCGGGGTCGCCCCGGGTCTCCGCCGGGTCGGCGAAGCCCCGGAAGACCTCGGTGAACACCCGGTCGAACGCCTCGAGGTGCTCGCGCCCGCTCACCAGCGTGACCCGCGCCACCCAGTAGGCGTCCTCGATGCTCGCCACCCCGGCCCGGGTGATCGCCCGGGCGAACCGGCCCGCCTGGTCGACCGAGACAGGGACGCCCGCCCGGCGCAGGCGGTCGCCGAGCGCGGCCGCGACCGCAGCCAGGTCGACGGCGGCGGCGGCGGCGGATCGGGGATCACGATCGGCGTCGATCCCCCGATCCTACGGGTCGCTCCGGATCTGGCCTCGGCCGCATCCCGCTCGAGGTCGGGCTCATCCGGCCTCGGCCAGCACCTCGTCGTGGTCGCCCTCGACGTCGACCCGCACCAGCGCGGCGACGAACCTGGGCAGATCCGACGTCGTCACGTGCCGTGCGACCGACTCGGCGTCGTCACCCAGCCCGAGCTTGCGGGCACCGGAGAGGGCGCGGCGGTCGACGAACGGTGCCACCTCGGTCCAGGCGCCCTGCACCTCGCGGAAGAAGATGTCGGCACCGGCATCGCCGATGCCCTTGAACTCCTTGAGCAGCTTCCGCTCGCGGGAGGGGTCGCGGTCGGCGGCGTCGCGCAGCGCCCGGAGGTCGCCCCCGTAGCGGTCGAGGATCATGGTCGCGGTGTCGCCGAGCATGCGGGAGGTGCTCTCGTCGTAGCGGGCGTAGCCGCTGCGGTTCAGGATGCTCGTGCGGCGCTCCCACGACGCGTCGGCCATCTTCTGCGGGGTGGTCAGCCCCTCCTTGGCGAGCGCGCGGGCCGCGTCCATGGCGATGTTGCCCCGGATCCGGGCGCTGAGCAGCAGCGCCATGCACAACAGCCGGAACAGCGGCGACGGCGTGTTGCGGCTGACGTTGATGCCCAGCTCGTCGGCGAACGTGGTTCCGTGGCGGCGCAGCAGGGCCTTCACGACAGCCTTCTCGTCGGGCTTGGCCACGTCGAACCTCCTGCCCGGCGCCGGCGCCGGCGAAACACGTGACCCGGACGAACGGCCCCCGGGCCCGTGACCTATGGCCGGTCCGGTGTCAGGCCGTCCGGTCGTACGGTCGAGGTGTCGCCGGGGACCGGCGCAACAGGGGTCGCGCGAGTGCTCGGCCCGGTAGAGGAGCGAGGTCTCGATGACGGTCACAGCAGCCCGCGCCTACCGGACCATCGGCCGCTCCACGCGGGGCGGTGCCGGCTCGGTGACCGCGCGGCGGCGCTCCATCGACTTCGATGCCTCGGCGGGCCAGAGCGACATCCTCCCCGGGCCGTCGGACCTGTTGAGCGCGGCGGTCGCCGCCTGCGTGCTGAAGAACGTCGAGCGCTTCTCGCACCTGCTGCCCTTCCGCTACGAGGACGCGACGGTGGAGGTGACGGCCGAGCGCCAGGACTCGCCGCCGAGGATGGCCGCCATCCACTACGTGCTCCACGTCACCACCGACGAGCCGCCGAGGCGGGTGGAGCTGCTGCACGTCAACATCCGGCGCCACAGCACCGTGCTCAACACGCTCGGCGGGGTGTGCGAGGTGACCGGCGACATCGTGGCCGATGCCCCCGCGGCCATGTGACCGGTGGGACGGTGGGTCGACACCCCCGGGGCGCCATGACGGGCCGGACCGCGGGCCGCGCTCCCCGGCTGCCATGACGGGCAGGACGGTGGGTCGACACCCCCGGGGCGGCGTGACGGCCGGGCGCCGCGGTGCCGTGCCGGGGTTCCGAGGACGGGCGGCCGGGAAGGGGTTGGACCGATGACCGGGCAGCACGTGTGCATCGACGGCAACGAGGCGGCGGCGCGGGTGGCCTACGCGCTGAGCGAGGTCGTGGCGATCTACCCGATCACTCCGGCCTCGCCGATGGGCGAGCACGCCGACGACTGGGCGGCCGGGGGACGGCCCAACCTGTGGGGCGCGGTGCCCGACGTCGTCGAGATGCAATCCGAGGCCGGGGCCGCCGGCGCGCTGCACGGCGTGCTGCAGAAGGGGGCGCTCGGCACCACGTTCACCGCCTCGCAGGGCCTGCTGCTGATGGTGCCCGACATGTTCAAGATCGCCGGCGAGCTGACACCCGCGGTGATCCACGTGGCCGCCCGCACGGTGGCGACGCACGCGCTGTCGATCTTCGGCGACCACTCCGACGTCATGCACGCCCGCACGACCGGGTGGGCGATGCTGTGCTCGTCGTCGGTCCAGGAGGCGCACGACCTGGCGCTCGTGGCCCACACCGCCACCCTGCGGTCGCGGGTGCCGTTCCTGCACTTCTTCGACGGGTTCCGGACCAGCCACGAGATCGACAAGATCGCCGTGCTGGACCACGACGACCTCCGGGCGCTGGTGCGCGACGGCGACGTGGTCGACGTGCGCGAGCGGGGGATGAGCCCCGACCGCCCGGTCGTCAGGGGCACCTCGCAGAACCCCGACGCGTTCTTCCAGGGACGCGAGGCGGCCAACCCGTTCTACGACGCCACCCCCGGCGTCGTGGCCGAGGTGCTCGACGAGCTCGCCGAGCGGACGGGCCGGCGCTACGGCCTGGTCGACTACCACGGAGCCCCCGACGCCGACCGGGTGGTCGTGGTCATGGGATCGGCCGCGGGCGCGGCCACCGAGGCGGTCGACGCCCTGGTCGAGCGCGGCGAGCGCGTGGGCATGGTCACCGTCCGCCTGTACCGGCCCTTCCCCGCCGAGGCGCTCGTGCGCGCGCTGCCGCCGTCGTGCCGGTCGATCGCCGTGCTCGACCGCACCAAGGAGCCGGGCGCCGTCGGTGAGCCGCTGTACCTGGATGTCCGGGCCGCGCTCGACGAGGCGATGGAGGCCGTCCGCGACGGGGAGGGTGCCCCGTTCGCCTCGCCGCCACGCGTGATCGGGGGACGCTACGGCCTCTCGTCCAAGGAGCTCACACCGGCCATGGTCAAGGGGGTGCTCGACGAGTTGGCGCGCGAGCGCCCGCGCCCGCACGTCACGGTCGGCATCCACGACGACGTCACCCACCTGAGCGTGCCGATCGACCGGGAGTTCTCGCCGCCCCGCCCCGACGGCGAGGTGCAGGCGGTGTTCTTCGGACTGGGCTCCGACGGCACGGTGGGGGCCAACAAGTCGTCGGTGAAGATCATCGGGGAGTCCACCGACCTGTACGCCCAGGGCTACTTCGTCTACGACTCGCGCAAGTCGGGCTCGGTCACCGTGTCGCACCTGCGGTTCGGGCCCCAGCCGATCAGGTCGACCTACCTGGTCGACCACGCGGACTTCGTGGCCTGCCACCAGTTCGGGCTGCTCGAGCGGATGAAGGTGCTCGACGTCGCCCGGCCGGGGGCCACGTTCCTGCTGAACAGCCCGCATGGCCCCGACCGGGTGTGGGACTGGCTGCCGCGCGAGGTGCAGCGCCAGATCGTGGACAAGGGGATCGACCTGTGGGTCGTGGACGCCGACCGGATCGCCCGCGACGTGGGCATGGGCGACCGCATCAACACCGTGATGCAGCCCTGCTTCTTCCGGCTCGCCGGCGTGCTCCCGGCCGACGAGGCCATCGCCCGCATCAAGGCGTGGGTGGAGGAGACCTACGCGCGGCGGGGGCGGGCGGTGGTCGAGCGCAACTTCGCCGCCATCGACCGCTCGCTCGCCGGGCTCGCCCGGGTGGAGGCGCCGGTCGAGGTGACCAGCGAGCGCACCATGGCGCTCACGATCCCCGACGACGCCCCCGACTTCGTGCAGCGGGTGACGTCGATGCTCATGGCCGGCGACGGCGACCTGCTGCCGGTCTCGGCGTTCCCGGCCGACGGCACGTTCATGCCGGGCACCACGAAGTACGAGAAGCGGGCGATCGCCAAGGAGATCCCGATCTGGGATCCCGAGATCTGCATCGACTGCGGCAAGTGCGCCATCGTGTGCCCCCACGCCACGATCCGGATGAAGGTCTACGAGCCCGGGGCCCTCGACGCCGCGCCGGCGGGCTTCCCCTCCAAGGACTTCCGGTCGAAGGACCTGGCCGGCCACCGGCTGACCATCCAGGTCGCCCCCGACGACTGCACCGGTTGCGGCGTCTGCGTCGACGTGTGCCCCGCCAAGTCGAAGACCGAGGTGCGCCACAAGGCGATCAACATGCGGCCCGCCCCCGAGCACCGCGAGCGCGAGCGCCCCAACTGGGAGTTCTTCCAGTCGATCCCGCCGCTCGACCGGACCCTGCTGCCCCACGCGTCGGTCAAGGGCTCGCAGGTGCTGGAGCCGCTGTTCGAGTTCTCGGGCGCCTGCGCCGGGTGCGGAGAGACGCCCTACATCCGGCTGGTCACGCAGCTCTTCGGCGACCGCATGCTGGTGGCCAACGCCACCGGCTGCTCGTCGATCTACGGCGGGAACCTGCCGACCACCCCGTGGACCGTGAACGCCGACGGGCGGGGGCCGGCCTGGAACAACTCGCTGTTCGAGGACAACGCCGAGTTCGGGCTCGGGATGCGGCTGGGGCTCGAAGCCCAGGAGACGCAGGCCCGCCGGCTGCTGCGGTCCCTGGCACCCCGCCTGGGCGCCGACCTCGCCGCCGAGATCCTGGAGGCGCCGCAGGAGACCGAGGCCGACATCGCGGCCCAGCGCCGGCGGGTGGCCCGGCTGAAGGACGCGCTCGCATCGGTCGACGAGCCCGACGTGGCCGCCCGGCACCTGCTCGCCCTGGCCGACACGCTGGTGCGCACGGGGGTGTGGCTGATCGGGGGCGACGGCTGGGCGTACGACATCGGCTTCGGCGGGCTCGACCACGTGCTGTCCACCGGCCGGAACGTCAACATGCTGGTGTTGGACACCGAGGTGTACTCGAACACTGGTGGGCAGGCGTCGAAGGCGACGCCGCGGGCCGCGGTCGCCAAGTTCGCCGCGGCCGGCAAGGGCATGGGGAAGAAGGACCTCGGGGCCATCGCCCGGGCCTACGGCAACGTCTACGTCGCCCAGGTGTCGATGGGCGCCAACGAGCTCCAGACCACCAAGGCCCTGCTCGAGGCCGATGCCTGGCCCGGCCCGTCGCTGGTCATCGCCTACTCGACCTGCATCGCCCACGGCATCGACATGTCCAAGTCGATGACCCACCAGAAGGACGCGGTGCGGTCGGGCTACTGGCCGCTCTACCGCTTCCACCCGTCGGAGGTCGAGGACGGCCACCCGTTCCGGCTCGACTCGAAGGCCCCGTCGATCCCGGTGGCCGACTTCGCCGCCACGGAGACCCGGTTCGCCGTCCTCGCCCGCACCCACCCCGAGCGGGCCGAGCGCCTGGCCGCGCTGGCGCAGGCCGACGTCGACGAGCGCTGGCGGTACTACTCGCAGCTCGCGGCGATGGAGCGGACCGTCCCCACGGCGGGGGAAGCGGCGCCCGAGGAGCACGATGAGGGCGAGGAGCCCGAGCCGGAATCCGATGCCGGGTACCGCTACGACCGGGAGGGCCGATGACCGCCGAGCTGTCCACGACGTACCTGGGCCTGGGCCTGCCGTCGCCGGTGGTGGCGTCGGCCGGGCCGCTGACCGGCGAGGTCGACACGGCCCGGCGCCTCGCCGAGGCGGGCGCAGCGGCGCTCGTGATGCCATCGCTGTTCGAGGAGGAGATCCTCCGGGAGGAGGTCGACCTGACCCGGGCGCTGGAGGCGGGGAGCGAGCACTTCGCCGAGGCGCTCGACTACTTCCCGACCGTGAGCGAGATCGCCCATGCCGGTGACCGCTACGCCCGACGGCTGGGCGAGATCAAGGGGGTCGTCGACGTGCCGGTGATCGCCAGCCTCAACGCGGTCTCGCCGGGGGGCTGGGTGCGGTGGGCCGCCCACCTGGTCGACGCCGGGGCCGACGCCATCGAGCTGAACCCCTACGCGGTCGCTGCAGACCCCGACCGCAGCGCCGCCGACGTCGAGGACGGGCACCTGTCGGTGGTGGCCGCCGTGCGCGGCGCCGTCGACGTGCCCCTGGCGGTGAAGCTGGCGCCCTACTACTCGTCGCTGGCCCACTTCGCCCGCCGGGTGGTGGAGGCGGGTGCCGACGGCCTGGTGCTGTTCAACCGCTTCTACCAGCCGGACATCGACTTGGAGGCCCTCGACGTGGTGCCCCGCGTCGAGCTGTCGTCGGGCTGGGAGCTGCGGCTGCCGCTGCGCTGGATCGCCATCCTGCGGCCGCTGTTGCCCACCGCGTCACTCGGGGCCACGTCCGGGATCGAGTCGGGGACCGACGTGGTGAAGGCGCTGGCGGTCGGTGCCGACGTCGCGATGACCACCTCGGCCGTGCTGCGCCACGGTCCCGAGCACGTGGCGACGATCCTCGAGGGGCTCCGCACGTGGCTCGACGAGCATGAGTACACGTCCGTGGAGCAGCTCCGGGGCAGCATGAGCCACGCCACCACGGCCGACCCGGGTGCGTTCGAGCGTGCGAACTACCTCAAGGTCCTGCACTCCTGGACCGCGCCCCACCACCTCACGCCCTCGTCACCGTCCTCGTGAGGTTCGTGACCGTCCCCGCGGCGGGCGGTCTCCGGTTTCCGGTCGCGCTCGCGGTTGCTGAGCAACCAGATGCGCGGCCAGAACCAGTGTGTGGCGCCGGCGGGCTCGTGTCGGGCCCGCAGTGGGGGGCCCGGACGGTCACCCGCGGCGGGCGGTGATCTCGTCGACGAGCCCGTAGGCGACGGCGTCCTCGGCGGTGAGCAGGCGGCCGGCGTCGACGTCGCGCGCCACCAAGCGGCGCTCCTGGCCCGTGGCCGCCGCCAGCCGGTCGATCAGCGCATCGTGCAGCCGGCCGAGATGCGCCGCCTCCTCGGCCAGGTGCCCGGCCCGACCGTCGAGGGCGATCTCGGGCAGCCGGAGCCGGACCAGCGAGCTCGGGCCGGTGCGCCGGCGGCCGGTGCCGGCGGCGAGCACCACCGCCGCGGTCCCGGTGGCCTGGCCGAGGCAGGTCGTGTCGACGGGGTCGCTCACCAGGTCGATCGTGTCGAGCACCGCGGAGGCCGCCTCGAGCGGGCCGCCCGGGCTGTTGATCATCAGGGTGATCGGCCGGGGGACGGAGCGCTCGTCCTCCCGCCTCCGGTCGCCCTCGCCGTCGAGCGCCAGGAGCTGCGCGGCGGCGAGGCTGGCCCGCTCGGTGTCGAGCGGGCCGTCGAGCACGATCGTCCGGCGGGCCATCAGGTCCCCGTACACGGACGAGCGCCAGTCCTCCGACGGTGACGGAGCGGGCTCCGGGACCGGTACGAACGGCGGGGACGGGGCCGGTCGCGGCGGCTGCCACGGCGGGGGCACCTCCGGCGGCACACGGGGCGGAACCTCGGGTGGGAACCCCGGGTACCGGGGGTCGCTGGCGGTCGCTCGCGGGTGCTCCATGGCTTCACCTCGCGCTCGGGAGATCACCGACGATACCGGACGTCGTTCCCGAGCCGACCCGCGGTGTCGCGGCGGCGGGAGCGGTGCGCCCGGATCTTGTGGCGGTTACCGCAGCGCTCCATCGAGCACCAGCGGCGAGTCCCCGGCCGCGAGGTGTCGGCGAACACGATCCTGCAGTCGTCGGCGGCGCACTCCCGGAGCCGAGCGGCCAGCGGGCCGGACAGCAGGTCGATCATCTCCCGGGCCAGCGTCGAGAGCACCTGGTCGATCGTGACCGGTGCCGCCCAGCTCCGACAGCCGTCGCCGCCCAGCCGGGGGACGAGCGGCGGCCGCGCCGCGGCGGCGTTGAGCGTCTCGCGGACCTCGTCGGGCAGGGGGCGCCCGTTCGCCTGTGCCTCGGCGGCGCGCCAGATCGCAGTGCGGACCCGGCGGGTCGTCGCCAGGTCGCCGTCGCCGACGCGGAGGTCGCGGGGGACCGAGAGCGGCGGCTCGGCGAGCCACGCGGCGAGGTCCGCGGGCGTGTGCAGCGTCTCGAACACCGCAAGCTCGCCCTCGCCGCCCGTGTGGGCGAAGTCGAGGCAGACCGCCCCGGCGTCGAAACGGAAGGCCCCGCCGCTCGGTGGACGGAGGATGCGACCGCGCTGCGTGCTGGACATGTAACTCGCTCTGGAGGTTACACGACCGCTGCGTAACTGTTATAACTGGTTACATGACGATCAGGCACATCAACCCGGAGGGGCTCCATCGGAACCCCGCGTACAGCCAGGGCGTCGTGGTGGAGCAGCCCGCGAAGATCATCTACGTCGGCGGCCAGAACGGTGTCGACGCCGAGGGCACGGTGGTGGACGACACGCTGGGCGCGCAGACTCGCCAGGCGCTCCGCAACGTCGCGACCGTCCTCGAGTCCGAGGGTGCCGGCCTGGCCGATGTCGTCCGCTGGAACATCGCCGTGGTCGACGGCCAGTCGATCGCCGACGGCTTCGCCGCCTTCCAGGAAGCCTGGGACCCGGCGGACTCCCCGCCAGCGATCACCGTCCACATCGTGTCGGGCCTGGCCGACCCGCGATTCCTCGTCGAGATCGACGCCGTCGCCGCCCTGTGATCGCTCGGCGCCAGGTCGGCTGGGGGACCCGACGGGTACGGTTGTCGTCGATCCCCGATCCCAGGTCCCCGGTCATCGTCGACCGCCGACGACAGGAGCGCCGCCGTGACCGCAACCGAGACACCCTCCACCGCCGAGGCCCGCTCCCTCACCCCGCCGCTGCGTCCCGGCCGCGCGGAGACCGACCGGTTGGCCGCCCGCATCGCCGTGCCCGCCGAGGGGCGCGAGCGCACCGAGATCCGCTCGCCCCTCACCGGCGAGGTCATCGGCCAGGTGCCGATCGGCACCGCGCAGGACGTGGCGGCCGCCGTGGAGCGCGCGCGTGAGGTGCAGCGGCCGTGGGCCGCCCGACCGGTGCGGGAACGGGCGAAGGTGCTGCTCCGGTACCACGACCTGGTGTTCGAGAACCAGCACGACCTTCTCGACCTCATCCAGGCCGAGAACGGCAAGGCCCGGGTGTGGGCCTTCGAGGAGATCATGGACCAGGCGATCACCGCGCGGTACTACGCGCGGCTGGCACCCCGTGCCCTCAAGCTCGCACGGCGCCTGTCGGCGGTGCCCGGCCTGATCACGACCACCGAGCATCACGTGCCCAAGGGCGTGGTGGGCGTGATCTCGCCGTGGAACTACCCGCTGGTGCTGGCCGTCTCGGATGCGCTCGCCGCGCTGGTGGCCGGCAACGGCATCGTGATCAAGCCCGATTCCCAGACGCCGTTCACCGCGCTCCGGGCGTTCGAGCTGCTCGAGCAGGCCGGCCTGCCGGAGGGGCTGGTGCAGATCGTGACCGGGCCGGGCCGCGACGTCGGCACCGCGATCGTCGACCACGCCGACTACGTGATGTTCACCGGGTCGACCGCCACCGGTCGCACGATCGCGTCCCGGGCGGGCGATCGGCTGATCGGCATGTCGGCCGAGCTGGGTGGCAAGAACCCGATGATCATCACCGCGGACGTCGACCTCGACCGGGCGGTCGAGGGCGCGACCGTCGCCTGCTTCGCGAACACCGGCCAGCTCTGCATCTCGATCGAGCGGATCTACGTGGAGCAGCCGATCGCCGAGGAGTTCCTGACGCGGTTCGGCGCCCGGGTCTCGGCGCTGGAGCTCGGAGCCGAGCAGGCCTACGGGCCGGAGGTGGGTCCCCTCGCCTCGGCCGCGCAGCTCGAGAAGGTCAAGGAGCACGTCGCCGACGCCCTCGCCAAGGGGGCGCGGATCGTCGCCGGCGGCCGGGCGCGCCCCGACATCGGCCCGCTCTTCCACGAGCCCACCGTGCTCGCCGACGTGACGCCCGAGATGGACCTGCACCACGACGAGACCTTCGGTCCGGTCGTGGCGGTCCACCCCGTGCCGACGATCGACGAGGCCGTCGCCGCCGCCAACGACAGCGAGTACGGCCTGAACGCGAGTGTCTACTGCGGCGACACGCGCCGGGGCCGGGACATCGCCCGCCGGCTGATGGCCGGCACGGTCAACGTCAACGACGGCTACTCGGCGACCTGGGCGAGCCTCGACGCGCCGATGGGGGGCATGAAGGTCTCCGGCGTCGGCCGTCGCCACGGGCGCGAGGGCCTGCTGAAGTACACCGAGCCCCAGACCGTGTCCGTGCGCTCCCGGCTGGCCGAGAAGCTCCAGGACCCCACCCGCGACCCGGTCGGCTACGCCCGCCGGTTCTCCCGGCTGCTCAAGGCGGCCAAGCACCTGCCCCGCTGACGCGCGCCCGTTCTCGCGGCCGGATGCCGCAGCCGGCGAGGGGTGTCGTCGTTTCCGCCGAGGCGTCGGAGGGTAGCCGGATCAGTGCGATCGACGAGGAGGTCCACATGCGACTTCTCCACCGCGAGAGCTCCAGCAGGCGCGACGCTCCCGGCAGGCAGGATGCCTCCGGCGCGTCGACGGTCGACGAACGGGCGCGGCAGGGCGAAGCGCCCGCCGCGGACGAGCGCGACCGCGTCAGCACGGCCGACGAGCGCGACCGCGTGACCACGGCCGACGAGCGCGAGGCGAGGCCGGTCACCCGGCGCCACGTCCGCCGCGAGCGCACCTACGGCGGGTTCCACCCGGGCAACGTGCTCGCGGTCCTCGGCGGTGCGGCGCTCGCCGTCATCGGGGCGGTGGCGCTCATCCGCACCGGCGTCGACGGGTCCTGGGACACGCCGACGGAGACCGTCCTGGGCATCGACCACACGGCCCTGCTCGGCGGGATCGAGGTGGCGGCCGGCGTGCTGCTGATGCTGCTCGGCCTGTCGCGTCGGCGCATCCTGGCGCTGATCGGAGCCGTCGTCGTGGCGGCCGGCGCCGCGATCGCCGCCATCGAGCCCGGGCCGCTGGAGAGCGACTACGCGCTCGAGACCTGGTGGGCGTGGGTGGTGGCGGCCGGGGCGGCGGTCGTGGCGCTCGTGCTGTTCCTGCCGTCCCAGGGCCGGACCATCGAAGAGGACGTGACCGAGGAGCCGGCGGCCGGCCGCTGACCCGTCCGGTCACGTCTCCCGGGGGGAGGGCCGCAGCGGCGCGGTCCTTCCCTCGGTGCCACGCTCTCGGGTAGAGACACCGGGAGGAGAGCCGGGGACCCGGAGGTGTCGCGGTGGCGAACGTGATGGAGAGGACCGTGCACGGCGTGGCGATCGAGCTGGTCGAGGGCGGCGACATCGCCGCCCAGCCCGATGTTCACGCCGTGGTCAACGCCGCCAACGCCCAGCTGATGCCGGGCGGCGGGGTGGCCGGTGCCCTCCACCGGGCGGCGGGCCCGGGACTTGCCGACGAGTGCCGGCCGCTGGCGCCGATCTCGCCCGGGGAGTGCGTGATCACGGGTGGCCACCGGCTGCCGAACCCGTTCGTGATCCACTGCCTCGGCCCGGTGTACGGCCGCGACGAACCGGCGGCCGAGCTGCTCGCGGCCTGCTATCACGGGGCGCTCGACCTGGCCGAGTCCCAGGGGCTGGGTGCCGTGGCCTTCCCCGCCATCTCGGCGGGTGCGTTCGGCTACCCGGTGGACGCGGCGGCCGACGTTGCGCTGGCCGCAGTGGTGGAGGCGGCGTCCCGCCTGCGCTCGGTGCAGCGGGTGCGGTTCGTCCTGGTGGGTCGCCGGGCGTTCGCTGCCCACCGGGAGGCGCTCGAGCGGCTGGTCCCCGGCGACGGCTGACCGGCCGGGTCACGCCGGCGACGGCTGACCGCGGGTCACGCGGGGCCGGACCACCGTGCCGGCGTCAGGCCGGGCGTGACGAGCGCTCCGGCGTCACGCCGGGCCCGACGAGCTCCGGGGCCAGCCGGGCGCGGACGCGCTGCGCCAGCCACCAGGCGGCGAACGCCACCACGATCGCCCCGGCCAGCCAGAGGACCCAGTCGCCGAAGCGGACGTACGGGGTGCGCTCCTGGCTGACCGGCACGTCGACCACGAAGGCGCCCCTGACGTCGGACGGGATCCACGCCAGCTCCTCCCCGCGGGCGTCGAACGCCGCCGACGTGCCGCTCACCGTGACCAGCAGCGCCGGCCGGCCCGACTCGACGGCCCGCACCGCCTCGAAGCTCGCCTGCTGCGGCTGCGCCCAGCTGCCCTGGAACGTCGTGGCCGCCCCCTGGACGATCACGATGTCGGCGCCCAGCCGGGCCACCGCGCGGCGGAGGTCAGGGAACGTGGACTCGTAGGAGATCAGCGGGCCGACCCGCAGCCCCGCCGTCTCGATGATCACCAGCCGGTCGCCCCGCGCCCGGTCCTCGTCGGCGGCGGCGCTGATGTCGGCCACCCACCCGAACACCGGCCGCAGCGGCACGTACTCGCCGAAGGGCACGAGTCGCTGCTTGTTGTAGACGGGGCCGGCCTGCCCCTCCGGCGTGATCAGGCGCGTCGACTTCGAGATTCGCCCGTCGGGGCCGCGGGCGTCGACGTTGACCAGCAGGTCGACCCCGACGGCACGCGCCGCCGCCACCAGGCGCTCGCGCACGTCCTCGGCGAGCGCCGGATCGAACCCCACGCTGCTCTGGCCCCAGACGACGAGCTCCACGCCGTCGTCGGCGAGGCTGCGGGTGAGCGCCTCGTTCGCCGCCAACCGCTCCGCCGGCGAGTGGATCACCCCGGGCTGCACCCCGCCGATCCGGACCACCCGGTCCACCGGCGCATCGGGCCGCGCGAGGCCGTAGGTCACGGCCAGCCCGATGAGCACCGCCGCCGAGGCCCCGCACACGGCACGGTGCGCGGTGCGGGTCCGCGGCAGCACGGCGGCGGCCAGCAGCACGTTGACCAGGACGATCAGCAGGCTGAGCAACCACACGCCGCCGAGCGCGGCGATCGAGAGCACCGGGCGGACCTGCCACTGGCTCAGGCCGAGCAGCCCCCAGGATCCACCGAAGCGGTCCCACGACCGCACGAGCTCGACCACCAGCCAGATCGCCGGCAGGAGGGCCACGGCCGCGGCGATGCGCCGGCCCGACGGGTTCCGCAGCAGCGTGTGCGCGGCGAGCCCGAACGGCAGCCACAGCACGGCGAGCACCATGGCCAGCGGCAGCGCGAACGGCCCGATGGCCGGCACCAGCCAGTGGTGCAGCCCCAGGTAGAACCCGAACGCCGCCGACACCGACAGCCAGCCGGCCCAGCGCCGCGTGGGCGCCGTGACCACGAGCACCATGACGGGGACGAGCCCCACGTACGCGTACCACCAGGCACCCGCGTTCGGGAACACGAGCGAGAGCGCCGCGCCGAGCACCACGGCGGCCACCGCGCGCCCGGCACGTGGCAGGCGTGGGAGGGGCACGCGAAGTCCGTACCCGATGCCCCGGGCCCGGACACGACGAGGGCACCGGACACCCCGGTGGGGCGCGAGGAGGTCTGCGGATGCGGCCCGGGTGGGACACGGGGGACGGCAGCGGGGAAGCTTGTTGGCATGGCCGCCGACGAGTCACCCGGGCGCGTGCGCCGGAACGTCCGCCGCATCGTGTCGCTGCTCGTGCTGGCGGCCGTGGTGGAGTTCCTGGTGCTGCCGCAGCTGGGCGGGGCCCGGCGGGCCTGGGAGCTGGCCGGCGACGTTCAGCCGCTGCTGCTCGCCGCGGGCCTGGTCCTGCAGCTCGGGGCCTACCTGTCGCACGCCCAGCTCACCAGGGCCATGCTGCCCGACTCGCATCGCCCCGGCCTGGTGGCGATGGCCCGGATCGAGGTGGCGAGCCGGGCGGTCAGCCACGTGGTCCCGGGCGGCACGGCGGCGGGCACCGCGCTCGGCTTCCGCCTGCTGCGCCAGCGGGGGGTGCCGGGGTCGATGGCGGGGTTCGCGGCGGGCGCCCAGGGGATCGGGGCGGCGGTCGTGCTCAACGTCCTGCTGTGGGTGGCGCTGGTGGTGTCGATCCCCCTGCGGGGTGTGAACCCCTACTACGGCGCGACCGCCGCGGTCGGGGCGGTGCTCATCGGAGGGTTCTCGCTGATGGTGCTGCTGCTCCTCGCCGCGGAGCAGCGCACGGGGAAGGTGGTCGGGGCGGTGATCGGCAGGATTCCGCTGGTCGACCGGGACGCGGTGGAGCGGGTGGTGCACAGCATCGCCGAGAGGCTGCGGGAGCTGCGGGACGATCCGCCGCTGCTCCGGCGGGCCATCGGCTGGGCTGCGGTCCACTGGATCCTCGACGCGGCGTCGCTGTGGGTCTTCCTCCGGGCGTTCGGCTCCACGCCCGCAGCCGACGCCCTGTTCGTCGCATTCGGGATCGCCAACGTGCTGGCCGCGATCCCGGTGACCCCCCGGGGCCTGGGCGTGGTGGAGGCGACGCTGATCACCACGCTGGTGGCGTTCGGGATGCCGCGGGGTCCGACCGTGCTCGGGGTGGTCTCGTACCGCCTGGTGAACTTCTGGCTGCCGATCCCGGTGGGTGCGCTCGCGTACCTCTCGATCCGGCTCTCGGCTCCCGGCGAGGAGGCCGGTCCGCGTGAGGTCCTGGCCCGCTGGATCGCCGAGGCCGCCGAGCGGGCCGAGTCGGTGCGGGACTGGGCGGCCCGCTACGGCCTGATGCGGCCGCGCCGGCCGCCGTCCCCGCCGTCCCCGGGCCCGAGGCGATGAGCTCCGGGGGTCCGGGGCCCGAGGCGATGGGTTCCGCTGGTCCTCGGGGTGCCGGGGAGCGGCCGTGG
>JBKHJZ010000262.1:0-3762 GCA_046537875.1 Acidimicrobiia bacterium | reverse complement strand
CCCGGCCGCCTCGACGACACGCGCCCCCGAGGGGGCGCCGCGCGGGCTCGCCGACTTCCACCCGGCGGTCCGCACGTGGTTCGAGCGCCGCTTCCCCGACGGCCCGTCCGAGCCGCAGGCCCAGGGGTGGCCGCTCATCGCGTCCGGCGTCGACACCCTCATCGCCGCGCCCACCGGCTCCGGCAAGACCCTGGCGGGCTTCCTGGTGTCCATCAACGCCCTGTACCGGGCCCACGAGGCGGGCCACCAGGTCGACGGCGTCGCCCGGGTCGTCTACGTGTCGCCGCTCAAGGCGCTGGCGGTCGACATCGCCGAGAACCTCGAGCGCCCGCTGGCCGAGATCGCCGAGGTGGCGGCCGAGCTGGGCGTCGACGCGCCCGACATCCGGGTGGCCGTCCGCACGGGCGACACCACCACCTCCCAGCGCACCACGATGCTCCGGCGCCCGCCCAGCTTCGTGGTCACCACGCCCGAGTCGCTCTACCTGCTGGTCACCAGCCCACGGGGTCGCGAGGCCCTCCGCACCGTCGAGACGGTCATCGTCGACGAGATCCACGCCGTGGCCCGCGACAAGCGGGGGTCCCACCTGGCGCTGACGCTGGAGCGGCTCGAGGCCCTGTGCGACCGGCGCCCGGCCCGCATCGGCCTCTCGGCCACGCAGCGGCCCATCGAGACCGTCGGCCGCCTGCTGGTCGGCGACCGGCCGCTCCCCGCGATCGTCGATGCCGGCCACCAGCGCAACCTCGACCTGGCGCTCGAGCTTCCGGAGGGCGAGCTCGAGGCGGTCGCGTCGGCCGAGCAGATGTCCGACGTGCTCGATCGCATCGCCGCCCTGGTGGGCGAGCACCGCACGACGCTCGTGTTCGTCAACACCCGGCGGCTCGCCGAGCGGCTCGCCCACCAGTTGGGCGAGCGTCTGGGCGACGACGTGGTGGCGGCGCACCACGGGAGCCTCTCGAAGGAGCGGCGCTACCGCGTCGAGAGCCGGCTGCGGGCGGGTGACCTCCGGGCCCTCGTGGCCACCGCATCGCTCGAGCTGGGCATCGACATCGGGCCGGTCGAGCTGGTGTGCCAGATCGGCTCACCCCGCAGCATCGCCACCTTCCTGCAGCGGGTCGGGCGCTCCAACCACAGCCGCGCCGGCACCCCCAGGGGACGGCTGTTCCCGCAGACGCGTGACGAGCTCGTCGAGTGCGCCGCGCTCATGCTGGCGGTGCGGGCCGGCCGGCTCGACGCCATCGTGCCGGCGCATCGACCGCTCGACATCGTGGCCCAGCAGATCGTGGCCGAGGTGGCAGCTCGCGAGTGGCGCACCGACGAGCTCCACGACCTGGTGCGGCGGGCTGCTCCCTATCGCGATCTGACCCGAGCGGAGTTCGACGCGGTGGTCGACCTGGTGTCGGCCGGCATCGAGACCGGCCGGGGTCGCCGCGGGCGCTACCTGCACCACGACGCCGTCAACGGCGAGCTGCGCCCCCGGCGCAACGCCCGCATCGCCGCCGCCACCTCGGGCGGCGCCATCCCGGAGACCGGCGCCTACCGCGTGGTGGCCGAGCCCGACGACACCTTCGTCGGCACCGTCGACGAGGACTGGGCGGTCGAGTCGATGGCCGGCGACATCTTCCTGCTCGGCACCCACTCGTGGCAGATCCGGCGCGTGGAGCCGGGGGTGGTGCGCGTGCGCGACGCCGGCGACGCACCGCCCACCATCCCGTTCTGGCTGGGGGAGGCGCCCGCCCGCACCGTGGAGCTGTCCCACGAGGTCTCCGATTTGCGCCGCCGCATCGACGAGCACCTGGCGGCCGGCGATCCCGACGGCGCCCGCCGGTGGTTGTGCGAGGCCGCCGGCGTCGGCGAGGAGGCGGCGACGATGATCGTCGACTACCTGGCGGTCGGCCGGGCGGTCCTGGGGGCGATGCCCACCCAGGAGTGCCTGGTGCTCGAGCGCTTCTTCGACGACACCGGCGGCATGCAGCTCGTCGTCCACTCGCCCTACGGCGGGCGCATCAACCGGGGGCTGGGGCTCGCGCTGCGCAAGAAGTTCTGCCGCACGTTCGACTTCGAGCTGCAGGCCGCCGCCACCGACGACGCCATCGTGCTGTCGCTCGGGCCCCACCACAGCTTCCCCCTCGACGAGGTGCCGCGCTACGTCGCCAGCCGCACGCTCCGCGACACCCTGGAGCACGCGATCCTCGACGCCCCCATGTTCCAGTCCCGCTGGCGCTGGAACCTCAACCGCGCCCTGGTGGTCCTGCGGTTCCGGGGTGGCAAGCGAAACCCGCCGCCCATCCAGCGGATGGAGTCCGACGACCTGATGGCCGCGGTCTTCCCCCAGGCGGCCGCCTGCCAGGACAACATCACCGGTCCGATCGAGATCCCCGACCACATCCTGGTGCGCCAGACCATCGACGACACGCTGCACGAAGCGCTCGACGCCGACGGCCTCCACGCCCTGATCGCCCGCATCGAATCCGGCGAGGTGCGCGTGCACTGCGTCGACACCACCGAGCCCTCGGTGCTGGCGCACGAGGTGGTCACCGCCAGGCCCTACGCGTTCCTCGACGACGAGGAGTTCCAGAACCGGCGCGTCAACGCCGTGCGGCTGCGGCGGGGCCTGGCCGTCGATCTGGGCTCGATCGGTGCGCTCGACCCCGAGGCCATCGAACGGGTGCATGCCGAGCTGGTCCCGTCGCCGGCGACCGCCGACGACCTCCACGACCTGGTCTCGTCCCTCGTGCTCGTGCGCGCCCGCAGCGACTGGCGCCCGCTGTGGGCGGAGCTGGCGGCGCGGGGCCGGGTCCACACGCTCCCGGGCGACGGGGCCGAGCTGTGGTGCACCGTCGAGGCCCATGACGACGCCCGGCGGGCACTGGCGGGCGACGAAGAGGCCGTCGCCCAGGCCGTCCGGGGCCACCTGGAGATCGCGGGCGTCACGACCGCCGACGCACTGGCCCGGTCGACCATGCTCGCGCCGAGCGGCGTCGCCCGGGCGCTCGTCGCCCTCGAGCGTCGCGGCTTCGCCCTGCAGGGCCGCTACACCGCGGGAGCCACCGAGACCGAGTGGGTCGCCCGGCGGCTGCTCGCCCGGATGCACGCCTACTCACGGCGGTCGCGCCGGCAAGCGGTCGAGCCCGCCACGCCGCGGGACTTCATGCGGTTCCTGCTGCGCTGGCAGCACGTCGCCCCCGACACGCAGCTCGCCGGGGAGGCCGGGCTGGCGGCGGTCCTCGACCAGCTCCAGGGGTTCGAGGCCGCCGCGGTGAGTTGGGAGCCGGAGCTGCTCGGCCGCCGCCTGCGACGTTACGAGCCGGCGTGGCTCGACCGCTTGTGCCACGACGGCGACGTCGCCTGGCTGCGGCTCACACCCCGCTCCCGCGACGACCCCGACGCCCCGGCGGCGGCCCCCTCCAAGGTGACGCCGATCGCCGTCGTGCTGCGCGACGACCTCGGCTGGCTGCTGGCGGCGGCGCGAGCCGGCGGCCCTCCCGCGGAACCCACCGTGGGCGTGACGGCCGAGATCGTCGAGGTGCTGCGCGAGCGGGGCGCCTGCTTCGCCGGTGACCTGGCCACGTCCACCCGGCGCCTCCCCGAGGACATCGAGCGCGGCCTGTGGGACGGCGTCGCCCGGGGGCTCGTCATGTGCGACGGGTTCGGCGCCATCCGTGCCCGCGTCGCGGGCCGCCCGCCCACCGGCCGTCCGCCGACCGTCCGCCCGCCGGTGGGTCGGCCCCGCCCCCGGCCCGGTGTCGGCGTCCGGGGGGC
>JBKHJZ010000065.1:0-15707 GCA_046537875.1 Acidimicrobiia bacterium | reverse complement strand
TCAGCCCTGCTCGGGGCGGAGGGTGGGGAAGAGCACGACGTCGCGGATGCTGTGGGTGTCGGTCAGCAGCATGACCAGGCGGTCCATGCCGATCCCGAGGCCGCCGGTCGGGGGCAGCCCGTACTCGAGGGCCCGGAGGTAGTCCTCGTCCACCAGCATCGCCTCCTCGTCCCCCGCCGACCGCCGGCCCGCCTGCTCCTCGAAGCGCCGCCGTTGCTCGTCGGGGTCGACCAGCTCGCTGAACGCGTTGCCGAGCTCACGCCCGGCGACGATCGGCTCGAAGCGCTCGACCAACCCCCGGACCTCGCGGTGCTCGCGGGCCAGCGGCGACACCTCCTGCGGGTAGTCGTGCACGAACACCGGCCCCCACAGACCGTGCTCGGTGGTCTTCTCGTAGATCTCCAGCACCAGCTTGCCGGTGCCCCAGGACTCGTCCGGCTCGATCCCGTGCTCGGCGGCGACACGGCGCAGGTCGTCGATCGGCATCCGGACGTCGACGTGGACGCCGGCGCGCTCCTCGACCACCTCGGTCAGGGTGGCCCGGCGCCACGGCGGGGTCAGATCGACGATCCGCCCGTCGTAGGTGAC
The DNA here is from genome assembly GCA_046537875.1 of Acidimicrobiia bacterium. Taxonomy (GTDB): domain Bacteria; phylum Actinomycetota; class Acidimicrobiia; order Acidimicrobiales; family VFJN01; genus JBKHJZ01. The sequence goes on along the minus strand of JBKHJZ010000065.1, from coordinate 15,119 downwards.
CACCGTGGACCCCGTGACCACCCGGGCCAGGTGGGCCACGAGCTCCTCGGTGAGCCCCATCATGTCGCCGTAGTCGGCGTACGCCTGGTAGAGCTCGAGCATCGTGAACTCGGGGTTGTGGCGGGTGGACAACCCCTCGTTGCGGAACACCCGGCCCAGCTCGAACACCCGCTCGAAGCCGCCGACGACCAGGCGCTTGAGGTACAGCTCGGGCGCGACCCGCAGGTAGAGGTCGATGTCGAGCGCGTTGTGGTGGGTGGAGAAGGGCCGGGCCAGGGCGCCGCCCGGGATCGGGTGGAAGATCGGGGTCTCGACCTCGACAAAGCCCCTGTCCTCGAGGAAGCGGCGGGTCTCCGACATGATCCGACTCCGGGCCAGGAACACCTCCCGGCTCCGCTCGTTCGCCCACAGGTCCGCGTAGCGCTGGCGGTAGCGGAGGTCGGTGTCGGTGATCCCCCGCCACTTGTCCCCGAACCCCCGTCGGGCGTGGGCCAGGCGCTGCCACGAGGCCACCTGCACCGACAGCTCGCCCTTCCGGGTGCGGATCACCTCGCCGCTGGCCACCACCCAGTCGCCGAGCGTGAGCGAGCTGAAGTCGTCGAACCCCGGGGTGCCCTTCGCCGTGGCCATCAGCTGGATGGCCCCGCTGGAGTCGCGCAGGGTCGCGAACGCGAGCCGGCCCATGTCGCGCAGCAGCATCACCCGCCCGGCCACCGTGGCCGTCACCCCGCTCGACTCGCCGTCGGCGAGCCGGACGTGCGCGGCGACGACGTCCGCCGCGCGGTCGGGCACGTCGACCCGGTAGGGCGGGCCCTGGTCGGCGCGCCCGGCGTCGCCGCTCACTGGTTCTTCTCGTAGATCAGCCGGAGCCCGTGGAGCGTCAACCAGGGCTCGTGGTGCTCGATGGTGGACGAGAGCGGCGTGATCAGGCCCGACAGGCCACCGGTCGACACCACGCTGGCCTTCTGGTCGAGCTCGGCCTCGATGCGCTTCACCATCCCGTCGACCATCTCGGTGTAGCCGTAGATGACGCCCGACTGCATCGACTCCACGGTGGAGCGGCCGATCACGTGGCGCGGCTCGACCAGCTCGACCCGCCGCAGCGCGGCCGCCCGCGCGAACAGGGCGTCCAGGCTGATGTCGATGCCGGGGAAGATGGCCCCGCCGAGGTACTCGCCCTTGCCCGAGATCGCGTCGAAGGTGGTCGCCGTCCCGAAGTCGACCACGACCACGGGCCCACCGAAGAGGTTGTAGGCGGCCACCGCGTCGGCGATGCGGTCGGCGCCCACCTCCTTGGGGTTGTCGTAGAGGACGGGCACCCCGGTGCGGATCCCGGGTTCGATCACCAGCGCCTGGTAGCCGAAGTAGCGATCGCTCATGCGGCGAAGCACCCCGGTCACCCGGGGGACCGAGGAGCACAGGCAGATGCCGGCGATGTCGTCCTCGAACGAGAAGCCGTGGAACCCCAGGAACTCCTGGATGGTCAGGGCGATCTCGTCGGAGGTCCGCTCGGCGTTGGTGGCGATGCGCCAGTGGTCCAGCAGGTGGGTGTCGGCGAGGACGCGGTCGACGTTGTGGCCGTCGTCGGGGTCGAGGTCGTACAGCCCGATGACGGTCTGCGTGTTGCCCACGTCGATGGCCAGCAGCATCACGGGCGGTGAGGCTAGGCCGAGGCTCACGGGCCGGACGAACCAACCGGGCGGCCGTCGTCGGGTGGCTCGGGACCCACGTCGAGCCCGATGTCGAGCACGGGCGCCGAGTGGGTGAGGGCCCCGATCGACACCATGTCGGCGCCCGCCCGCGCGTACGCGTCGACGGTCGAAGGGTCGATGCCGCCCGACACCTCCACCAGGGGACGCCGGCCGGCGCGCGCCCGCAGCTCGTCCACCACCGCCCGCACGTCCGCCGGCGCCATGTTGTCGAGCAGCAGGGCGTCGGCACCGGCGTCCACCGCCTCGCGCGCCTGGCCGGCATCCCCGCACTCCACGTGGACCGTGCGGCCGGGCCAGCACGCCCGCGCCCGCTCGACGGCCTCGGTGATGCCGAGCAGCGCGAGGTGGTTGTCCTTCAGCAGCACCCAGTCGGACAGGTTGCCCCGGTGGTTGGCGCCGCCCCCCGCCCGCACCGCGGCCTTCTCGAGCGAGCGCAGGCCCGGGGTGGTCTTGCGGGTGTCCCACACCCGCAGGGTGCTCCCCGCCTCGGCAAGGGCGTCCACGACGCGGGCGGTGGCGGTGGCGACGCCCGATAGGTGGCAGAGGAAGTTGAGCGCCGTCCGCTCGGCCGTCAGCATCGGCGCGAGCGGCCCGGTGACGCTGCCGACCGGGGTGCCCGCGACGACCCGGTCGCCGTCGTCGGCGTCCCACCGCGCCTCCAGCGCGGGCTCGACCTGGCGGAACGCCTCCTGCGCGCAGAGCCGGCCGGCGAGGACGCCGTCCGCGCGCGGCACGAGCCACCCGGTGGCGGTCAGCCCGGGCGGGAGGAGCGCCGAGGTCAGGTCGCCGATCGGGGTGAGGTCCTCGTCCAGGGCACGAACCACCGCGGCCCGGACGGCCGTGGCGGGCGGGTGAGCGTGGTGCACGAACCCGCAGTCTCGCGGAACCCGCCCGGCGCAGCGGTCAGCCGAACCCGCGGGCGTCCTGCTTCAGCGCCGTGTCGATGCCGAGCGCGGCGGCGACGACCAGCGTGCGCAGCGGATCCTCGAGCCGGCGGTGGATCTGCACCACGTAGTTGTCGGCCGTGGTGAACATGGTCTTCGCCAGGCCCTCCCACGTCTTGGTGATCCGGGCGACCTCCGTGCCGGTGTGGTCGCGGATGTTGAAGTTCCAGGCGCGCCAGTTCTCGGCGTTGATCGAGCCCCACTCCCGGCCGCCGGCCTCGAGCGAGAACCGGATCTTGCCGATCGCGTTCTGCTGGGCGATCGTGCCGACCTCGGTGCCCCGGGCGTCCGACACGATGACCCGTGACTTCAGGATCTTCGCCGGCCGGGTGATCCCCATGAGCACGTTGCCCTGGGCGTCGACCACCTGGAGCTTGTGGGTCATGAACTGGTCGTACGAGGTGAGGACCCGCATCACCTTCTTCAGCGCGCTCTGGCCCACCTGGCGCACCGCCCCGACCTGCCGGCCGTGCTGGTCGTAGATCGCGTACTCGTTGTTGACCTCGATGAGCTTGGCCTTCTGGTTGACCACCAGCACCGGCTCGGTGAACACGCTGCCCCCGCCCATGGAGCCGGTGGCGGCGCCCGCGCGGGAGACGTCGCGGGTGATCTTGTCGGTCGAGCGGTGGACCGTGGGCACGACGCCGCCGCCGTCGGGCGGGTCGACACCCTGCCGGCCGTGTGAGGCGACGTGCTCGGTCCACCGGGTGCCGTCCCACCAGCGGCTCTCGTTGCGGCCGGACGGATCCGGATACCACGCCGGGGCATGCTGACCGCTCGCCCCAGCGGCATGCTGCGGTGACATCTCGGACATGGCCGGCGAGGCTAGACGTCGGCGTGGCGCTGCACCGGCCGATCGGCCCCCGGCTTCAGCGACCGCCGGCGACCGACGCCGAGATCACGAACCGCACCCGCTGCGACGGGCGGGTCTCGGGGTGGTCGGACCGGGCGTGGGCGCCCCGGCTCTCGGTGCGGGCCGTGGCCGCCGCGCAGAGGGCGAGCGCCACCGTGGCCAGGTTGGCCAGCTCCGAGGCATCGGCCGACGGGCTGGGCGGGGGCCCACCCGGCACCACGCCCACCACGCCCGGCGAGCGGGTGGCGGCGGTGGCGAGGGCGGTGCGCGCCGCCATCCCGGCCTCCTCCAGCGATGCCGCCGAGCGCAGCACCCCGGCGTGCGCGGTCATCGTTCGCTGGAGCGCCACCCGGGCGTCGGGCACGGGCACGTGGGCCACGGCCTCGTCGGCCCGGTTCCCCTGCCCGCCCCGACCCCCCTCCGGCCGGAGCGTGACCCGCTGCGGGCGCCCGGGGATCTCGATGTCCGGGTCCTCACCGCCGAGCACGCACCGCATGGCACCGGTCGCCTGCGGGCCGTCGCGCCCGGCCCCCACGGCCTCCACGACGCGGGGGCCGAACACCATGCCGTCGAGCAGCGAGTTCGACGCCAACCGGTTGGCGCCGTGCACGCCGTTGCAGGCGGCCTCGCCCGCCACCCACAGGCCGGGGAGCGAGGTGGCGCCGTCGAGGTCGGCGACGATGCCGCCGCACGTGTAGTGCGCGGCCGGCGCCACCGGCAGCCAGTCGCGGGCCGGGTCGAGCCCCACCGCCGACAGCGCGGCGCGGATGGTGGGGAACCGCTCGCCGAACCGCTCGAGCCCCGTGGCGTCGAGCCAGACATGCTCGGTGCCCTGCTCGGCGAGCGTCCGGGTGACCTCCCTGCTCACCCGGTCCCGCGGCAGCATCTCGTCGACGAACCGCCTCCCGGCGGCGTCGCGCAGCACCGCGCCGTGGCCGCGCAGCGCTTCCGACAGCAGGGGACGGGGCATGGCGGGGTGGTGCAGCGCCGTGGGGTGGAACTGCACGAACTCCAGATCGGCCACGGCCGCCCCGGCCCGCAGCGCCATCGCCACCCCGTCCCCGGTGGCGGCCGCCGGGTTGGTCGTCACCGCGTACAGCTGGCCGGCGCCGCCGGAGGCGAGGAGCACGTGCCGGGCGCGGACCTCGACCATCCGGCCCTCCGGCGACAGCGCCGACACGCCGGCACACCGCCCGCCGTCGACCACCAGGTCGAGGGCGAACCACCGCTCGTAGATCGCCGCCGCGGTGCGGCGCACGGCCTCGACCAGCGCCCGCTCGACCTCCACGCCGGTGGCGGCGCCGCCGGCGTGGACCACCCGCGGGTGGCTGTGGCCCCCCTCCCGGGCCAGCAGGAGCTCACCGTGGACGTCGCGATCGAAGATCGCACCGAGCGCGATCAGCTCGTTGACCCGGGCCGGCCCCTCGTCCACCAGCACCCGCACCGCGTCCACGTCGCAGAGCCCGGCGCCGGCGGCCAGCGTGTCGGCGAGGTGGAGATCGGTCGAGTCGGGGTCGGCGCCGAGCACCGCGGCGACGCCGCCCTGGGCCCACCGGGTCGTGGCCTGGTCGAGATCGCCCTTCGTGAGGACGCCGACCCGCAGGCCGTGCATCTCGGCGGCGCGCACCGCCGCCGACAGGCCGGCGACGCCGGATCCGACGACCAGCAGGTCGAGATCGCGCCCCTCCACGCCGGTCAGCTCGCCGCGACCTCCACGTAGCGCTCGGGGCCGGAACGCTGCGTCCCGCGTGTGAGCCGGGCGGCGGTGGCCGCGTCGACCGGCCGGTTCGCCGTGTCGACGTGCACGATCCGCGGCTCATGGCGCTCGGCCTCGCCGGCCTCGTAGTCGGCGTAGCTGAGCACGATGATCCGGTCGCCCGGCGACACCAGGCGGGCTGCGGCGCCGTTGAGGCACATGTCCCCCGAGCCGCGCCGGCCGGCGATGGCGTAGGTCTCGAGGCGGGCGCCGTTGTCGATGTCGACCACGGCCACCTGCTCGTGCTCGAGGATGTCGGCGGCCTCGAGCAGGACGGGGTCGATGGTCACCGACCCGACGTAGTGCAGGTCGGCATCGGTGACGACGGCACGGTGGATCTTCGACTTCAGCATGCGGCGCCGCATGGCGCTACCTCCCCGGGTGGGTGCCGCTCACACGGTCACCCCCACGTTGTCGATGAGCCTCGCTCGCCCGAACCGGGCCGCGACGAGCAGCCGGAGATCGCCGGCGAGCCGATCCGGGCGTGCGAAGGAGTGTGCGTCGACCACCTCGGCGTAGTCCAATCGCGCGAGGGGTTCCGCCTCGATGATCTGCGCCATCAGGTCGCGGACCGCGGCGGGGTCGCGCTCCCCCGCCAGGATCGCGGCCCGGCCGGACTGCAGCGCCCGGTGCAGCACCGGCGCGGCCGCCCGCTCCTCGGCGTCGAGGTACGCGTTGCGGGACGACATGGCGAGGCCGTCCCGCTCGCGCACGGTGGGGCACGCCACCACCTCGGCGGGCAGCGACAGGTCGGCGACCATCCGCGCCACCACGGCCACCTGCTGGTAGTCCTTGGCACCGAAGTAGATGCGGCAGGGGCCGACGATGCCGAGCAGCTTGGCCACCACCGTGGCCACGCCGGCGAAGTGCGTGGGTCGGTGCCGTCCCTCCAGGGGCTCCGACACCTCGGCGACCGACACGGTGGTGAGGACGGGCCGGGGGTACATCTCCTCGGCCGGGGGCACGAACAGCAGGTCCACTCCCGCCTCCTCGCACACCGCGGTGTCGCGCGCCAGGTCCCGGGGGTACGCGTCGAGGTCCTCGCCCTCGCCGAACTGCAGCGGGTTGACGAACACCGACGCGACCACCACGTCGGTGTCGGCGCGTGCCTGCCGCATGAGCGAGGCGTGCCCCTCGTGGAGGTAGCCCATCGTGGGGACGAACCCGACGCTCCGCCCGGCGGCCCGGGCCTCGTCCAGCTCGCCCCTCAGCCCGGCGATGGTGGTGATCGTCCTCATCCCTCGGTCCCGGTCCTCCGGTCGTCGTCCGGCCAGGCGGGCCGCCTCGGCGGCCATCGCACGGTACGCGGGGCGCTCGGCGGGTGGCAGGGCCCGCAGGTGGCGGGCGATCGTGTCGGTGTCGCCCCGGGCGGCCGGGCCGGTGAGGGCCGCCGTGGGCCCGAGGTCCGCCACGTTCTCGAGGCTGGCCCGGGCCAGATCGAGATAGGCGTCCAGCGGCACGCCCACGGTTCCGGCCAGGCGCTCGACCTGGCCGAGCAGCACCACCAGGTGGTTCGACGCCACGCAGGCGGCCGCGTGGTACGTCGCCCGATGCCCGTCGGCCACGCGGAACCACCGCCCCCCGAGCGCGGCGACGACCTCGGTCACCAGGTCGTCGCCCGCCACGGCGAACCAGGCGCCCCGCAGGCGCTGCGCCCCGATGCCCGGCTCGGGCAGCGCCACCAGGGGGTGCAGGGCGGCCCGCCGCGGGTGCGGTGCGAGCACGTCGAGCCCGAGCGATCCCGCCAGGTGCGCCACCACCGTCGACGCCACCGGGGTCACGCGGGCGGCCACGTCGGACACCGCGGCGTCGGGGGTGGCGATCACCAGCAGGTCGACGCCGGCGGCGGCCCCCGCAGGATCGTCGCCCCGGCCGAGCGGGGGTTCGACCCGCCAGCCGGCCTCCCCGAGCGCCCGGGCGAGCGAGCCCCCGGCCCGCCCGGCGCCGATGACCCGCACCGATCGCGTCATCCTCCCTCCCGTCACAGGTCGTCGAGGGCGCCCACGGGCGTGACCGACCCGGCGGCCTCGTCGACCGCCGCCCGGTCGACCAGGTCGGGCGCCAGGTCGCGCAGCGGGGCCAGCACGAAGCGCCGCGTCCACATCCGGGGGTGGGGCACGACGAGGTCCGGCTCGTCGACCGCGACCCCCTCCATCCACAGCACGTCGACGTCCAGGCTGCGGGGACCCCAGCGGACGCCGCGCTCCCGCCCGGCCGCCGTCTCCAGGCGGTGGCAGGCCCCGAGCAGCTCCCGGGGTGACAGCGACGTCCGCAGCTCGACCACCAGGTTCAGGTACGGCCCCTGGTCGCGCGGTCCGCCGACGGGCTCGGTCTCGTACACCGGCGACACCCCGACCAGGCCCAGGTTCCGCAGCGTGGCCACCGCGTCGCGCAGGTGACGGACCCGGTCACCCACGTTCGAGCCGAGCCCGAGGAAGGCGCGGGCGGGCCGCGTCACCGGCGCTCCCGGTGAACCCGCACCCCGGAGGTGGCGAGCTGGTGCGGCACCGGGGGCCGGAGCTTCCGCACGGCCACCTCGACGGCTCCGATCCGCCGATCGTGTGCCAGCACGGCGGACGCCACCGCCTCGGCGACCGCCTCCAGCAGCGCGCTGGGCCCCGACTCGGCGGCGGCCACCGCCACGTCGCAGACCGCGCCGTAGTCGACCGTGTCGGCCAGGTCGTCGGATCGGCCGGCCGCCGCCAGGTCGACGGTCAGGTCGAGGTCGAGCTCCAGGGGTTGCGCCCGGGCGCGCTCGTCGGGCGGCACACCGCACCGTGCCAGCACCCGCAGGCCGCGCAGCTCCAGGCGGTCGCCGGGGCTCACGAGGGCGGCCGGAACTGCTCGGCGTTCGCCACGAGCTCACGCCCCTCGGGTCCCAGCTGGCGTCCGGTCAAGCGCTCGGTCACCGAGATGGCCTGCGGGCCGTACGGCACCAGCCCCGCCCAGAGCAGGTAGCCGGCCACGAGGCCGCAGATCCGGTCGCCCACCTCCTCCTGGTGGAGCAGCAGCTTCTCGCCGTCGCCGAGGAGCCGGCGCAGCTCCTCGTACAGGTCGTGCTGGAACGCGAGCGGGTCGTCGGACGGTCGCTGGGGCCGATGGATCCACGCCACACCGAGCTCGTCGTAGTTGTGGAGGTTGTGCGGCGCGGCGATCAGCGAGATCACGCGGGTGAAGCCCTGCTCCCGGATCCAGATGATCTCCTCCTGGCGGCGCACCCGGCGATGGTTCTGGCCGTAGCCACCGGGTCGCTCACAGATGGCCAGCCGGTCCTTGAGGACCCACACGAAGTTGCGCGGGGTGATGCCCTGCGCCCACTTGCCCTTCGTCGCTGCCACGACCGTGTCTCCTTGCGATCCGTGCGGCTGCTGCCGCGTCCTCGTCACCGGCCTCTCACCCGGCCTCTCACCGGCCGGCACCGCTCGCCGCCGACGGCGTGGTCGCCGGGGTGCGCGTCGCCGTGGCGAGCGCATGGACCGTCACCCCGACGTCGTGCGCGCGCACCATCGACACCCCGCGCAGCACCGCCCACACCGCGGTCGCGACCGAGCCCTCCACCCGGTCGGCCGGCGGCGGGGTGACCCCCGCCGGCTCGGCCCGGGCGGCGAGGGTGCCGAGGAACGACTTGCGGCTCGTGCCCACGAGCACCGGATATCCCGTGGCGACCAGGACGTCGAGGTTGGCGATCAGGTCGAGGTTGTGCTCGAGGGTCTTGCCGAAGCCGATGCCCGGGTCGATCCACACCTCGTCCACGCCGAGCGACCGGGCCGCGTCCGCCCGCTCGACCAGGAAGCCGGCGACCTCCTCGACCACGTCACCGTAGCTGGGGCTCTCCTGCATCGTGCGGGGGTCGCCGAGCATGTGCATGGCCACCCACGCCGCACCGGTCTCCGCAGCCACCTCTGCGAGCGACGCCGAGACGTCGTTCACCATGCGGGCGCCGGCGGCGACCGCGGCCCGGGCCACCTCGGCCCTGCGGGTGTCGATCGACACGGGGGCACCGTCGCCCGCCAGCGCCCCCACCACCGGCAGGACCCGCCGGAGCTCCTCGTCGACCGGGACGGGCTCCGCCCGGGGCCGGGTGGACTCGCCGCCGACGTCGATCCAGGCCGCCCCCTGCGCCAGCAGCGCGCGCCCGTGGGCGATGGCCGCAGCGTGGTCGAGGAAGCGGCCGCCGTCCGAGAACGAATCGGGTGTCACGTTCACGACGCCCATGACCTGGGGGGAGCCCTGCACGGCTCCTGATCCTACGCCCCGTCGCGCGGGCGCCATGGTCCCGCACCGGGGCGGTGATCGCACGAAGCGTGGCGGCGGCGAGGGTCAGCGCTGGCCGACGATGAACCGCATGGCCTCCTCGCGCGTCGCCACGTTCGAGCGGAACAGGCCGCGCACGGCGGAGGTGACGGTGGTCGATCCGGGCTTGCGCACGCCCCGCATCGTCATGCACAGGTGCTCCGCCTCCACCACCACCATGACGCCCTTCGGCTGCAGGGTCCGGTCGATCTCGTCGGCCACCTGCACGGTCAGGCGCTCCTGCACCTGCGGCCGGCGGGCGAAGGCATCGGCCAGGCGGGCCAGCTTCGAGAGGCCGGTGATGCGCCCGTCGTCGCCCGGGATGTAGGCCACGTGCGCCCGGCCGATGAACGGGATGAGGTGGTGCTCGCACAGCGAGTGGATCGGGATGTCGCGCACCATCACCATCTCGTCGTGGCCGGCCTCGAAGGTGACCTGGAGGTGCGTGTCGACCTGCTCGTGCAGCCCCGAGCAGATCTCCGAGAAGAGCCGCGCCACCCGCACGGGGGTGTCACGCAGCCCGTCGCGGTCCGGGTCCTCGCCGATCGCCTCGAGGATCTCGCGCACCGCCTTGGCGATGCGGTCGAGATCCATCGGCGTGTCGAGCGGTGGGAACTCCCGGCTCGGCCAGTCGTCGCTCATCGGCACGCCTCAGGTCCCGCTGGGTCGCGGTGCCCGGGCGGTGCGCCACCTGGTGGCGAGCCGGCGCCATGTGCCCTCGAGCCCCCATGACTGCCTGCGGCTGACCTCGGCCACCTCGCTGGCCCCCGCGACGGGGACCCCGGTCGCCCGCCCGTCCACCCGCCCCGCGAGCCAGTCGCCCCGACGCGGCGCGTCGAGAACCGGCACGTCCTCGATGCCCGCGCCCTTGTCGAGCTCGCCGAAGACCTCGGCCAGCTCGCCCTCGTCGAGCGACTCGCGATCGACGAGGGCCGCCGCCAGGCGATCGAGCGTCGCCCGGTGGGTGGTGAGGATGAACCGCGCGCGGTCGTGCGCGTGGTCGACCAGCCGGCGGACCTCGTCGTCGATGAGACCGGCGATCTCGTCGGAGTAGGACGCGTCCTGGTGGGGATCGCGTGGCCCGGGGGCCCCCGCCCCGTTCCCGCCGAGATGCTGCGGGCCGATCCTGTCGCTCATGCCGTAGGTGGTGACCATCCGGCGAGCGATCTCGCTGGCCCGCTCGATGTCGTCGCTGGCGCCGGTGGTCGGCTCGCCGAAGACGATCTCCTCGGCGGTCCGCCCGCCCAGCAGCATCGTGAGCGTGTCGATCAGCTCGGCGCGCGTCCGCAGGTACTTGTCCTCGGTGGGAAGGGCGAGCGTCCACCCGAGCGACCGGCCCCGGGCGACGATCGAGACCTTGTGGATCGGGTCGGTGCCCTCGAGCACGTGGCCGACCAGGGTGTGGCCGCCCTCGTGGTAGGCGATCACCTGCTTCTCCCGGTCGGACATGACGCGGGTCTTGCGCTCGGGACCGGCCAGCACGCGGTCGATGGCGTCCTCGAGGGAAGCCATGGTGATCGCCGAGCCGGCGCGGCGGGCGGTCAGCAGCGCCGCCTCGTTCATGAGGTTGGCGAGGTCGGCACCGGTGAAGCCCGGCGTCCGCCGGGCCAGCACGTCGAGCCGGACGTCGTCGGCCAGCTGCTTGCCCTGGGCGTGGACGCTGAGGATGGCCCGGCGGCCCTCGAGGTCGGGCTGGTCGACCACGATCTGCCGGTCGAACCGTCCGGGACGGAGCAGCGCAGGATCGAGGATGTCGGGGCGGTTCGTTGCCGCGATCAGGATCACGCCGGTCTGGGCGTCGAAGCCGTCCATCTCGACGAGCAGCTGGTTCAGGGTCTGCTCCCGCTCGTCGTGCCCACCGCCCAGGCCGGAGCCCCGGTGGCGGCCCACCGCGTCGATCTCGTCGACGAACACGATCGCGGGTGCCGCCTGCTTGGCCTTCTCGAACAGGTCGCGCACGCGGCTCGCGCCCACACCCACGAACATCTCCACGAAGTCGGAGCCCGAGATCGGGAAGAACGGCGCCCCGGCCTCACCGGCCACGGCCCGGGCCAGCAGCGTCTTGCCGGTGCCCGGCGGCCCGTACAGCAGCACACCCTTCGGGATGCGCGCCCCCAGCGCCTGGAAGCGCGCCGGGTTCCGCAGGAACTCCTTTATCTCCTGGAGCTCCTCGACGGCCTCCTCGCACCCCGCGACGTCGGAGAACGTGACGGTGGGATGATCCTTGCGAAGCTGCTTGGCCCGCGACTTGCCGAACTGCATGACCCCGCGGCCGCCGCCCTGGAGGGTGTGCATGATCAGGAAGAAGGCACCGATGAGCAGGATGATCGGGAGCACGCTGAGCGCCAGACCCTCCCAGATCGACTGCCCCTCGTTCGACACGCTCACCTCGACGGGGGGTTCCGCCCCACCCAGCTTCTCGGTCAGCTCGTCGGCGAACTCCCCCGGGTAGGTGACCTCGTACTCCCGATCGTCGGCCAGCGTCCCCACGATCTTGTTGTCACGGTCCTTGATCTCGGCGGTCGCCACCTCCCCCTCGTCGACCGCGTCGAGGTACGTCGTGAACTCGAGCGTCTCGCGGTCGGGGCCGCTGTCGAGGAACCGGACCGCCAGCAGGAGCACCGCGAAGCCGATGGCCAGGTAGATGAGGACGGCCTTGGGGAAGCGTCTCACAGTGCGAGTCAGGCTACCGGTGCGCCCGCGCCCGGCACCATGGGGCTCGGCGTCCGGCGTGGGTCAGGGTGCGGGGTGGCCGCCCACGTGCTCGCAGACGTACGGCAGGTTGCGAAACCGCTCCGCCACGTCGAGGCCGTACCCGATGACGAACGCAGGCGGGATGTCGAACCCCACGTAGCGCAGGTGCTCGCGCGCCTTCTGCTGCCCCTGCCGCACGAACAGGGCGCAGATCTCCAGGCTCGCCGGCTCGCGGGCCGCGAGGTTGCGTCGCAGGTAGCTGAGCGTGAGACCCGAGTCGACGATGTCCTCCACCAGGATGACGTGCCGCCCGGACAGGTCGATGTCCAAGTCCTTGACGATGCGGACGACGCCGGACGACCGCGTCGACGCCCCGTAGGACGACACCGCCATGAAGTCCACCTCGACCGGCAGGCGGATCGCACGCGCCAGGTCGGCGAGGAACACGAAGGCGCCCTTGAGCACGCAGATGAGCAGCGGCGGGGTGGCCGCGTAGTCGGTCGTGATCTGCGCGCCCAGCTCGACGATGCGCCGCCCGATGGCCTCGCTGGTCACGACGACTCGGCCGAGGGCCGGGTCGTCGAGGTGGTGGACCGGCTCAGCCCCGTCGGTCGGCATGGCCGGTCACGCTACCGGGTGGCCGCGGCGCGGCACCGGGGCGTCGGCCGGGGGCGCGAGACGGAGGCGCCCGGCGCTGCGGGCCACCCGCCATCCGCCGGTCACCTCGCACGCCACCGCCTCGCCCCGGGCCACGCCGAGAACCCGGGCCACGGCCGCAGCGTCCGGTGGGTGGCGCTCGGGCCCGCCGGGGCCCCCGGAGCGCAGCCATCGCCGGACCGCCCGCCGCGCCAGCGCCGGCGGCGCCGACGCCAGCGTGCGGGCGTCGGTGGGGTCCAACCCCGCCGCCAGCTCGTCCAGCAGCACCACCTCGTCCCGCACCAGTTCGGCCTGGCGGGCGAGCACCGGCACGACGTCGCGCTCGGCGATCTCGGACAGCAGCGGCAGGAGCTCGTGGCGCACCCGGTTGCGCCGGAAGCCGAGCTCGATGTTCGTGGGATCCTCCACCGGGCGCAGCCCCCACGCCTCGCACAGCTCCCGGGTCTCCGCGCGCCGGAGCCGGCGCAGCGGGCGACGGGCCGGCTCCATCCCCGCCAGCCCGTCGGTCCCGGCACCCCGCAGCAGGTTGAGCAGCACCGTCTCGGCCTGGTCGTCGGCGGTGTGGCCCGTGAGGGCGCCCAGCGGCAGGGCCGCGTAGCGCGCCGCCCGGGCGCGGGCCTCGAGGTTCGGCCCCGGCGCCACCTCGGCGACGACCGCCCGAAACCGGGCGCCGAGGCGGCTGGCCGCCGACGCGACCAGCTCGGCCTCGCGGGCCGAGCCAGGGCGCAAGGCGTGGTCGACGTGGATGGCCGTCACCCGGCACCCCTGCGCGGCGGCGAGCACGAGCAGCGCGAGGGAATCGGGGCCGCCGGAGACCGCGCACACCGCCTCGTCCCCCGGCGCCGGCAGGTCACACCGCGAGAGCAGCACCCGGGTGAGCGCGCCCGCCCGCTCGTCGGGCGGGGTGACGGCCGGGCCGCCCGCAGCCCACCCCTCGGGGCGCGGGGCAGCTATCGCACCAGCTCCTCGGAGAGGCGCACGCGCGCCACCCACTCCTCCGGCGACCGGATCTCGGCCAGCGTGGGCAGCCACTCGGGCCCCCGCCAGGCGGCCCCGAGGGCATCGGGGCCCAGCTCGCGCTCCACGTGCGCGATGAACGACTCGCCCTGCTGGTACTGCTTGAGCTTGGCGTCCAGGCCCAGCAGCTTCTGCACGAGCTTGGTGGCGCCACCGGCCTGCCGGCGACGCTCCTTCAGCACCCGCGAGAAGCGGGGTGCCGACGGGACGTGCCCCCGGCCCGCACGGTCCATCGTCACGTCGCCGTGCCCTTCGAGCAGGCTCATCATCCCGCCGATCCGGCCGAACAGGTCCCGCTGGTCCGGGCTCGCGAGCAGCGTCGCGATCCCTCCCTCGTCGAGCGGGTTCTGCCCGGAGCGGAGGTCGTCGATCACCCGGGCCGCCGCGTCGAGGAACCGACGGGGATCGGGGTCGACGGCGTCGAGCGTCTGCTCGACCAGACCGAGGAAGTGCGCGCGGAGCCAGGGGATGCCGGTGAACTGCGCCCGGTGGGTCACCTCGTGGAGCGCGAGCCACAGGCGGAACTCGCCGGGCGGGAACGCGTAGCGCTTCTCGAGCGCCAGCACGTTGGGCCCCACGTAGTAGACGAGGTCCTGCTCGTCGGGATCCTCGTCCTCGACCACCAGCAGGTCGTACTGGCCGAGCACCCTGGTGGCCATCCAGCCGAGCAGGGCACCCACCTCGACCCCGGCGGCCCGGCGCGCCGCGCCGGCGCGGACGCCCGACAGGCCCCCTGGCCCGCCCAGGCGGTCGGCCATCTTGTCGGTGAGCGGCCGGAGGAGACGCCCGAAGCTCGCGAGGTTGGCGCGGATCCAGTCGCCCCGATCCACCACCCGTGCCCGTGCGGGACCGCCTGCCGACCGCAACCCGGTGGTGTCGGCCACGAGGTGCTCGGCCTGCGTCGTGAACGCGGCGAAGTCGCGCTGCAGCCTGTCGTAGTGGTACGAGGCGGCGAGGGGCTCACGCCCGGCCACCCGGACGGCCACCCGCTCGGCGAGCGCCCAGTCGACCGGACCGTCCGGACGGCCCACCGGCCTACCGGCCCCTCGGATACCGCGGTGACTCGACCTTCCTCAGGTAGCCGAACCCGATCGCGACCAGGGTGAGGACCGCCCCGATCACGAGCGCGACCCCGATCCAGTAGTGCCACACCACCGCGAGCATGGGGTCCATCGTAGGGGAGCGCCTCGGAG
>JBKHJZ010000261.1:0-3786 GCA_046537875.1 Acidimicrobiia bacterium | reverse complement strand
GGGCCGGTCCAGGTGACGACGCGGTAGCCGAGGGCGCGCCCGGGGGCCTCGTCGATCCAACGGGCCTGCTGAGCCTCGTCGACGTCGGCGATCCGCAGGCGGCTGACGCGCCCGTCCTGGCGGTGGGTCATGCCCAGCGCCCGGCAGAGCGCGATGCCGGGGGCACCGACCGCCGCACCGACCAGCGAGGTGCAGCCCTCGTCCGCCGAGGCCCGCACGGCCTCGGCGACCAGCGCGCGGGCCACGCCCCGGCGGGCGTGCGCCGGGTCGATGAAGACGTCGACCCCCACGGTGGCGTCGTTGATCCCGTCGAGCTCGCGCTCCGCCACGGCCAGGCCCGCCGGCTTCCCGTCGAGCGTCGCCAGCCACGCGCGCCTGACGATGTCCCGGTGCAGGACGAACAGCTCGGCGGCCAGCTCGGCCCGGGGGATCACGGGATCGCCGGGGTCGAGCCAGGCGTCCACCGCCCGGCGCACCTCGAGCAGGGCGTCGAGCCGCGGGTCGTCGGGCGCGCGCACCTCGGCCACCTCGATCGGCATGCCTCCCTGCCTAGCCCCCGGCCGGCGGACCCGAGTAGCGATTTACCAGTGGGCTGGGAGCCGGCAGGGCGCACCGCCCTACTCTTTGCCCATGTCCATCGCCATCTCCGACGACCACCGCACCCTGGCCGACACCGCGTCCGACCTCCTGCGCACGCGTGACGCCCGCGGCGCCGCCCGGGCCCTGCTGGAGTCCCCGTCGGAAGGGATGCCCGATCTGTGGAAGCACGTGGCCGACCTGGGATGGCTCGGGCTGCACGTGCCCGAGGAGCACGGCGGCTCGGGGTACGGCCTCGAGGAGCTGGCGGTGGTCGTCGAACAGCTCGCCCGGGCCATCGCACCCGGGCCGGTCGTGCCCACCGTGATCGCCAGCGCGGTGCTGGTGGCCGCGGGCGACGACGCCACCCGGTCCGAGCTGCTGCCGGGGCTGGCGGACGGCTCGACCACCGGGGCGGTCGCGCTGCACGGGGACGTCGAGCTCCGCGACGGCGCCGCCCACGGTTCGGCGGGGACGGTGCTCGGTGGCGGGCTGGCCGACGTGCTCCTGGTCGGTGCCGGCGACGACGTGGCGGTCGTCCGGGTGGCCGGGGACGGCGTGACCGTCGAGACGCCGCCGAACCTCGATCCCACCCGCCGCTCGGCCCGCATCTCGCTCGACCGCGCCCCGGCCACCGTGCTGCCCGGCGCCCGCCGCACGCTCGTGGACCTCGCCCGCGTCATCCTCTCGGCCGAGGCCGTGGGCATCGCCCGGGAGTGCACCGACCAGGCGGCCGCCTACGCGAAGGAGCGCCGGCAGTTCGGGCGCCCGATCGCCATGTTCCAGGCGGTGAAGCACCACTGCGCCAACATGCTGGTGGCCACCGAGCAGGCCACCGCCGCCGTGTGGGACGCCGCCCGCGCTGCGGCGACCGGTGGCGACCAGCTCACCTACGCCGCCGCCGTCGCCGCCACCCTGGCCGGCCCGGCCGCCGACCTGTGCGCCAACCTCAACATCCAGGTGCACGGGGGCATCGGCTTCACCTGGGAGCACGACGCCCACCTCTACCTGCGGCGGGCCACCACCCTGCTCGCCCTCCTCGAACCCGACGTGGCCGCCGCCGAGCTCACCGACCTGACCCGCGCCGGTGTCACCCGGGCCCGGATCGTGGACCTGCCCCCGGAGGCCGAACCGATCCGCGACGACGTGCGCTCGTTCGCTGCGGGCATCACGGACCTCGACGCCGACGCCCAGCGGGCCGAGCTGATCGAGACCGGGTACGTGATGCCCCACTGGCCGAAGCCCTGGGGCCGGGAGGCCGGGGCCGTGGAGCAGCTGGTGATCGAGCAGGAGTTCGCCGCGGTCGGCGTGAAGGTGCCGTCCTACGGCATCACCGGGTGGGTGATCCTCACGCTCATCCAGCACGCCACCGAGGACCAGGTGGCCCGGTGGGTGCGGCCCGCACTGAACCAGGACGTCATCTGGTGCCAGCTCTTCAGCGAGCCCGACGCCGGGTCCGACGCGGCCGGCATCACCACCAGGGGCACCCGGGTGGAGGGGGGCTGGCTGGTCAACGGCCAGAAGGTGTGGACCAGCGGCGCCCACGTCGCCGGCAAGGGCTTCGCCACCGTCCGCACCAACCCCGACGCCCCCAAGCACGAGGGCATCACCACCATGGTCATCGACATGGCCGCCGACGGCGTCGAGGTGCGGCCGCTGCGGATGACGACCGGCGCGTCGGAGTTCAACGAGGTGTTCTTCAACGACGTCTTCGTGCCCGACGACGACGTCGTCGGGCCGGTCGACGGCGGCTGGACGGTGGCCCGGGCCACCCTCGGCAACGAGAGCGTGAGCATCGGGGGCGGTGAGGGCGGCATGTCGATGCCCGGGAGCGCCCTGATCCCGCCGTTCGACGCCCATCCCGAGCGCCTGACCGGCGGGGCGGCCCGCGTCGGCCGCTACATCGCCGAGCACCAGGCCATGGGGCTGCTCAACCTGCGTCGCGCCAGCCGGGCCGTCGCCTCCGGTGGGGGACCCGGCCCCGAGGGGAACGTCACCAAGCTGGTGCTCTCCGAGATCGGCCACGAGGCCGCCGCCATCCTCACCGAGCTGAGCGGGCCTGACGCCGCGTTCATGGACGGCCCCGGCGCCATGAGCAACACGCTCGTGCTCATGCACCGGGCGATGTCGATCGCCGGCGGCACCTCGGAGATCAAGCGCAACCAGATCGGCGAGCGCATCCTCGGCCTCCCCAGGGACCCGCTGCTCACGTGATGCCCGTGACCGTGCAGGTCGCCGGGGTCGGCGGGGTGCCCCTCGCCGCGGATGTCGGTGGCCCGGAGGACGGCCCGACGGTGGTGCTGCTCCACGGCGGCGGCCAGACCCGCCACTCCTGGGCCGGTACCTGGCGGATCCTCGTCGACGCCGGCTGGAACACCTGGTCGGTCGACCTGCGCGGGCACGGCGACAGCGGCTGGGCCGACGACGGCGACTACTCCCTCGACGCCTTCGCCGGCGACGTGCTGGCGGTCAGCCGGTCGCTGCCCGAGCCGCCGGTGCTCGTCGGGGCGTCGCTCGGCGGCCTGAGCTCGCTGGTCGCGGTGGCCGAGTCACCGGTCCAGCGGGACACGGCCCGGGCGATCGTCCTCGTCGATGTCGCCCACCGCATCGAGGTGGAGGGCCGCGAGCGCATCGGTGCGTTCATGACCGGGCACATGGACGGCTTCGCCTCGCTGGAGGAGGCGGCCGACGCCATCGCCGCGTACAACCCGCACCGGCCCCGGCCCACCGACCTGTCGGGACTGGCCAAGAACCTGCGCCGACGTGCCGACGGGCGCTGGGTGTGGCACTGGGATCCCCGCTTCGTCCAGGGCAGGCTCGGCTCGGCGGACGAGACGCGCTCATCGGTGATCGATCCCCGGCGCCTCGACCGGGCCGTGGACTCGCTGGAGGTTCCGACCCTGCTGGTTCGGGGCCGCGCCAGCGACCTGCTGAGCGAGGAGGGCGCCCGCGACTTCCTGGCCCGGGTGCCGCACGCCGAGTTCGCCGACGTGGCCGGCGCCGGGCACATGGTGGCCGGCGACCGCAACGAGATCTTCAACCGGGCGATCCTCGGGTTCCTCGAACGGCACCGGAGCTGACGTCGCTGGCTCCGATGCCGGAGCCCCCGGCGACGCTGGCGACACCGGGGAAGATGCCTCGAATGCCCATGTAACCTGATAGACACTGAATACTCACGGCATCGCTGCAAAGCACCTGCTAGACTCGAAC
>JBKHJZ010000260.1:0-3801 GCA_046537875.1 Acidimicrobiia bacterium | reverse complement strand
GCGCCGTGCACGGGCGTCCGGCGCGCCCGCCGAACGGTCACGGTGGCCGCGAAGCGGTCACCTGCGCCGCAGGCGTCGCCGGTCACCGGCGGCACCGGCACCCGCACCGGATCCGCCCCCGGACGCGCGAGCACCGCCCCCGCGGCGCCGGTGGTGAGCGCCACCGCGCACCCGAAGCGCGATGCCAGCACGCGGGCCAGCGGCTCCGGCTCGCGCGGCGCCTCCTCGCCCACCAGGTGCGCCGCCTCGGCCAGGTTGGGAACCAGCAGGTCGAGCCCGGCGCCGGGCGGCCGGGGACCGTTCACGTGCGGGTCCCACACCACCGGGGTCGAGCTCGAGAGCGACGGGAGCAGCGCGCCGAAGGCGGGGACCGCCGCCATGCCACGCCCGTAGTCCGACACCAGCACCGCGTCGGCGGTGGTGAGCGCCTCGGTGGCGGCCCCGGGCCAGGCACCGGGGGCCAGCACCGGCCGGCACCCGCGGTCGACCCGCACGAGCGACTGCCCGGCGGCCCGGAGCCGCAGCTTCACGGGCGTGGGCCCGGCCAGCCGGAGGTCGACCAGGTCGACCCCCATCGCCGCCAGCTCGGCGCGCACCACCTCGCCGGCGTCGTCGTCACCGAGGGCGGTGACCAACGTGACGGCGGCGCCCGCCTCGGCGGCGAACCGGGCGGCCAGCGCCGCGCCGCCGGGCCGGTGCACCTCGCTGTCCGGCTCGAGCACCGGTGCCGGCGCATCGGGGCAGACGCGGTCGACGGTGCCGGTCCAGTCCACGTCGAGCAGGGCATCGCCGATGACGGTGACCTGCGGCCGTGGCGTCGCACTCACCGGTCCCCCTCGCCCGCCAGCTCGACGGCCAGGCACACGAGGTGCACCGCCACCTGGTGGACGTCCTGCACGCAGGGTGTGCCGGCGCAGTCGATGGCCAGCACGTCGTCGGCGGCACCGGCCAGCGGGTTGGGCCGGGGTCCCGTGATCGCCCAGGTGGTCACGCCGGCCGCCCGCGCCGCGACGACCGCGTGGAGCAGGTTGGGGCTCCGCCCCGAGGTCGACAGGGCGACCAGCATGTCGCCCGGCCGACCGTGCGCGGTCACCTGGCGGGCGAACGTGTGCTCGAAGCCGTAGTCGTTGCCGATCGCGGTGAGTCCGGCGGTCTCGGCGCTCAGGGCCAGCGCGCTGAACGGCGCGCGCTCGCGGTCGAAGCGGCCGACCATCTCGCCGACCAGGTGCTGCGAAAGCGCGGCGCTGCCGCCGTTCCCGGCGACGAGCAGGCGCGCGCCCGCCTCGAGCCGGTGCCGCAACTCGGCGCCCCAGCGCTCGATCAGACCGAGCGCCGGCCGGAGCGCCAGGAGGCCCCGTTGTGACTCGGCCAGGTGGTCGGCGAGCGCGGGAGCTGCGGCGGGAGCGGCCGCGGGTGCGGTGGCGCGGCGCGGCACCATCACGCCGACTCCGCCCATCGTGGGTCGCGGGCGCCCACCTGCCCGTAGACCTCGAGCGTGGCCCGCGCCACCTGCTCCCACGTGTAGTGCTGCCGGACCCGGGCGGCACCTTCGGCCCCCATGCGCGACCGCAGCGAGGGGTTGTCGAGCAGGCGTGCGACCGCAGCCGCCACCGCCTCCGGGTCACGGGGCGGCACCAGGTAGCCGGTGCGGCGGTCGAGCACGGTGTCGAGGAGGCCACCGACCGCGGTGCCCACGACGGGGACGCCGCAGGCCATCGCCTCGAGCGGCACGATGCCGAACGGCTCGTACCACGGTGTGCAGATCACGACGTCGGCTGAGCGGAGCAGGGCGGAGACGTCGTCGCGGGCGAGCGAGCCGAGCAGCCGGACCCGGTCGCCGACCCCGCAGTGCCGGGCGACGTCGCGCAGGCGCCGCACCTCCGGGTCGGTGCCGAGATCGCACGCCGGGGGCCCTCCCGCCACGAGCAGTTCGGCGTCGGGCAGGTGGGCGAGGGCCCGCACGGCGTCGTCGATGCCCTTCCGTGCCACCATGCGCCCGACCACCAGGAGCCGATGGCGCTGCGGCCCCCGGGGTGCCACCGGGCCCCCCGGCCGGAAGCGCCGAGCGTCGATGCCACACGGCACGACGGTCATCCGCCCGGGCACGCCGCCGAGGAAGATCAGCTCGGCCACCTCGTCGGTGCACGTGGCGATCACGTGGTCCGCCGACCGCAGGAGCTCGGCCTCGACACCCCGCCGCTCGGGTGGGCTGGTGTCGGCTGCGCCCTGGTGGCGCCGCTTGACGCTGCCGAGCGCGTGGAACGTCTGGACCAGCGGCGCCCCGCCCCCGGCGCGAGCGGCCGCCCATCCCGACATCCAGAAGTGGGCGTGCACCACGTCGGGACGGCGGGTGCGCCACCGGCGGCGCAGGTGTCGGGCGAAGGTGGGCATGTGGGGGAACAGCTCGTCCTTCGGCACGTGCGCCGCCGGCCCGGCCCGGACGTGCTCGACGGTGACACCGGGCGCGAGGCGGACGCGGGTGGGCAGGTCGGGCGCGTCGCGGCGCGTCAGCACCGTCACGTCGCAGCCGAGCGCCGCGAGCTCGCTCGCGAGGCAGGCGACGTGAACGTTCTGCCCGCCGGCGTCCGCACCCCCCAGCGTTGCCAGCGGGCTCGCGTGCTCGGACACCATGTCGATGCGCAGCCCGGGTCCTGCATCGCCGATGTTCGCCCGGTGGACCCGCGCCGCGGTCATGAGCTCACGACCGTGTCGCTCGGGGTGCGTGGAGCCGCATCGAGGTGGGCCACGGCATCGAGGGCTGCGACGGCGTCGGCCACGTCGCGGCCGGACACCGCGTCGATGCACACCGGGGTGGGCAGGGGGCACGTGTGGCTCCGGCAGCCGGCGCACGCGACGTGCTGGTCGCCGAGCACCGCGTGCGGCACGCGCCAGGGGCGCCAGCGCTCGAGGGGCACGGTGGGTGGGAACGCCGCCACGACCGGGGTGCCCACCGCCGCTGCCAGGTGCATCGGCCCCGTGTTGCCCGTCGCCACCACCCGGGCCGACCCCAGCACGCGTGCGAGCCCCGCCAAGGTCGTCCGGCCGGCCAGGTCCACCACCTCCGAGTGATCCCCGCACACCGCGGTGGTCAGTCGCGCGTCGTCCCGCCTGCCGGTCACGGCAACCAACCAGCCGTCGTCCACGAGGGCGGCCACGGCGTCGCGCCACGTGGGCGGCGGCAGCGTCCGGGCGGGCACGCTGGCCGCCGGGTGGACCACGGCGTAGGGCCGGCCGGCAGCGAGGCGGCCGGGGAGCGGCCCCGGGTCGAGGGTGACCGAGAGCCTGTCGTCGTCGGGCCGGGCGATCCCGAGGGCATCGGTGACGAGCAGCGCGCGCACCACCTCGTGGACGTCGGGGTCGCCACGGATCCGATGGTCGAGCAGCGAGCCGGCGTGGTCGTGGCTCACCGCCGCGATGCGCCCGACGCCGGCCCAGCGGAGCAGCATCGCCAGGGGCAGCGGGCTCTGGTGGGACGAGGTGAGCACGGCGGCCGTCGTGATCCGGCGGGTGCGGACCTCGTCGACGAGGCGGTCGGCGTCGGCCCGCAGCACCGGCATCGGCTCGGGCTCGATCCAGGGCATCCGATGCTCGATCACGTCGTCGACGCCCGGCAGCAGTGCCGCCGCAGCACGGCCCCGCGGACCGCACAGCAGGTGCACGGGCCCGGCGGCCGCGGCGGCCCTCACCGCCGGGCCCGCCAGCAGGACGTCGCCGGCGTTGTCCGGCCGGGCGATCAGCAGGCCGCTCACGGCGATGCCGGCCCTGCGTCGCCGCACGGCGCCGCGCCCGCCAGCACCATGT
>JBKHJZ010000064.1:0-15925 GCA_046537875.1 Acidimicrobiia bacterium | reverse complement strand
GGCCCGGACCCGGGCGGCCGGCGCCGACGCGGCCGCCACCGAGGCGCGGGCAGACCACCGTGCGGCCCGGGACGCCCTGGAGGCGGCCCAGGCACGGCGTGCGGGCGCGGCCCGCCGCCTCGACGAGGCCGAGCGCGAGCTGGCCACGGCCGCCGGCGTTCGGGACCGGGCGGTTCGGGAGCGGGAGGACGCGGCGGCCGAGCTCGCCTCGCTGATCGAGCAGCAGCGGGACGTCGGTGAGCAGCTCGACCGCGACCAGGCCGCGGCCGACGAGCTGGCCTCGGCGCTGCCGGCCCTCGAGGCCGCCGAGGAGGAGGTGCGAGCACGCGCCCGGGCGATGGCGGAGGAGCGGGAGCGGCTGGACGCCCGGGCCGCCGAGCTGACCCGGGCGCGGACGGACATCGAGGTGCGCCGGGGCACGCTGGACGATCGGCGGGCGTTCCTCCGCCAGCGGCTGGCCGACGTGGAGCAGCGCCTCGCCGGATCGGTGGAGCAGCGTCGCCGGGCGGAGGCCCGGCGCGTGGAGCTCGACGCCACCGAGCGCGCGCTCGAACGGCTCAACGGGGTGGTCACCGCGCAGCTCGACACGCTCGAGACCCAGCTGCGGACGATGCACGAGCGGCGCCGGCGTGAGAGCGACGAGCAGCGGACGCTGTCGGCCCGGCTCGACGAGCTGCGCCGCGAGCGTGCCGGTCGGGAGCGGGCGCTGGAGGAGCTGCGGGAGCGCGTCCGCCGGCTCGATCACGACGAGGCCGAGGTGCGGGTCCGCCTGGAGCAGGCCATCGCCACCTGCCGGCAGCAGCTCGACGTGGAGCCCGAGACCGCGGTGAGCGCACCGGCACCGGACCTGCCCGCAGGCACCACCCCCACGGTGCGGGTGCACGAGCTGGAGCGGGAGCTGCGGGTGATGGGCCCGGTCAACCCGCTCGCCCTCGAGGAGCACGAGGCGCTCCGGGAGCGCCACGAGTTCCTGAGCGAGCAGCTCGACGACGTCAGGTCGACGCGGCGGGAGCTGGGCAAGGTCATCCGGGCGATCGACAGGGAGATCGTCCAGGTCTTCAGCGCGGCGTTCGCCGACGTCAGCGAGAACTTCGAGCGCCTGTTCTCGACGCTGTTCCCGGGCGGGGCGGGGCGGCTCATGCTGTCCGATCCCGACGACCTGCTGCAGTCCGGGGTCGAGGTCGAGGCGAAGCCGTCCGGCAAGAACGTGAAGAAGCTCTCGCTGCTATCGGGCGGCGAACGCTCGCTCACCGCGCTGGCGTTCCTCTTCGCGGTGTTCCGCAGCCGCCCCTCCCCGTTCTACGTGATGGACGAGGTGGAGGCGGCGCTGGACGACGTGAACCTGCACCGGTTCCTCGACCTGGTTGGCGAGTTCCGCCGGGAGGCCCAACTGCTCATCGTGAGCCACCAGAAGCGCACGATGGAGGCGGCCGACTGCCTGTACGGCGTCACCATGCAGACCGGTGGATCGTCCCGCGTGGTGAGCGAGAAGGTCACCGCGGACGCCTGACGGCCGGCCCGCGGCGACCGGTAGGCTCCGGCGTCACGATGGAGATCGTCATCCTGCTCGTCGCGCTCGGCGTCGTGATCGCGGCCGTCGTCACCGTCGCACTCGTCGCGCGCCGGCCGGGCCGGGGGGCCCCGCTCGAGCCGCCGCCCCCGGGGCCGGAGCGCGGCGGGGCGGACATCGGCGCACGGTCGCTGGAGATCGACGAGGAGCTGGCCGCCGAGGTCGAGCAGGCCCTCGCGGGGGCCGGCGAGGAGGAGGCCGCCGGCACCGCCACGCTCGAGCGCCCGCCCGAGATCGAGGAACCCGTCGCGCCGCCGAGGCCCAGCTTCCGCGACCGGCTGGCCAAAGCCCGGGGCACGCTCGGCGGCTACCTCGGCGCGATCAGGACCCGCGGTGTCGACGAGGAGACCTGGCACGAGCTCGAGGAGGCCCTGATCCTCGCCGACGTCGGCGTGGCGGCGACCGCCGAGGTGCTCGACGAGCTGCGAACCACCGCCAAGGCGGAGTCCATCTCCGATCCCGAGGTCCTGCTCGACCGGCTCAAGGCGGTCCTCAAGCAGCGGCTGTCCACGAGCGACCGGGGGCTGACGGTGGACCACGGGCGCCCCGGCGTGTGGCTCTTCGTCGGGGTCAACGGCGTGGGCAAGACCACCACCATCGGGAAGGTCGCCCACCAGCAGCACGCGCTCGGCCGGTCGGTGGTCATGGCGGCCGCCGACACGTTCCGCGCCGCGGCCACCGAGCAGCTCGGCACGTGGGCCGAGCGGACCGGCTCGGACGTCGTCCGAGGGAGCGAGGGGGGCGACCCCTCGTCGGTGGTGTTCGACGCAGTCCAGCGGGCGGCCGCCCGGGGGCACGACCTCGTGCTCGCCGACACCGCCGGCCGGTTCCACACGAAGTCGAACCTGATGGAGGAGCTTCGCAAGGTCCGCCGGGTCGCCGACCGCGAGCCGGGGAGCGTGACCGAGGTGCTGCTGGTGCTCGACGCCACCACCGGGCAGAACGGCCTCGCCCAGGCGCGGCAGTTCACCGACGCGGTCGACGTCACGGGAGTGGTGCTCACCAAGCTCGACGGGTCGGCCAAGGGGGGCATCGCCCTCGCCGTCGAGACCACGCTCGGCATCCCCATCAAGCTCGTGGGGCTCGGGGAGAGCGTCGAGGACCTCGTCGAGTTCGACCCCGACGAGTTCGTCGAGGCGCTCTTCTCGTGAAGCCCATCGTGCTCGAGACCACCGGAGGTGGCACGTGATCATCCGCACACTCCTGCTGCCCGTCCGGCTCACGTTCGGCGTGGGCAGGCTGTCGGCGAAGACCGGCTACCGGGCGGGGCGGTTGTCGGCCGCCTCGACCTACCGGGCCGGGCGTGCGATCGGGCTCCGTCGGCTGGCGGTCTTCGGCGTGGGGGTGGGCGTCGGCCTGCTGCTCGCGCCCTCCTCGGGACGGGAGCTGCGCGACTCGCTCCGGCGGGCGTGGACCGAGCGGCGCGGCCCGGTGAGCGACGACGCGGTCGCCGAGCGGGTCCGCTACGAGCTCTCGCACTCGCCGCGCACCTGGCACCTCCCGCAGCCCACGGTGGAGGTGGTCGGCGGCACCGCCGTGCTCACCGGTGGGGCGCCCCACACCACGGGGAAGTCCGACCTCGAGCGGGCGGCCGCGGCGGTCCCCGGCGTGGTGGGCGTCGACAGCCGGCTCGTCGTGACGGGGTCGAGCGACG
The DNA here is from genome assembly GCA_046537875.1 of Acidimicrobiia bacterium. Lineage (GTDB taxonomy): Bacteria > Actinomycetota > Acidimicrobiia > Acidimicrobiales > VFJN01 > JBKHJZ01. The sequence continues at coordinate 12,701 of JBKHJZ010000064.1, read as the reverse complement.
GCCACGGCTGACCGCCCAGGCCCGCCGGTCCGCGCGCCGGCGGTCGCCCGGACCCCGGGGGGCGGTGGGGGCCTCAAGGGATAAGCTGGTCGTTCCATGTTCGAGTCGCTGTCCGAACGGTTCGAGGGCATCTTCGGGCGCCTGCGCAGCAAGGGGACGCTGCGCCAGGCCGACATCGACGAGGTGCTGCGCGAGATCCGCCTCGCCCTCCTCGAGGCCGACGTCAACGTCGTCGTCGTCAAGTCGATGCTCGCCCGCATCCGCGAGAGGGCGGTGGGTGCGCGCATCCACGAGGCGCTGAACCCGGCCCAGCAGGTCATCAAGCTGGTGAACGAGGCGCTCGTCGAGGCGCTCGGCGGCGAGTCGCTGCGGATCCAGTACGCCTCGCGACCGCCCACGGTGGTGCTGATGGCCGGGCTCCAGGGCTCGGGCAAGACCACCAACGCCGCCAAGCTGGCGCGCTGGTTCCGACAGCAGGGTCGCAACCCGCTGCTCGTGGGGGCCGACCTGCAGCGCCCGGCCGCCGTCGAGCAGCTCCGCACCATGGGCGAGCGGGTGGGTGTCGGGGTGTTCAGCCAGCCCGGCGATCCGGTCGCCACCGCCCGGGCCGGCGTGGACGAGGCCCGCCGCCTCGGCCGTGACGTGTGCATCGTCGACACGGCGGGTCGCCTGGCCATCGATGCCGAGATGATGGACCAGGTGCGCCACATCTCCCAGGTCACGGCGCCCGACTACACCTTCCTCGTCGTCGACGCGATGACCGGCCAGGACGCCGTCGCCACCGCCGAGGCCTTCGACGCCACGCTGGCGCTCGACGGCGTGATCCTCACCAAGCTCGACGGGGACGCCCGGGGTGGTGCCGCCCTCTCGGTGAAGGAGGTGGTGGGCAAGCCCATCGCCTTCGCGTCGACGGGGGAGAAGGTCGAGGACTTCGACCTGTTCCACCCCGACCGGCTGGCCAGCCGGATCCTGGGCATGGGCGACGTGCTCACCCTCATCGAGAAGGCGGAGCAGGTCTACGAGAAGGAGGAGGCCGAGCAGACGGCCGCCCGGCTCCTCGAGGGCCGCTTCACGCTCGACGACTTCCTCGAGCAGCTCCAGCAGGTGCGCAAGATGGGCCCGCTGCAGAGCCTGATGGGGATGATGCCCGGCATGCCGAAGGAGCTGCGCGACGCCGAGATCGACGAGGGGCAGCTCAGCCGGGTCGAGGCCATCGTGCGGTCGATGACGCCGGCCGAGCGGACCGACCCCCGGGTCATCGACGGCTCACGCCGCCAGCGCATCGCGCTCGGCAGCGGCACGCAGCCGAGCGACGTCAGCCAGCTCGTCAAGCAGTTCCGCGACATGCAGAAGCTCATGAAGCGGATGCCCGGGATGCCGGGCACGCCCGGTGGCCGGGGGGGAGGCCGCAAGGGATCCAAGAAGAAGGGCCGCAAGGGCGGGGGCCGGGTCACGCCTCCCGGGGGTGGTCGCGTCACCCCGCCGGGTGGTGGGCGGACGTCCCGCCAGCCGTTCACCCTGCCCGGACTGAACTAGCCTGGTCTCCGTCCGGTTTGGCGCGCAGCCGTCGCGTCGCGCATCATCGTCGGTCGCTCCGTCGTGCGCGCGGCTCGTGCCGGCGCCCCGCGACCAGGCTTCCCTGGTTCGAACCACTGCTCGCAACACGAAAGAAGGCACGAGTGGCCGTCAAGCTCCGCCTCATGCGGATGGGCAAGAAGAAGCAGCCCACCTACCGCGTGGTCGCCGCCGACTCCCGGTCGCCGCGCGACGGGCGCTTCATCGAGATCGTGGGCGTCTACGACCCCCGCCCCGATCCCTCCCGGATCCGCATCGACAACGACAAGGCCGTGGCCTGGTTGCGCAAGGGAGCCCAACCCACCGAGCCCGTGCGCAAGTTGCTCCAGATCTCCGGCGCCTGGGACTCGTTCACCGGCACGGCCCCCGCGACCCCAGCGGCGGCGTCGGGGGACGCGGCCGGGCCGGGTTCCGAGCCACCGGCCGGGTCGGCCGAGCCCGCCGACAGCTCCGGGGGCGCGTGATGAGCGACGGCGCCACCGAGCGGCCCAGCGACATGCCGACGGCTCGGGCGGTGCTCGAGCACGTCGTCGGCGCACTCGTCGAGGACCGGGACGCCGTGGAGATCGACCTCGAGGACGGCCGGGCGCTCCCGCGCCTCTCGGTGCGGGTCGGCCCGTCCGACATGGGGCGCGTGATCGGCAAGCGGGGCCGCGTCGCCCAGGCCATCCGCACCGTGGTGCGTGCCGCTGCGGCGCGTGACGGCAGCGACGTCGAGGTCGAGTTCGAGGACTGATCCCCGGTGCCCGCGCCGGAGGGACCCGGCGGCGCACACGCGTTGCTCGAGATCGGCCGGGTCACGAGGCCCCACGGACTGCGAGGCGAGGTCGTCGTCCGGCTGGTGACCGACCGGGTCGAGCGGCTCGCCGAGGGGTCGGTGCTCCACACCGACCGCGGCGATCTCGTGGTGGCGGCGGCGCGACCCCACCAGGACCGCTGGATCGTGAGCTTCGAGGGGGTGGCGAGCCGCGAGGCGGCCGACGCGCTGCGAGGCGCGGTGCTGCGGGCCGAGCCGCTGGACGAGCCGGACGAGCTCTGGGTGCACGAGCTGGTGGGGAGCGAGGTGGTCACGGTCGGCGGCCGGGCGGCCGGCCGGTGCGTGGCGCTGGTCGCCAACCCGGCGTCCGACCTGCTGGAGCTCGAGGGAGGGGCGCTCGTCCCCGTGGCCTTCGTGGTGTCCCGGGAGCGCGGCCGGGTGACGATCGACCCGCCCGAGGGGCTGCTCGAGCCGTGAGCGGGCGGTGCGGGCGCGATGCTCCCCCGACCCGCCGGCCGGGGCGCCGGCGCCCGGCCCGTAGGCTCACGTGCGGCATGCGCATCGACGTCTTCACGATCTTCCCCGCGATGGTCGAGCACTTCGCCGACCAGAGCCTCATCGGCAAGGCCAGGGCGGCGGGGACGCTGGAGGTGCGCGTCCACGACCTCCGTTCGTGCGCCACCGACCCGCACCGGTCGGTGGACGACGCCCCGTTCGGCGGGGGCGCCGGCATGGTCCTGGCGCCGGAGCCCCTGTTCGCGGCGGTCGAGCACGTCGACCCGCCGCGGCCGCTCCTCCACCTCGGCCCCGCCGGTCGGCGCTTCGACCAGGCGGCGGCCCGGGAGCTCGCCGGCCTCGACGGGTTCTCCCTGCTGTGCGGCCGGTACGAGGGGGTCGACGAGCGGGTCCGCGAGCATCTGTGCGACGGCGAGCTGTCGATCGGCGACGTGGTGCTCGCCGGGGGCGAGGTCGCGGCCATGGTGGTGATCGAGGCGGTCGGCCGGCTCGTGCCCGGGGTGCTGGGCAACGTCAGCTCCGCCGAGGACGAGTCCTTCAGCGAGGGGCTGCTGGAGTACCCGCACTACACGCGCCCGGCCGACTTCCGTGGCTGGACGGTGCCCGAGGTGCTGCGCAGCGGCGACCACGGTCGCATCGCCCGGTGGCGCCGTGCGCAGGCCCTGTGGCGCACCGTCACCCGGCGGCCCGACCTGATCGAGGCGCGCGGGGGCCTGTCCGACGAGGACCGCGCCCTCCTCGCAGAGTTCGGGCCGGGCGACGCCGAGTAGGCGGGCCGTGCCCGCCGGCCAGCCCGAGTTCGCCACTCACCGTCGTCGCTCGTGCACCGACGGGACGTGTTCGCGGCCTCTGGCGGGTTCGGCCTCGTCTTGGTGCCTCCGGCGGGTCGGGGGTAGCATCGCCTGTCCGCCCCTCGACCCTCCGCGGAGCACGCGCCATGAACCCGACAGACCTCGTCGATCAGGCAAGCCTGCGCAGCGACATCCCGCACTTCGTCCCGGGCGACACCGTGAAGGTGCACGTGCGCGTCGTCGAGGGCCAGAAGGAGCGCATCCAGGTGTTCCAGGGCGTGGTCATCGCGCGCTCCGGGTCCGGTGTGCGCGAGACCTTCAAGGTGCGGAAGGTCAGCTACGGCGTGGGCGTCGAGCGCACCTTCCCCCTGCACACGCCCACCATCGCGAGGATCGAGGTGGTGGCGAAGGGCGACGTCCGCCGAGCGAAGCTGTACTACCTGCGTGATCGCGTCGGCAAGGCCGCCAAGGTCAAGGAGCGCCGCGAACGCTGAGCCACCCCGGCGCCAGCCGGTCGGCGCCGGCCGGTCGGCGGGGCCTCCCACCGATCGCGTCCTCTAGGGTGCCTGCCATGAGCGCGGAGGACCTCGAGCGCTACGAGGCCGACATCGAGCTCCAGCTGTACAAGGAGTACAAGGACGTCAGCCCGATGTTCTCCTACGTCGTGGAGACCGAGCGGCGCTTCTACCTGGCGAACGAGGTGCGGCACACCGTGCACGACGACGGGGGGCGCACGTACGTCGAGCTCGAGCTGAACGACGCCTGGGTGTGGGACATGTACCGCACCAGCCGGTTCGTGCAGTCGGTGCGGATCGTGACGTTCCGGGACGTCAACGTCGAGGAGCTTCCCCCCAAGGAGCTGTAGGTGGCGGGCGAACGGGCCGGTGCCCGACGCCGCCCGTACCGCCAGGGGCTCGGCGCCAGGGGCGAGGAGCTCGCCGCCGAGTGGTACCTGGCCCGCGGCTACGAGGTGGTGGCCCGCAACTGGCGCTGCCCCGAGGGGGAGATCGACCTCGTGGTGCGGCGCGCCGGCGAACTGGTGTTCTGCGAGGTCAAGACCCGCAGCTCCGATCGGTTCGGTGTGCCGGCGGCGGCCGTCACGCCGGTGAAGCAGCGACGGCTGCGGGTGCTCGCCGCCCGCTTCCTGGCCAGCGAGGCAGGACGGCGGGACCGAGCGCGGACCGACCTGCGCTTCGACGTCGCCGCCGTCACCCGGGGTCGCGTCGAGGTGATCGAGGCGGCCTTCTGACGCTGTGGAGTTGCGCGGCCAGGCCTCTCAGCCAAGCACGGCCCAGGCGACGAGCGCGGCGGTCACGATCAGCGCGCCGGCCACGATCGCGACGTCCGCGTACGAGCTGCGCTGCGGTCGGAACGGGTTGAGGCCCATGCGCGTGAGTATCGTGCGCGGATGGGCTTCGTGCAGGTCGAGCGGGACGGCGGCGTGGTGACCGTCACGCTGTCGAACCCCGCCAAGAAGAACGCGGTCCCCGCCGACGCCTGGCCCGACCTCGCCGCGGTGCTGCGTGAGGTGGCGGCCGGGAACGGGGACCGGTGCCTCGTGCTCACGGGGGCCGGCGACGACTTCTGCTCGGGCGCGGACGTGACGGCGGCGACGGAGCCGGGCGTGCATCCGCTGCAACAGATGCGAGCCGTCGGGGAGGCGATCGACGCGCTCCACGCCCTGCCGCAGCCCGCGATCGCCCGGGTGGCGGGGGTCTGCGTCGGCATCGGCCTCAACATGGCGCTGTGCTGCGACCTGGTGGTCGCGGCGGACGACGCCCGGTTCTCGGAGATCTTCGTGCGCCGGGGCCTGAGCATCGACGGTGGGGGCTCGTGGTCGCTGCCCAGGGTGGTGGGGCTGCTCAAGGCCAAGGAGCTGGCGCTGCTGGGCGACATCGTGCCGGCCGGGGAGGCCGAGCGGATCGGGCTCGTCTCGCGTGTCGTGCCCCGGGCCGAGCTCGACCGGACGGTCGCCGAGCTGGCGCGCCGCCTCGCGGCCGGTCCGCCGCTGGCCCTCGGCATGACCAAGCGCCTGCTCGATCAGAGCGCGCAGGTCACGCTGGCTCAGGCGGTCGAGGCCGAGGCCCAGGCGCAGGCGATCAACTTCTCGAGCCGCGACACCGCGGAGGCGATCGCCGCGTTCGTGGAGCGCCGCGAGCCGAACTTCGAGGGTCACTGACCGGCCGGCGCCGGCGCCGTTGCGGGCGCCGGCCGTCGGGTCGACCCCCATCCTGTCGGTCCCCTCCGATAGGGTGCCGATCCGCACCGGCCGCACGCGCGCCGGGGAGCGCTCGGGGGCCCACATCCACGCCTCGAACCTCCGCCACGTCGCCGGGGGGTCGGGGTGGCGCCGCAGCGCCGGCGCCGCCGGATGCGGTGGCCGCCTCGTCATCCCCGTGTGTGAGGGAGGCCGGTCGTGCTCGCTTCCGTCTCGTCTGCGACGCTGCTCGGTGTCGAGGGGCGCCCCGTGCGCGTCGAGATCCACGTCTCCTCGGGCCTGCCCGGCTTCACGGTGGTCGGGCTGCCCGACACCACGTGCCGCGAGGCGCGCGACCGCGTGCGGGCGGCGCTGCTCTCCAGCGGCCTCGCGTGGCCCAACCGTCGGGTCACCGTGAACCTGGCCCCGCCCGGGCTCCGCAAGGCGGGTGCCGGGCTCGATCTCGCCATCGCCGCCGCGCTGCTCGTCGCCAGCGAGCAGCTTCCGCCGGCCGCCGTGGACGGGCGGGCGTTCGTCGGCGAGCTGGGCCTCGACGGGTCGGTCCGCCCGGTCCCGGGCGCCCTCCCGCTCATCGACGCGCTCGGCGACCCCGAGGTGGTGGTCCCCAGCGGGTGCACCGTCGAGGCCCAGCTCGTGGGGCGTCACCGCATCCGGCCGCTCGATCACCTCCGCCAGCTCGTCTCGGCGGTCACCGGGCAGGAGCCGTGGCCCGAGCCCCCACCCCCGGTCGATCCACCACCGGCGCCACCCGGTCCCGACATGGCCGACGTCCGCGGCCAGCCGGTGGCGCGCTTCGCCCTCGAGGTGGCGGCGGCCGGCGGTCATCACCTGCTGCTGACCGGGCCGCCCGGAGCGGGGAAGACCATGCTGGCCAGACGGCTCAGCGGCCTCCTGCCCGACCTTCCGGCCGACCAGGCCCTCGAGGCCACCTGCATCCACTCGGCCGCGGGCCTGCCGCTGCCGCCCGGCGGCCTGGTGCGGCGGCCACCGTTCCGGGCTCCCCACCACGGGGCGTCGGCGGTCTCGTTGGTGGGCGGCGGCTCCGGGGCCATGCAGCCGGGCGAGCTCTCGCTCGCGCACCGGGGCGTGCTGTTCCTCGACGAGCTCGGTGAGTTCGAGCCGCTGGTGCTCGACAACCTGCGCCAGCCGCTCGAAGAGGGGGTGATCCGCGTCGCCCGCGCCACCGCCAAGGTGACCTTCCCCGCCCGGGTCCTGCTCGTGGCCGCGATGAACCCCTGCCCCTGCGGCGAGGGCGGGCCGCCCGGTGGCTGCCGCTGCTCGCCCGCGGCCCGCGCCCGCTACGCCCGGCGCCTGTCCGGCCCGCTCATCGACCGCTTCGACGTGCGGGTCGAGGTCGGCAGGCCCGACGCGGCCGAGCTGCTCACCAGCGTGCCCGGCGAGCCGACCAGCGTGGTCGCCGCCCGGGTGGCCGCCACCCGCGCCGCCGCGAGCGAGCGGGGCGTGCGCACCAACGCCGAGATCCCGGCGTGGCGCCTCGACGACGTCGCCGTTCTCGGCTCCCGGAGCCTGCGCCTGGTCGAGAGCGCCCTCACCGCCGGGCGGCTGACCGGCCGCGGCGTCGGCGGCGTGCGACGGGTGGCGCGCACGGTGGCCGACCTCGCCGGCCACCATGACCCCACGCTCCGGGTCGAGCACGTCAGCACCGCGCTTGCGCTGCGGGCCGATCCCACCTGGCTGGGGCGGGTCGCATGAGTGCCGCACCGGACCCGCCGAGCGGGCCCTCACCCGCCGAGGAGAACAGGGAGCCGTCCGGCGATGCGCTTCCCGACGAGGCCCTCGCCGCCGCGCTGGCGGCGCTGCCGGGCATGGGCCCGGCGCGCCTCACCGCGATCCTGGCCCTCGAGCCGGCACCCGACGCGTGGGCCCGGGTGGTCGCAGGTCGCGGCTGGCGCGATCCCGCCGTGCGCTTCGCGCTCGGGCCCGAGGGTCACCGGCTCGTCGAGCGCTGGCGCACGGCCGCGCGGGGGATGTCGCCGGAGGCGGGCTGGGCGCGGCTGGTGGACGCCGGCGTGGGGGTCACGCTCCGCGGCTCACCGTCGTACCCCCCGGCGCTCGCCGGCGACATCGAGCCGCCGGCACTGCTCTTCCACCGGGGGGAGCCCGAGGTCATCGCCGGCCCGCGGGTGGCGGTCGTCGGCACCCGCCGGTGCACGTCCGTGGGTGCCGGTGTCGCGCACGAGATGGGCCACGACCTCGCCACGGCCGGCGTCGCGGTGATCTCGGGTCTGGCGAGCGGCATCGACGGGGCCGCCCACCGGGGGGCGATCGCCGCGGGTGGCGCCCCACCCATCGGGGTGGTGGGCAGCGGGCTCGACGTGGTGTACCCGGCCGGGCAGGACGACCTGTGGCACTCGGTCGCGGCCCGAGGCGTGCTGCTGTCGGAGGCCCCGCTCGGCGCCAAGCCCGAGCGGTGGCGGTTCCCGGCCCGGAACCGGATCATCGCTGCCCTGGCCGACCTGGTGGTCGTTGTCGAGTCGCACCGCCATGGCGGATCCCTCTACACCGTCGACGAGGCCGATCGCCGGGGCACCGACGTGCTCGCGGTCCCCGGGTCGGTGCGGAGCCCCGCCTCGGCGGGCACCAACGACCTGCTCGCCGAGGGCCGGGCGCCCGCGTGCTCGGCCGACGACGTGATCACCGCGCTCGGGCTGTGCCCCGCCGGCCGTCGCGAGCGCCGGGATCCCCGGTCACCGCCCAGCGACGACGACGCCGCAGTGCTCGAGGCCCTGGGCTGGCAACCGGCCACCCTCGACCAACTCGTCCTGCGGACCGGCCGCGACCTCGGCGGGCTCACGCTGGCCCTCCTCCGCCTGGAGGACGGCGGCTGGGCGGCGTCACGCGGCGCGTGGTGGGAGCGGGTCGCAGCCGGTGCCGATCCCCGGCCCGGCGGCGGCCCGCGTGCCGGCCTCCCCGGCGCCGCCACCCCGCAACGCTACGGTGAGCCCGGTGCGTGACCACGGGGACGACATCCCACCGGACGACGCCTGGCAGGTCCGGGCGTTCCTGCGGTCGCTCACCGCTGCGTCACCCGCCACGGTCGAGGCCTACGGTCGCGACCTGCGATCGTTCCTGGTGTGGGTGCGCCGGGCCGGCCTCGCCCGCCCGGGCGATGTCGGGCGGACCACGCTCCGCCGGTACCTGGCCTACCTCACGACCCGCGGGTACGCGCGCCGCACCATCGCGCGCCGGGCCTCCACGCTCCGGCGCTACTTCGGGTGGCTCCGCCGGTCGGGGGCGATCGACGCCGATCCCACCGCCGGCGTGAGCGCCCCCCGGGGGGAGTCCAGGCTGCCCCGCGTCCTCCGCCCCGACGAGCTGCGAACGCTCCTCGACGACGCCACCCCGTCGGTCCGCGGCGACGGTCCCGCGAGCTTGCGCGACGACGCACTGCTCGAGCTGCTCTACGGCAGCGGGCTCCGGGTCGCCGAGGCGACGGCGATCGACGTGGGCGACCTCGATCTGGACCGGGGGCGCGTCGTGGTGCACGGCAAGGGCGCCAAGCAGCGGATCGTGCCGCTGAGCGTCCCGGCGGTCGACGCCCTGCGCCGGTGGCTGGCCGGTGGTCGCGACGAGATGGCCACCGAGGCGACGCCCCCTGATGCGGTCTTCCTCAACGCCCGCGGGCGGCGCCTCACAACGCGGGACGCCCGCCGGGTGCTGGATCGCCGGGCGGCGGAGCCGACCCACCCCCACGCCCTGCGTCACAGCTTTGCGACGCACCTGCTCGACGGCGGTGCCGACCTGCGCGTCGTCCAGGAGCTCCTCGGTCACACAGACCTGGCGACGACGCAGCGTTACACTCACGTCTCGAAGGAACGGCTTCGATCGGTGTTCGAGGCCACCCATCCGCGGGCGTAGGGACGCACACGTGACGATCCCGACAGGCGACATCGGCGGCCTCTGGCACGCGTACAAGACCGACGGCCGGCGGGCGGCACGCGACGAGCTGATCATCCACTACGCCCCGCTGGTCCACTTCGTGGCCGGGCGGGTGGCCGTCGGCCTGCCGCCCACCGTCGATCGCGCCGATCTGGTCAGCTACGGGATCTTCGGCCTCATCGATGCGATCGAGCGGTTCGATCCGACGCGCGGGTACCGGTTCGAGACCTATGCGGTCGCGCGCATCCGGGGTCACATGCTCGACGAGTTGCGGAGCCTCGACTGGGTGCCCCGGGCGGTGAGGCGCCGTGCCCGCGAGATCGAGGCGACCTGCCGCGCCCTCGAGGCCGAGCTGCACCGGGCTCCCAACGACGCCGAGCTGGCCGAGGCACTCGGCTGCAGCCTCGACGAGGTGCAGCGCGACCTGGCGCAGACCGCCGTGGTCAACCTGGTCGCCTTCGACGCTGCGGTCGCAGCGTCGACCGACGGCGATCCCGTCGCCACGGTGGGCGACAGCCTCGTGGTCGACCAGGAGGGACCGGGCGAGGTGGTCGAGCTGGCGGAGACACGCCGGGTGCTCGCCGATGGGATCGCCGGTCTCGCCGACCGGGAGCGCACGGTGGTGGCGCTCTACTACCACGATGGTCTCACCCTGGCCGAGATCGGCGAGGTGCTCGGGGTCACCGAGAGCCGCGTCTGCCAGATCCACAGCAAGGCGGTCATGCAACTGCGCCTGCACATGGACGCCGCCGAGCGCGAGCCGGCCTGACCCGGTCATCGCCCGCGCTGCCCCGGTCGGGCGTCCGACTCACGCCCTCTCATCCCGCTTCCCCTCGTCACACGTTCGGTCCCGAGGGGGAGCCATGTCCGAGCCGGAGAGCGGGGTCCGCAGGTCGACCCCACAGCTCCGTCACGCCCGTCGACCGGGCGGGCTGGTGCTGGCGGTGGTGGTCGCGATCGCAGTGGCCGCCGGCGCGTCCGCGAGCGACGCCGCACCGGTGGGCGCCGACGTGGGCCCGCCGTGGAGCGGCCACGATGTCCGCCGGGCGGTCGCCGGCGGGGAGGGGCCGGTCGCCTACGTGCCGCCCGTGGCGGCGCCGGTCGCCGACCCGTTCCGGCCGCCCGCCACGCCCTACGGTCCCGGCAACCGGGGCGTCGAGTACGCCACGGCGCCGGGCGACGAGGTGCGGGCCAGCGCCGCCGGGCAGGTGCTGTTCGCCGGGGCCGTGGCCGGTGCGCGGCACGTGACGCTCGGCCACGCCGACGGGGTGCGGACCAGCTACTCGTTCCTGGCGAGCGTCGAGGTCGTGGCCGGCGAGCGCGTCGCGCAGGGCGACCTGCTCGGCACCGCCGGCGACCGGCTCCACATGGGGGCGCGCGTCGGCGATGTGTACCTCGACCCCACCGCGCTGTTCGCGGCATCGGCCGGCGTGCAGGCGGAGCTGCTGCCCCTCGAGGCGCCGACCGGCCGCCCGACGGCGGAGCGGCAGGCGCTCACCGACATCGCCTCCACGGCGGGGTGGCAGCAGCCCGGGGCCGATGACGTGGGCCGGTGGCTGGGCGCCGGCTCCGCGGCCATGCCCGGCGGGGCGCCCGACGAGCGGCGGCAGGCCCTGGTAGGCGCGGTGGCGACCGCCGAGGCGATCGGCCCGGTCACCGGCGTCCTGGGGGCCTCCGGATCGGGTGCACGGTGAGGCGGATCACGACGCGAGGCGACGTCGCATGGCGCCCTCGCGGCCGCCGCCGGTAGGCTGCCCCGTCGGTCGGGCCACGTCCCGGCCGCAGACCACGCCGCAGCCGGCCCCTACCCACGGTCGCCCTCGGGCGCCGGGCCGGCGACGCTCAACCGATGGGACGAAAGGGAACACCAACGTGGCTGTCGTCACGATGAAGCAGCTACTGGAGGCGGGAGTCCACTTCGGCCACCAGACCCGCCGTTGGAACCCGAAGATGAAGCGCTTCATCTTCGGCGAGCGCAACGGCATCTACATCATCGACCTGCAGCAGACGCTGGCGCGCATCGAGACCGCGTACACGTTCGTTCGCGACGTGGTCGCCGGCGGCGGCAGCGTGCTCTTCATCGGCACGAAGAAGCAGGCGCAGGAACCGATCGAGCGCTACGCGCAGTCGTGCGGCATGCCGTACGTCAACCAGCGGTGGCTGGGCGGCATGCTCACGAACTTCCAGACGATCTCCAAGCGCATCGGCAAGATGCTCGAGTACGAGCGAATGCTGGCCTCCGGTGAGTTCGACGCCATGCCCAAGAAGGAGGCCCTGCTCCTCGGTCGCGAGCTCGAGAAGCTGCAGCGCTACCTCGGCGGCATCCGCTCGATGGACAGGCTGCCCGAGGCCGTGTTCGTGCTCGACACCAAGAAGGAGCACATCGCGGTCACCGAGGCGAACAAGCTGGGCCTCCCGGCGGTGGCGGTCGTCGACACGAACTGCGATCCGGACGTGATCGACTACGTCATTCCCGGCAACGACGACGCCATCCGGTCGGGCACGTTGATGTGCCGCATCATCGCCGACGCGGTGAACGAGGGCCGCCACATGGCGTCGCTGCGCACCGAGGAGCCGCAGCCCTCGGCCGAGGACGCCGAGAGGTTCGCCGCCGAGCAGGCCGAGGCCCGCCGCCGGGCGCTGGCCGAGGCGCAGCGGACGGGGCGGCGTCTGGGTCAGGTGCTGGTGGAGGGGGGCGTGGTGACGCAGGCGGAGCTGGACGAGGCGCTGGGGTTCCAGGAGCAGTCGCGTCTGGGTGTGCTGGACGCGATGCTGGGCGAGCCGATCGAGCACTGCGCGGCCGAGAGCGGGATCCGGAATTTGTCGGTGCTGTCGGTGGGGACGGCGGAGGAGATGGACGCGGAGCAGCTTTCGCCGGATGCGCTTCGGCGTGTGATCGCCGCGGCGCAGGAGCGTTTTGACACGATCCTGATCGACACGGGCC
>JBKHJZ010000063.1:0-15957 GCA_046537875.1 Acidimicrobiia bacterium | reverse complement strand
CCGCGCTGGCCGCCCATCGCGAGGAGCTGGTGCCGAAGTCCGAGTGACGCTCGGTGACGAGGAGGGGTCGTCGTCGGTGACGCGGTGTGAAGCATCAAGGCACCAGCGGCCGTACGCTCCGGCGCGTGCGCACAACGCTGACCCTCGACGAGGATGTCGCCGCCGAGCTGCGCCACATCCAGGTCGAGTCCGGGGCGACGTGGAGACAGGTGGTCAACGACGTCCTCCGCGCCGGCGTTGCCACCCGTCGTGCCGGCCAGCCTCCAGCACGCCGGCCAGGGCGCACCAAGGCCGTACGCCTGGGTCGTCCGGTCGTTCCCGACATCAGCAATGTCCACGAGGTGCTGTCGCTCGGGGAGCGTGGCCCCCACCGGTGAGCGGACCGGCGGTCCCGCCGCCGCGCTGTCGTCGATCGGCACCGCGACCGGCGACAATGGGCGGGTGACAGCCATGCCTCCCGACGTCCTGGCCGCCCGCTATGCCAGCGAGGCGATGGCCGAGCTGTGGTCGCCCGAGCGGAAGATCCGGCTCGAGCGCGAGCTGTGGATCGCGGTCATGGAGGCGCAGCGGGTGCTCGGCGTCGACATCCCCGCCGAGGCGATCGACGACTACCGGGCGGTGGTCGGCAAGGTCGACCTCGACTCGATCGAGGCCCGCGAGCGCGTGACCCGTCACGACGTGAAGGCCCGCATCGAGGAGTTCTCGGCCCTGGCCGGCCACGAGCACGCCCACACGGGCATGACCTCGCGCGATCTCACCGAGAACGTCGAGCAGCTCCAGATCCGGCTGGCGCTCCGGCTCGTGCGCGACCGGCTGGTCGCGGTGCTCGCCCGCCTGGCGGAGCTGGCCGCCGAGCACGCCGACCTGGTCATGGCGGGTCGCACCCACAACGTGCCGGCGCAGGCCACCACCCTCGGGAAGCGCTTCGCCAACACCGGCGAGGAGGTGCTCCAGGCGTTCCGCCGGATCGAGGACCTGCTGGCCCGCTACCCGCTGCGGGGCATCAAGGGGCCGGTCGGCACCCAGCAGGACATGCTCGACCTGCTGGGGGACCCGGAGAAGGTGGAGGCGCTGGAGCGGGCCGTGCTCGAGCACCTCGGGTTCGGGGCGTCGCTCACCAGCGTGGGCCAGGTCTATCCCCGTTCGCTCGACCTCGACGTGGTCAGTGCCCTGGCCCAGGCCACGTCGGGCCCGTCGAGCCTGGCCACCACGATCCGGCTCATGGCCGGCCACGAGCTGGCCACCGAGGGGTTCTCGCCGGGCCAGGTGGGCAGCTCGGCCATGCCGCACAAGATGAACACCCGGTCCTCGGAGCGGGTCAACGGCCTGGCGGTCGTCGTGCGCGGCTACCTCTCGATGGTGTCGGAGCTGGCCGGCGACCAGTGGAACGAGGGCGACGTGTCGTGCTCGGTGGTCCGCCGGGTGGCGCTGCCGGGGGCCTTCCTCGCCACCGACGGCCTGATCGAGACGTTCCTGTCGGTGCTCGAGGGCTTCGGCGTCCACCCGGCCGTGATCGAGCGCGAGCTCGAGCGCTACCTGCCGTTCCTCGCCACGACCAAGGTGCTCACGGCGGCCGTGCGGGCGGGGGTGGGCCGCGAGCGGGCGCACGAGGCGATCCGCGAGCACGCGCTGGCGGTCGCCCTCGCCCAGCGCGAGGGCGCGGTGGGCAACGACCTGGTCGACCGCCTGGCGGCCGATCCGCGGCTCGGGCTCGACCGGGAGGCCATCGAGGCGGTGGTCGCCGACCGTGCCGGCTTCGCGGGCCGGGCCGGGCACCAGGTCGCGGCCTTCTGCCGCCACGTCGAGGCCATCGTCGCCGAGCACCGGGAGGCGGCCAGCTACCGTCCCGGACCGATCATCTGAACGCTCCCTAGCCCGCCCGCCCGCCCCGCCGTCAGGAGGAACCACGCCATGGCGCTGACCGACCTCGGGTTGCCGCACGTCCACTCCGGCAAGGTCCGGGACATCTACGCGGTGGGCGACGACCGGCTGCTCATGATCACGAGCGACCGGATCTCCGCGTTCGACGTGGTGATGGACGAACCGATCCCCCACAAGGGCCGGGTGCTCACCGCCATGTCGGCGTTCTGGTTCGAGCACCTCGCCGACGTGGTCCCGGGGCACCTGATCTCGACCGAGGTCGCCGACCTGCCGCCCGACGTGCAGGCGGTGGCCGCCGAGGCCGACCTGCCCGGCCGGATCATGCTCACAACGCGTGCCGAGATGCTGCCGGTGGAGTGCATCGTGCGGGGCTACCTCTCGGGCTCGGCCTGGAAGGAGTACAGCCGGGCCGGGACCATGCACGGTTCGCCGCTGCCCGCGGGGTTGCGGGAGTCCGACCGCCTGCCCGAGCCGGTGTTCACCCCGTCGACGAAGGCCGAGGACGGCCACGACGAGAACATCTCGTTCGCCGAGGCGGCCGGCCTGATCGGCGAGGGCCTGGCCGCACGGGTGCGCGACGTGTCGCTGGAGCTGTACCGGCGGGGCGCGGCCTGGGCCCGCGACCGGGGCATCGTCATCGCCGACACCAAGTTCGAGCTCGGCCTGGTCGACGGCGAGCTCACGCTCTGCGACGAGGTGCTGACCCCCGACTCGTCCCGGTTCTGGCCAGTCGACGCCTGGCACCCGGGCGCCACCCCGCCGAGCTTCGACAAGCAACCGGTGCGCGACCACCTCGACCGGCTCGACTGGGACAAGACCCCGCCGCCCCCGCCGCTGCCCGACGAGGTGGTCGGCGCCACCAGCGCCCGCTACATCGAGGCCTACGAGCGGATCACCGGCCGCCGCTTCGCCGACTGGCCCGGCGCACCCGGCTGAGCCCGGACCGGTCGAGCCCTGCGGCTGGGGCGCACCGCTACCCTGCAGGCATGCGCTTCTCGGTGCTCGTCGAGACCCGCCTCCGCGAGGGCGTGGCCGATCCGGAGGGGACGACCATCGAGCGGTCGCTCCCGGCCCTCGGCTTCGAGGGGGTGTCCGGCATGCGGGTCGGCAAGGCCTTCCGCTTCACGGTCGAGGCGCCCGACGAGGCGGCCGCCCGCTCCGAGGTCGACGACATGGTGCAGCGGTTCCTGGCCAACCCGGTGATCGAGGACGCCACGGTCACGGTGACGGCGCCCGACGGCCAGCCGGCCGCACCGGGGAGGGCCTGATGGCGGCCCGCGTCGGGGTCGTGCTCTTCCCGGGCTCAAACTGCGAGCACGACGTGGTCGAGGCGGTGCGATCGATCGGCGGCGACGCCCGCATCGTGTGGCATGGCGACCCGACGCTGGGCGATGTCGACGCCGTGGTGCTCCCGGGCGGGTTCGCGCACGGTGACTACCTGCGTCCCGGGGCGATCGCCCGGTTCTCGCCGATCATGGCGGCGGTCACCGAGCTCGCCGCCGCGGGCGGCCCGGTGGTGGGCATCTGCAACGGCTTCCAGGTGCTCTGCGAGGCGGGCCTGCTGCCCGGGGCTCTGCAACGCAACGCCGGGCTCAAGTTCGTCTGCGGGCCCGTCGACCTGCGCGTGGAGGCCGGCGACTCGGCGCTCACCCGCGACGTGGCGGTCGGCAGCGTGCTCCGCATCCCGATCAACCACTTCGAGGGCAACTACACGTGCTCGCCGGAGACCCTCGCCGAGCTCCGGGCCGAGGAGCGCATCGTGCTCCGCTACATCGACAACCCCAACGGGTCGGTCGACGACATCGCCGGCATCTGCTCGATCGGGCGCAACGTGGTGGGGCTGATGCCGCATCCCGAGCGCGCGAGCCACCCGCTGCTCGGATCCACCGACGGCGTCGCCCTGCTCCGCTCGCTGCTCGTGACGGCCGGCGCCGTCCCCACCTGAGGCGAGCGTCGTTCGCCGGGCGTCAGCCGCTGCGCCTGATGCCGGCCCGCTCCAGCACGCGGGCCGGGACACCCAGCTCGCGCCATGCCGAGTAGGAGATGCCCTTGCGCTCGCTGTAGGGCTTTGCGGCCTCGACGAACGCCTTCTCCAGCTCGTTGATGTCGACGCCACCGTTGGTGGATTCGAGCGCCCGCTGGAGATCGAGCCGCTCCTGCACCAGGTGCAGCCGCTTCAACGGGTCGGCGGACGCGATCTCGGATTCGACCGAACGGAGGCGCTTCTTCAGGGTTTCCGGGCTGCGCTTGCGGCCCCTCTTGGGCTTGTGCGCCTCGAGGGCTTCGAGGTAGCGACGAACCGACCGGCCCTGTTCCCGACCGGCGGCCAGGGCGGCCTTGTGCTCGTCGCTCATGGCGGTGCGCTTGCGAGTTGTCTGCGGCATGCCGCCATCATATGGCGAAATTCACGTGTTTGCATTACTTGGTGTCGATGCGCCTCTGACCGGGCCATTGGCGCTCCGGAGGCGGCCGACTTGATGTATAGAGTGCGTTCTGCGGGGTACACGTGGTCGCCTACTCTCGCGGCGTGACCACCGAGCAGGCGATGCACCGGGCCCTCGGGCTCACCGACGACGAGGCGGCCTCGATCGAGCGCATCCTCGGACGGGAGCCGAACCACCTCGAGCTGGCCATGTACGCGGTGATGTGGTCGGAGCACTGCTCGTACAAGTCGAGCCGGGTGCACCTGCGGCGCCTCCCCTCCGAGGGCCCCGAGGTGCTGGTGGGGCCGGGGGAGAACGCCGGTGTCGTCGACGTCGGCGACGGTGTCGCCGCGGCCTTCCGCATCGAGAGCCACAACCACCCGTCCGCCATCGAGCCCTATCAGGGCGCCGCCACCGGGGTCGGTGGCATCCTGCGTGACATCTTCACCATGGGGGCCCGGCCGATCGCCCTGATGGACCCGTTGCGCTTCGGGCCGCTCTCCGACGCCCGCAGCCGGTGGATCGCCGAGGGCGTCGTGTCGGGCATCAGCGGTTACGGCAACTCGGTGGGTGTTCCCACGGTCGGGGGCGAAATCGTGTTCGACGAGACCTACCAGGAGAACCCCCTCGTCAACGTCTTCTGCCTCGGTGTGCTGCCCGCCGACCGCCTGGTGTTGGGCAGGGCCTCGGGCGTGGGGAACCTGGCGGTGCTGCTCGGGGCGACCACCGGGCGCGACGGGATCGGCGGCGCATCCGTGCTGGCATCGGCGGGTTTCGGCGATGCGGAGGACGACGCCGCCAAGCGGCCGAGCGTGCAGGTGGGTGACCCGTTCGAGGAGAAGCGCCTGATCGAGGCGTGCCTCGAGATGCTCGACGCCGGGCTGGTCGTGGGCATCCAGGATCTCGGGGCCGCCGGGCTCACGGGGGCGACGAGCGAGACGGCCAGCCGGGGCGGCGTGGGCATGGACGTGTACGTGTCCGAGGTGCCGCAGCGCGAGCCGGCCATGGCCCCGTTCGAGGTGATGACCAGCGAGAGCCAGGAGCGGATGCTGGCCATCGTCGACCCCGCCGACCTCGACGACGTGCTGGCGATCTGCGATCGCTGGGAGATCCGGGCCGCGGTGATCGGCACGGTCACCGGCGGCGGGCGCCTCCGGGTGCTCGACCGGCCCGGCAGCGGCGGCACCGTGCTCGCCGACATGCCGGCGGCCTCGTTGCACGAGGACGCCCCGCTGCTCGACCGGCCCCTGGCCGAGCCCGCCGACCGGGCAGAGCGCCTGGCCCACGATGCCGACCGGGCGCTGCCTGCGCCGGCCGACGCCGGTGCCGAGCTGCTCGACCTGCTCTACGACACCTCGTGGGTGTGGACCCAGTACGACCACCAGCTGTTCCTCAACACGGTGACCGGGCCGGGCGACGACGCCAGCGTGCTCCGGCTGAAGCATCCCCACACCGGGCTCGACACCGGCCGGGCGCTCGCGGTGACGACCGACGGCAACCACCGGTGGTGCTCGCTCGATCCCCGGCACGGCACCTCGCTGGTGGTGGCCGAGGCGGTGGCGAACCTGGCCTGCGTCGGGGCGGGGCCGCTGGCCCTCGTCGACTGCATGAACTTCGGCAACCCGGAGCACCCCGAGGTCATGTGGCAGTTCTCCGAGTCGGTCGACGGCATGGCCGAGGCCTGCCGGGCGCTCGGCCTGCCGGTGATCGGCGGCAACGTGAGCCTCTACAACGAGAGCCGCGGGCGCGACATCGACCCGACCCCGGTGGTGGCGGTGGTCGGCATGATCGACGATCTGGGGGCACCTCCGCCCGGCGCCCGCCTGGTCGACGGCACGAGGGTGATCGTCCTCGGCGGCGACGCGGGCAGCGTGTCGGGATCGCGGTGGGCGTGGCGCCGCGGCCACCGGGCGGGCGCACCGCCGGCGCTCGACCTGGAGGCGCACCGGGCGGTGTGCGACCTGGTCCGCGGGCTCGTGGCGGACGGCCTCGTCCTCGGCGTGCACGATCTGGCCGACGGCCTCGGGGTGGCGCTGGGGGAGATGGCGGCCGCGTCCGGCGTGGGCGTGACCGTGCGACCGCCCGACGGGGCCGACCACCGCTGGCTGTTCGCCGAGTCCCCGAGCCGCTTCGTGCTGGCGCTCGACCCGGCGGCCGTCGGCGAGGTCCACCGCCGGCACCGGGCGAGCGGCGTTCCGGCCAGGCCGGTCGGCGACGCCGGGGGCGACCGGTTCACGATCGCGGGGCTGGTCGACCTGCCGCTGGCCGAGGTGGTGGCGGCCTGGCGGGGCCGGTTGCCCGCCGAGCTCGGCCACGGCACCACCCAGGGCTGAGACCCGGGAGGATCTCGGCAAGCCTCGGGACCCGTCCTCAACCTCTGCCCCGAGGTCATGGGTTCCACGTCTGGGAGCGTGAGGTCATGGGTTCCGGGGCTGTGGGGGTGAGGTCATGGGTTCCGGATGTGGAACCTGGTGCCTCGGGCGGGGTGGGGTGGAACCGATCGCCTCGGGGTTGGTGAAAACGACCGCCAACCGACCGCCGACCGATCGCCGTCCCGACCGCTTGGGGAACCGGTGGCCTCGGGAGCTGTCCGGCCGAGCGAGCGCCGCTCAGTGCCTGTCGCCGCCGGCCCGGGGGTGCTCGACCGTGCCCACGGCGGCACGGCGCCGCGCGGCGGCCCGCTCACGGTCGAACGTGGCCTCGTCCATGTCGAGCGCACCCACCAGGCCGGCGCCCGCCTCGTCGATGTCGATGTCGGGCTGGATCTCGTGGACGACCCGCCACATGAGCCGGTCGAGGACGAAGAACTTGGCGATCCAGAGCACGCCGAAGCCGGTGAGGTTGGCCGCGGCGACGGCGATGGTGGTGCCCCACACGCGGTCGGCGTAGCCGACGGCGATGGTCGAGAGGATGGCCCCGAGCACGCTCATGGTCCAGAACGGGATGATCTCGCCCCACAGGCGGTTCCTCCCGGTCTGGCTCCAGGTCCAGTAGCGGTTGATCGTGTAGTTGGGCACCGCACCGAGGGTGACCGACGCCAGGTTGGCCGGGATACCCGGCCAGTGCTCCGCCGCACCCGGCCACGGCAGCGCCTGGTAGCAGAGGATGAGCGTGAGCTGGCCCACGATCACGCCCGCCGCCGAGGCCGTCGAGTACCGGACGATCTTGAATCTCGTCACCGTTCGGAGGTCGAGGTCCCGGAGGTCGAATGCCATCGGCGGGCAGCGTACGGCACCGGTGCCATCGGATCGCAACGCACCCGTCGCATCCGCGCGACCTGCGCGCGATGCGGTGGCGGGACGGTGTCGTGACCGGAACGGGGCTGCGCCACCCACGCTCGTGGTGTCGCTGGGGCGTACCGCCCGCGGTCACGGGTCCACCGGGGGTGCCGCCCACGGTCGAGGTGACCACGGGGGGCGCCGATCGCACCCCCCTCGTGCCCTCCCGGGGGATCGCGACGCGCGACCCCACCCTCGTGGCGTCCACGGAGAGCGGTGGTTCCCGCGGATCGCACCGGGGGACGGCAGAATGGCCGTGTGATGGACGTGGATCGCCAGCGGGCGACCCGAGACGTGGGCCCCCCGGTCGACGACGGACCGACGGAGGCGTGCGGCGTGTTCGGGGTCTACGGCCCCGGCCTCCCGGTCGCGCACCTGTCCTACCTCGGCCTGTTCGCCCTCCAGCACCGGGGGCAGGAGGCGGCGGGCATGGCGGTCAGCGACGGCAGCATGCTCACCGTCGTGAAGGATCAGGGCCTCGTGGCCAGCGTGTTCGACGAGCGGACGCTCGCCGGCCTCAGCGGCCACCTGGCCATCGGCCACTGCCGCTACTCCACCACCGGGTCGTCGACGTGGCGCAACGCCCAGCCGGCCTACCGCTCGGTGGGCGACCACCAGTTCGCGCTCGGCCACAACGGCAACCTGACCAACACCGAGGCCCTCGCGGCCGAGCACGGCATGCTCACCGGCACGGTCACCAGCGACACCGACCTGGTGGCCGAGCTGCTGGCCGCCGAGCTGGCGTCGGCGGCGTCCTCGGCGGTCTCCCCGGCGGCCGCCAGCGGCGTCGGTGCCCCGGGCCAGGCCGGCGGTGGCCCCGACGGGGACGGCGGGGGTCGGCCCGCCGGAGGCGGCTCCGGCGGCGGATCGAACGGCGAGCGCTCCGGTGGGGCCGGGGCCGGGGATCGGGAGATGACGGTGCCGCCCGCACGCCCGCCCGGCGGCCCGCCCGGGGGTACGCCCGGCGGCCCGCCCACCGGCCCGAGCCCGCTCGCCGACGCGGTCGCCGCGGTGGCGCCCCGCCTCGCCGGCGCCTTCTCGCTCGTGCTGATGGACGACAGCTCGATCATCGGTGTGCGCGATCCCAACGGCTTCCGACCGCTGTGCCTCGGCCGCCTCGACACCGGGTGGGTCCTCGCGTCGGAGACGCCGGCGCTCGACATCGTCGGTGCCCAGGTCGTCCGCGAGCTGGAGCCCGGCGAGATGGTGGTGATCGACCACGACGGTCTCCGGTCGATCCACCCGTTCGCCGCCGAGCGGGTCGATCCCCGGCTGTGCCTGTTCGAGTTCGTCTACTTCGCCCGGCCCGACAGCCGCCTGTACGGCATGAGCGTGCACCAGGCCCGCATCCGCATGGGCGAGCAGCTCGCCGAGCAGGCACCCGCCGACGCCGACATGGTCATGGGCGTGCCGGAGTCGGGCGTGCCGGCTGCGGAGGGGTTCGCCCGGCGCAGCGGGATCCCGCTCGGCCAGGGCCTGGTCAAGAACCGCTACATCGGCCGGAGCTTCATCGCGCCCACGCCGGAGCTGCGGGCGCAGGCCGTGCGGATGAAGCTCAACCCCCTGCGCGAGAACATCGAGGGCAGGCGGCTGGTGGTGGTGGACGACTCGATCGTCCGGGGCACGACGCAGCACCAGCTGGTGCGGATGCTGCGCGAGGCGGGGGCGCGCGAGGTGCACCTCCGCATCTCGTCGCCTCCCGTGAGGTGGCCGTGCTTCTACGGCATCGACACCGGCGACCGCGACGAGCTGATCGCCAGCGACCTCTCGATCGAGCAGATCCGCAAGTACCTCGACGTCGACACGCTCGCCTACCTCGACATCGACCGCCTCGTCACCGCCACGGGCGCGGCGGGCGCGGGCTTCTGCGCGGCCTGCTTCACCGGCGACTACCCGGTCGAGGTGCCGGTGAACCTGCGCGAGCACATCCTCGAGCAGAACCAGCAGGTGTTCGAGGAGGACATCGTGCAGCCGGCGCTCGACGGCACCACGTGAGCCGGCGGACGGGCCCGATGGGCGCGACCTACGGCGGCGCCGGGGTGGACCTCGCCGCGGGGGAGGCGGCGGTCGAACGCATCAGGGACCGGGTCCGCTCGACCTACCGGCCCGAGGTGCTGGGCGACATCGGGGCGTTCGCCGGCCTGGTCTCGTTGCCCGAGGGCTACCGGAAGCCGGTGCTGGTCTCCTCCACCGACGGTGTCGGCACCAAGGCGATGGTGGCCACCGCGGCGGGTCGCTTCGACACCATCGGCATCGACCTGGTGGCCATGTGCGTCGACGACATCGTCTGCCAGGGCGCCGAGCCGCTCTTCTTCCTCGACTACATCTCGGTCGGCCGGCTCGACCCCGCCCAGGTCGACGCGCTCGTCGCCGGGGTGGTCGAGGGTTGCCGCCAGGCGGGATGCGCCCTCGTGGGCGGCGAGATGGCCGAGCATCCCGGGGCGATGGAGCCCGGGGAGTTCGACCTCGTCGGCTTCGCGGTGGGGGTCGTGGAACGTGACCGCATCCTGACCGGCGACGCCTCGCGGGCCGGCGACGTGCTGGTCGGCCTGCCGTCTCCCGGGCTCCGCTCCAACGGCTACTCCCTCGCCCGCAAGGTGCTCTTCGAGATCGCCGGGCTCGGGCTCGACGACGAGCTGTTCGACGGGCACACGGTGGCCGACGAGCTGCTGCGCCCCTCGGTGATCTACGCGCCGGCCGTCGCCCGGCTGCTCGGCGACGTCGACGTCCGGGCGGTCGCCCACATCACCGGCGGCGGCCTGGTGGGCAACGTGCCCCGCGTGCTGCCCCAGGGGGTCGACGCCCACCTGGACCGCGCCGCCTGGGAGGTCCCCCGGGTCTTCGGCGAGATCCAGCGGCTCGGCGGCGTCGCCGACGACGAGATGGCGCGGGTGTTCAACCTGGGGCTCGGGATGGTGGTCGCGGTCCCGGCCGGCGACGCGTCGCGGGCGATCGCCACGCTCCGGACCGCCGGATACGCGGCGACCGAGGTCGGCCGGCTGGCGGACGCCGGCGGCGAGGGCCGGCGGGTGCACCTGCGATGAGCCCGCTCGCCGAGCACCTGCTGGCCCACGCGGTGCGGCGGGGCGAGTTCGTGCTCAAGTCGGGGGCGACGAGCACCTGGTTCATCGACGCCAAGCAGACGACCTGCCGGCCGGAGGGCATGCTGCTGGTGGCCGATGCGCTGCTCGACGTGCTGCCCGACGACGTGACCGCGATCGGCGGTCTGACGATGGGTGCCGACGCCGCCGCGTTCGCCACTGCGGCGATCGCGGCCACGCGGGGTCGCTGGCTGCGGGCGTTCAGCGTCCGCAAGGAGGCGAAGGACCACGGCGGCGGTGGCCGGGTGGCCGGGGCGCTCGAGCCCGGCGACCGGGTGGCGATCACCGAGGACGCCGTCACCCGGGGAGTGTCGATGCTCGAGGCCGCCGAGGTGGTGCGGGCACACGGTGCCGAGCCGGTGCTGCTGGCGCCGGTGGTCGACCGGGGCGGCACGTGCGCGGGGCTCGCCGCCGGGGCGGGCATCGACTGTCGCCCTCTGGTCACGGCGCCCGAGCTGGGCTTCCCCTACGAGGGCGGTGAGCTCTGAACCGAGTGCGAGGCGGGAGTCAGGGCGTGGCGGCCGGCTCGGTGTGTGGGTCGGTCAGACCCACCGAGACGTGTGCCGTCCCCTCGTCGACCTCGATCTCGCCGACCGCCACCCCGGCGGCCGTGGCCCGCGCCCGCACCGCGGTCAGCTCCTCCGGCGAGCCGGACCACCCCTCGCCCCGCAGGTCGACGCTCTCACCGGCGTCGACCACGACTCGTTCCGACCCGGTGGCGAGCACGCCGAGCACGTCGATCACCGCGAGCAGCGACGCCACCGGGTCGGCGGGCTCGGCCGGCTCGGCGCCGGCCAGCTCGACCGACACGCCGACCTCCTCGCGCACCCGCTCCACCTCGCGGGCCAGGCCCTCCGCGAACTGCACCGGCACGGCACCGAGCGTGACCTCGCGGTCCTCGGGTGGCGCCCCGACGACCGCCGCCCAGCGGCGGGCGATGTGGGCGAGCAGGAGCATCCAGCGCCCGTCGGCGTCCCCGGCATGGTCCCGCCGCCCCGGCGCGGTGTCCGGCGGCTCCGACGGGCTGACATCGGCGGGTCCACCGACGCGACCGACATCACCGGCCTCTGCGGCCCCTGCGGCCCTCGCCGGAGGTTCCGCGGCGCGCGCGGCCCGTTCCGCTGTGGGCACGCCGGGCCCGCCGGCGTCGGCCAGACCCGCCCGTTCCAGCCGGGCCTGCAGGTCGTCGGCGGTCGCCTCGGCCTGAGCCCGGGCCCGCCGCTCGTCCTCCAGCTGGTCGGCGAGCCGGCGTACCTCGCTGACCGTCGACTCCCAGTCGGCGACGACGACGTCACGTGCCTCGGTGATGGTCGTGAGGTCGGCGGCGTGCGTCGCGATCGTGGCCTCGGCGCGGGCGAGGCGGGTGGCGAGCGCCTCGCGGTCGCGCTCGCTCGCGGTGAGGGCCCCGCGCAGCCGGGCGCGGCTGCGGGCGAGCAGGGCGCACGCGACCACGGCGACGGCCGCCACGACGAGCAGTCCGATGCTCACCGCAGCGACGCTACCGCTGCCGGGTGCCCGCGGGCGGGCCGTTCTCGCGGCCGGTGCGGATCAGCCCCACGCCGCTCAGCGCCGCGATGCGCTCCTCGGCCAGCTGGTCGGCCGCCACCGAGAGGGTGGTGCCCTCGCTGTCGGCCCGGGCGAACAGCGTGAGCACGGTGTCGCGGACGGCGCGGATGCGTTCGTAGGCGCGGTCGTGGTCGTAGCCGAGGGACTCCTCGGCGATGTTGATCACGCCGCCGGCGTTGGCCACGAAGTCCGGCACGTACACGATGTTGCGATGCCACAGGCGCTCGGCGTCGGTGGGCGAGGCGAGCTGGTTGTTGGCCGAGCCCACCACTGCGTCGCAGTGGAGCTCCGGGATCGTCACCGGGTTCAGCACGGCGCCGAGCGCGCAGGGCGCGAAGATGTCGCAGGGCACGCCGTGGGCGGCGTCGGGCGCCACCGCCACCGCGCCGTGGCGGTCGACGGCGGCGGCGACGCGCATCTCGTCCACGTCGGCCACCGTGAGCTTGGCGCCCTCGCCGGCCAGGTGCTCGGCCAGCGACGAGCCCACCTTGCCGACGCCCGAGATGCACACGTGGCGCCCGGCCAGCGAGTCGCTTCCCCAGAGGCGCTCGGCCACCGCCTTCATCGCCCAGAGCACGCCCCAGGCCGTGGCCGGCGAGGGGTCGCCGGAGCCCCCGAGCGAGGGGCTGACCCCGGTGACGTGCCGGGTCTCGCGGCGGATGACGTCCATGTCGGCCTGGGTGGTGCCGACGTCCTCGGCCGTCAGGTAGCGCCCGTTGAGGCCCTCGATGAAGCGGCCGTAGGCGCGGAGCAGCGCCTCGCTGCGCAGGGCGTGCGGTTCGCCGATGATGACCGCCTTCCCCCCGCCGAGGTCGTTGCCGCAGAGCGCGTGCTTGTACGTCATGCCCTTGGCGAGCCGGCACACGTCGACGAGGGCGTCCCGCTCGGTGGGGTACGGGAGGAAGCGGGTGCCGCCGAGCGAGGGGCCGAGCGCGGTCGAGTGGATGGCCACGATCGCCCGGAGTCCCGTCGGCGCGTCGTGGCAGAAGGCCACCTGCTCGAACCCGTCGGCCGCTGCGATGTCGAACACGCCGGTCACCGGTCCGAGGGTACCCAGGCCCGCACACCCGGTGCGGCGGCCCGGCGGGCCGGTCTGCGGGTGCGTCACGGCCGGGGCGGCCTGCCGGTACGCCTCTACCAGGACCTGCCCGGCACGGCGCGGCCAACCGTTTGGGGAGGCCCGCTCGCGCACCGCTAGCCTCGCCCCGTGGCAAACCCGACAGCTGCGTACTCGATCCGCCTGCGGGTCCGGCTGGACAACCGACCGGGCTCCCTGGGACGCCTCGCCACCGCCATCGGCGACGCTGGCGGCAACATCACCGCCATCGGCGGGTTCGACGTACGCGGGCCCGTGCTCGAAGAGGACCTCGTGGTCAACTGCGCCGGCACCGACCACGTCGAGCGGGTGCGCACGGCCGTCGCCGGGCTCGAGGGCTGCGAGGTGCTCGAGGTGCTCGACCGCACCTTCCTCATGCACGACGGCGGCAAGATCGAGGTGCTGGCTCGCATGCCGGTGGCCGACCGCGACGACCTGTCGATGGCCTACACGCCGGGCGTCGCCCGGGTGTGCAACGCCATCGCCGCGGAGCCGGAGCGGGTGCACGACCTGACCATCAAGAAGAACATGGTCGCCATCGTCACCGACGGCAGCGCGGTCCTCGGCCTCGGCGACATCGGTCCCGAGGCGGCCCTGCCGGTCATGGAGGGCAAGGCGCTGCTGTTCAAGCACTTCGCCGGGGTCGACGGCTTCCCGGTGTGCCTCGACGTGTCGTCGCCCGACGAGATCGTAGAGACGGTCGAGCGGATGGCACCGGTCTTCGGGGGCATCAACCTCGAGGACATCAAGGCGCCCGAGTGCTTCGAGGTCGAGGAGCGCCTGAAGGAGCGGCTCGACATCCCCGTCTTCCACGACGACCAGCACGGCACCGCGGTGGTCACGCTGGCCGCGCTGGAGAACGCGCTGAAGATCGTCGGCAAGCGGATGGACGAGCTCACCGTGGTGATCGCCGGCGTCGGCGCCGCGGGGGTGGCGATCAGCCGGATCCTCATCGAGTCGGGGGTCCGCGAGATCATCGGCGTCGACCGCAAGGGCGCCATCTGGGCCGGCCGCGACGACCTCAACGTCGCCAAGCTGTGGTTCGCCGAGAACACCAACCCGGACCGCCGGGAGGGCACCCTGTCCGAGGTGCTGCCCGGGGCCGACGTGTTCGTCGGCGTCTCGGGCCCGGGGCTCATCACGGCGGCCGACCTCCGCACCATGGCCGGCGACCCGATCGTGTTCGCGCTCGCCAACCCGGATCCGGAGATCACCCCGGAGGACGCGGACGGCCTGGCCAAGGTGATCGCCACCGGGCGCAGCGACTACCCGAACCAGATCAACAACGTGCTGGCGTTCCCCGGCATCTTCCGGGGGGCGCTCGACGTGGCGGCCACCTCGATCACCGAGGGGATGAAGCTGGCGGCGGCGCGGGCCATCGCCGGGTGTGTGTCGGACGAGCAGCTGGCGCCCGACTGCATCATCCCGTCGGTGTTCGACCCCACGGTCGCCACCGAGGTGGCCGCGGCGGTGTCGCGGGCGGCGATCGACGAGGGTGTCGTACGCCTCCACCGGCCACCGCAGCCGTAGGTCGCGCCGACTCGGTCGGTCGGCTCGGGGCCCGTCGACCGGACCCCGACCGGGCGCTCGCCTCCTGCCGCCGCGCCGGGTGGGCCGACGACCGCGGACGCCGGCGCGGCATGTCGGTCACGAGGCGAAGTCGGGCCTGGCGGACCGCGCCGACTCGGTGCGACCCTTGGGCTCCTCCCACTCCTCCTGCCGGCCGAGGGCGGTGAGGTCGAGGAAGTAGTAGGAGCCGCCGGTCGACTCCAGGCCCCGGGCGTACTGCGAGTAGGTGTGGAACACCCGCCCGTCCGCCTGCAGGAAGCAGCTCCGACCGGGCATCTCGAAGGGCTGGTCGGCCTCGAAGAAGTCCGACCCCATGGCCTCGTACTCGGCCCTGGTGCGGAAGTTGTACGACGGCGGTCTGACCGACTCGTCGATCGTGACGCCGAAGTCGTAGTTGAAGTCGGAGCCGTACGACGAGTACCAGGGCACGTCCCAGCCCCGCTTCGCCTTCCACCGTTCCAGCTTCGCCAGCGGCGCCCGCGACACCATGGCGTAGCTGGTGTCGCGGATGTGGAGGTGGTCGAAGAGCCCCTGCGACAGCTCGTCGGTGCCGGCGGTGCAGCTGGGGCAGCCGTCCTCCCACTCGGGATCGAACATGAAGTGGTAGAGCACGAGCTGCCGGCGACCCTCGAACATGTCGAGCAGGCTCACGGTGCCCTGGGGGCCCTCGAACACGTAGTCCTTCGTGACCTCGACCATCGGCAGGTTGCGCCGCTCGGTGTTCAGCGCGTCGCGCTGCCTGGTCAGCTCCTTCTCCTTGGCGAGCAGCTCCCGGCGGGCGGCCAGCCACTCGTCGCGGGTGGCGATGCGGGGAAGGCTCATCGCGTCTCTCTCCTTGCGTCGGGGGTGGCGGACCGGCCCCGGGCGTCGGGGGCAGCGGCCGGAGCTTCGGTCCGCAGTGGTTGTGACGACGCGGCACGGGTCAACTCATCGCGAGCAGCATGGCGCTGTCCGGCGGCCCACCGCCGCGCGGGTCGTTCAGGGTCGGCGGTCGGGTCGCCGGGCGAGGATCTCGAGGCGGACGAACGTCTGGTCGAACGTGC
>JBKHJZ010000259.1:0-3857 GCA_046537875.1 Acidimicrobiia bacterium | reverse complement strand
CCCTTCTCGTCGAGCAGGCGGCGCGCGACCGAGCGACCGAGGGCGGCGCCGGCGCCCGCCGGGCCGTCGACCTCGTGGCGGACCACCAGGGCGCCGTCGGCCGAGGCGACCAGCCCCCGGACGTGCAGCGAGTCGCCGGCCAGCGTGGCGTGGGCCGCCGCCGGCAGCGAGCAGTCGCCCCCGAGCTCGGCCAGGAAGCCCCGCTCGGCGGTGACGGTTCGGCGGCTCGGCCCGTGCTCGATGCGAGCGAGCACGGAGCGGATGTCGAGGTCGTCGGCCCGGCACTCCGCCGCCAGCGCACCCTGGCCGACCTGGGGCAGCATCGTGCCCACGTCGAGGCGCTCGGCGATGCGGTCGCCCAGGCCCAGCCGGTCGAGCGCTGCGGCCGCCACCACGATCGCGTCGACATCGGGGGTGTCGACCTGCGCGAGCCGCGTGGCCATGTTGCCCCGCAGGTTCCGGAACTCCAGGTCCGGTCGCAGGTGGGCGAGCTGGGCCCGCCGGCGCAGCGACCCCGTGGCCACCCGGGCCCCCTCGGGAAGCTCGTCGAGCGGTGCGCCCACGAGCGCGTCGCGGGCATCGGCCCGCCGGGGCACCGCTGCGATCACCAGGCCGTCGGGGGTCGACGACGGGAGGTCCTTCGCCGAGTGGACGGCCACATCGGCCCGCCCGTCCAGCACCGCGGCCTGCACCTCCTTGACGAACACGCCCTTGCCGCCCATCTCCCAGATGGGGATCTCGAGGTGCCGGTCGGCGTGGGTCTCGACCGTCACGATCTCGACCTCCACGTCGGGCTCGGCGGCACGGATCGCCCCGGCGACGTGGTCGGCCTGCCAGCGGGCGAGCGACGAGCCCCGGGTGGCGACCCGGAGCGTGATGCTCACGACTCGATCTCGAACAGCTCGCGCAGCGCCGCGACCAGCCGGTCGCCCCGGGGGCTGCCGGCCGCGTCCTTCAGCACCACCGTGGGTTGATGGACCAGCTTCGCGACGAGGCCCTTCGTGACCGCCTCGATCAGCTCGGTCTGGCGGTCGTCGAGCCCGTCGGCCCGCGCCAGGTGGCGTGCCACCTCGGCGGCCCGGATGTCCTCGGCCCGCTCGCGCAGGGCCACGACGAGCGGGGCGACCTCGCGGGCCGAGGTGGCGACCAGGTAGCGGTCGAGCTCCTCGGCGAGGATCGCCTCGACCGCGGCGACCTCGCGGCGGCGCTCGGCGATGCCGGCCGAGGCGTGGCGGCGCAGGTCGTCCATGTCGAGCAGCGTGACCCCGTCGACCTCGGCGACCGCCGGATCGACGTCGCGGGGCACGGCGATGTCGACGACCAGGAGCGGCCGGTCGGGCCGGAGGCCCATCACCTCGACGACGTCGTCGCGCTCGAGCAGCGGGGCACGCGACCCCGTCGACGTGAGCAGGAGGTCGACGTCGGCGATCCGGTGGGGCAGCTCGCTCAGCGCGATCGACCGCCCGCCCGCCCGGGCGGCCAGCTGCTCGGCCCGAGCCCGCGTGCGGTTGGCCACCAGCACCTCGCCCACGCCGGCCCCGGCGAGCGCGACCGCCATGCCCTCGCCCATGTCCCCCGCGCCGATCACCAGCACCCGCTTGTCCTCGAGCGTGCCCAGGCGGTCGACCGCCATGGCGACCGCGGCCTGCGACACCGAGGCGACGTTGCGGGCGATCCCCGTCTCGGTGCGGGCCCGCTTGCCGGCCTCGAGCGCGTGGCGGAGCAGCAGGTTCAGCGCCGACCCCGCGGCGCCCTCGGTGCGGGCCTGCTCCCAGGCCTGCTTCACCTGGCCCTGGATCTCGCTCTCGCCCAGCACGGCCGAGTCGAGGCCCGCGGTGACCGACAGCAGGTGCGCGGCCGCAGCGGAGTCGTAGTGGACGTAGAGGTGGTCGGAGAAGTGCTCGGGCGCCAGGTACGAGAGCTCGGCGAGGAAGCTGCGGATGTCGCTGTACGCACCGTGGAAGCGCTCGGCGACCGCGTAGACCTCGGTGCGGTTGCACGTCGACAGCACCAGCGCCTCGCTGATGTGCTCGCGCGTGCACAGGTCGTGCAGCGCCTTGGCCTGCTGGGCGTCGCCGATGGCCATCCGCTCCAGCAGGTCGAGCGGTGCGGTCCTGTGGTTCAGTCCGATGACGACGACAGACACGCGCGCAGGCGCTCCTTGGCATCCTCGAGCCGGCCGGCCCGTACGAGTTCCAGGATTCCCGAATCGAGGGCCGCTTGCCAATCGAGCTGCTCGGTGCTCTGGCCGCGGGCGCGCACCTCGCGCCGGGCCTCCGACATCAGGCCGATGAGCTGGTCGTACTCGGGGCCGAGCTCGCCGGCCAGGCGCGCCCGCAGCCACGAGGCGACCGCCGGCGAGTGCCCGGCGGTCGACACGGTCACCGTGAGGCGTCCCTGCCGGACCCGTGCGGGCAGGATCGCGCTGCACCGCTCGGGGTCGTCGGCGCTGTTGACCCACACCCCGGCCGCCTCGCCGTCGTCGAACACCTGCTGGTCGACCTCCCGGTCGCCGGTGGCGGTGATCACGAACCGGTAGCCGGCCGCCTCGCCCCGGCGGTAGGGGCGGCGCTCGACCGCCGCGCCGGTGCGCTCGATCTCCGCGGCCACCTCCGGCGCCACCACCGTGACATCCGCGCCCGCGTCGAGCAGGCCCCGCACCTTCTGCGCCGCCACGCGGCCACCGCCGACCACCAGGCACGGGCGCCCCGCCACGATCAGGTTGACCGGGTAGAGGGGCTGGTCGACGGGCACGGCGGCGCCTCCGTCATCCCGGGGGCCGCGGCGGCGCCGAGCGGGACCCACCGCCGGGGGCGGCCTCGGCCCTGCCGGGCGTCGCGTGCGATCCGTGCGGCTCCGGTGACGTGGGTGACTCTGACGGTTCGGGCGACCCGGGCGGCGCGACCGGTTCGGGCGACCCGGGCGGCGCGACCGGTTCGGGCGGCATGACCGGCTCGGGCGGGGTGACCGGCGCGCCCCGGGGCGGCAGGGTGCCGCCGCCCTTGCGCTGCTGGTAGAAGCTGAGGATCTGCAGTTCGACCGCCAGGTCGACCTTGCGCAGCGACACGTGGTCGGGCACCGACAGGATGGTGGGCGCGAAGTTGAGGATCGAGCCCACCCCGGCCGCGACCAGGCGGTCGGCGACCTCCTGGGCGGCGCTGGCCGGCGTGGCGATGATGCCGATGGCGATCTCCTGGCCGGCCGCGATGTCGGGCAGCTCGTCGATGTGGCGGACGGTGATGTCGTTGATCACCGTCCCGACCACCCGGGGATCGGCGTCGACCAGCGCGGCCACGGGGAAGCCCCGCTCGTGGAAGCCCCCGTAGTTGGCGAGGGCGTGGCCCAGGTTGCCGACCCCGACGATCACGACCGGCCAGTCGTGGGTGAGCCCGAGCTCGCGGCTCATCTGGAACAGCAGGTACTCGACGTCGTAGCCCACCCCGCGGGTCCCGTAGCTGCCGAGGTAGCTGAGATCCTTGCGGACCTGGGCCGCGTTGAAGCCAGACAGCTCGGCGAGCCGCTCCGACGAGATCGTGGGATCCCCGTCGTCCGCGATGCCGACCAGGCTGCGCAGGTACAGCGGAAGCCGCGCCACCGTCGCCTCGGGGATCTTCCGGGCGGGCCGCCTCGCGCCGTGGGCCATGTGGCCGGACTCTACCTGCGCGGCGCCACCGCTTGTTCATCCGGTCACAAGCCGTCGTGGCGGGTCGTCGGCTCAGCCGGCGAGGAACAGCAGCTGCACGACCGACGCCCCCAGGATGAGGGCGAGCAGGATCGCGAGGACGATGGTGGTGCCCGGCCTCATCGGCGCCTCCGGGGTGACAGGTCGACGGGGGACGGCGCCACGCGATCGCCGG
>JBKHJZ010000258.1:0-3867 GCA_046537875.1 Acidimicrobiia bacterium | reverse complement strand
CGCGTACACGATCGTGCTGTAGGCCATGAACACGGTGCGCTTCATCGCTACCTCCTGCGGTCGTGGACTCCCCCGAGCCCGGCGTGGTGGGCGGGGCCGGCGTCGGTGGTGGTCGCCATGTCGCTCCCCCCGGTGGTTGCCGTCGGTGGGTCGCGGAACATGGTCGGGGAGCGGCGTCGGGGTGTCTGCGTCACGTGCCACAGAGCTCGTGCGGCGCGCGACACTGGCCGCGTCCGAGTCGACGAGGGGGCGGGATGGCGTGCCCGGCGTGCGGAAGCACCAACCGCGAGGGGGCCGTCTTCTGCGATCGCTGCGGGACACGCCTGGGCGCTCCGACAGGCCTGGCCGGTCCCAGCCTCGCTGACCGGGTCGCGGCCCCCGCGGCAGAACGACGTTCGGTCACCGTCCTGTTCGCCGACGCCCAGGGCTCGACCGCCCTGACAGAGCGCATCGGCGACGAGGAGGCCTACCGGCTCATCCAGGCGTGCGTTGCGCGGATGACCGAGGCGGTCGAGCGCCACGAGGGGACCGTCCCCCAGTTCCGGGGCGACGGCATCATGGCGCTGTTCGGCGCTCCCGTCGCGCACGAGGACGCCGCCGTGCGGGCCGTGACCGCCGCCCTCGAGATGCAGCAGGCGCTGGAGGAGCACCGGCGGGCCGTCGAGGAGCGCCTCGGGGCCGCCGCGTCGTTCCGGATCGGGATCCACACCGGCCCGGTGGTGGTGGG
Organism: Acidimicrobiia bacterium; assembly: GCA_046537875.1. GTDB lineage: Bacteria > Actinomycetota > Acidimicrobiia > Acidimicrobiales > VFJN01 > JBKHJZ01. The sequence goes on along the minus strand of JBKHJZ010000258.1, from coordinate 3,140 downwards.
CCGGGTGGGCGACGCCACGCTGGTCGACTACACGGCCATCGGGGAGACCGCCAACCTGGCTGCCCGTCTCGAGCAGGCGGCCGGGCCGGGGGAGGTGCTGGTGTCGGACACGACGCGGTGGGCGGTGCGCGACTACGTCGAGTGCGTGGAGGTGGCGCCGCTGACCGTGAAGGGGCTGTCGCAGCCGGTCACGGCGTGGCGGGCGGTCGAGCGTCGCCGGGTGGCCACCCGGCTCGATGCCGGTGTGGCGCGGGGCCTGTCCCGCCTGGTGGGTCGCCAGCGTGACCTGGCGGTGCTGGTGGGCCTGGCCCAGGATGTGCGCACCGGGCGGGGTCGGGTCGCGCTGGTCAGCGGCGAGGCCGGCGTCGGCAAGAGCCGGCTGCTCTGGGAGCTGCGGTCGGCGCTGCCCGAGGGCACCGGCTGGCTCGAGGGCCGGTGCGTGGCGCGTGCCCGCAGGACCCCCTGGCAGCCGGTGGCCGAGGTGCTGCGGTCGGGGCTCGGCGTCGATGCCACGTCGCCGCCCGACGAGATCCGCCGGCGGATCGACGACGAGGCCCGGCGGTGGCCGGCCGACGTCCGGGCCGAGGTTCCGCACCTCCGTTGGGTCCTCGGCGTCGAGACAGGTGAACCGGTTGCGCTCGAGCCCCGCCAGCGCCGGGCCGGGGTGGTGGGCGCCTTCGTCTCCGTGCTGCGGGCCTCGGCCCGCCGACGCCCACTCGTCGTGGTGGTCGAGGACGTCGACTGGGCCGACGAGGGCTCCGAGGCCGCGATGGCGGCATTGTCCGCCGCCATCGCGGACGTGCCGGTGCTGCTGATGCTGACGTTCCGGTCGGGCCACGAGCCCCCGGTCGCCCCGGGTGCCGGCGTGACGCATGTGATGTTGCGGCAGCTCGCCGGCGTCGACATCGCCGAGCTGGCCCGCGCCGTCCTCGGCGCACCACTGGGAGATGCCGCCCTCTCGCTCGTCGCCGAGCGAACGGGCGGGAACCCGCTGTTCGTGGAGCAGCTCGCCACGTCGATGGTGGAGTCCGGTGTCCTGGTCCCCGACGGCGACGACCTCGAGCTCACGGTGCCGCCGGATCGCATCGATCTGCCGACCACGCTGCAGGATGTGGTGCTGGCCCGCATCGACCGGCTCGCGCGGCCGACCCGGGAGCTGCTGCAGGTGGCCTCGGTGCTCGGGCGGGAGTTCCCGCGGGAGCTGCTCGACCGGCTCGCGGCGACCGGGCCCGGCGACGTCCACCTCGCCCGCTTGGAGGAGGTGGAGCTGCTGCAGCGATCCGACCCTCGGTCGTCCGTGTACACGTTCAAGCACGCGGTGGTGCACGACGTCACCTACGGCACGCTCCTCAGCGAGCGTCGCTGCGACCTCCACCGCCGGGCGGCGGGCGCCATCGAGGAGCTCTTCGCCGGCCGCCTCGACCGGCACGCGGCTGCGCTCGCCCATCACTGGCTGGAGGCGGGAGAGGAGCTACGGGCGCTCGACCACCTCGAGCGCGCCGGCGACCAGGCGCTCGCCGGCCTGTCGGTGCTGGAGGCCGAGGAGGCGTACGGCCGTGCGATCGAGATCGCGGCCGCCCACGGGCAGACCGGCCGGGTGGTGGGCCTCACCGGACGCCAGGTGGAGGCGGCCCTCCTCAGGGGCGCGATGGGTCCGGCGCGGGAGGCGGCCGAGCGCATGCGCCAGGTGGCCGCCGCTGCCGGAGATGCCAACGCCGAGGCCCTCGCCCTCGATCGGCTGAGCTACGTCGACCTGATGCGCCACGACTTCGAGGCGGCCGAGGCGACCGCCCGCCGGGCGCTCGACGTGGGGCTGGCAGCCGCCGAGGCCGGGGGCGCAGCGGACGGCGCGGTGATGGCGGGCACCGGGCTCATGCTCGTCTGCCACGTTCTCGGCCGGCGCGGCGATGTCGCCCCGGTTGCCGGGGCGATCGCGCCGCTGGTGGAGCGCGCCCGTCCCGACGCCGCCGTGTCCTGGCGCTGGCTCGGCGTGCTCGACGACAACTGGCGGGCCCGGTGGGCCGGCCCGGAGCCACCGATCGGGCCCGACGACCTCGCGGGCGACGTGAGCCTGTTCAACCGCCTGTGGGCCCTGTGGGTGAGCGCGCTGTCGGCGGCGGGTGCCGGCGGCTACCTGGAGGCGATCCGCCAGCTCGACCACGTGATCTCGATCGCTGAGCGCACCGGTGAGCTGCAGGCCCGGGTGCGTGCGCTCAACACCATGGGCTGGATCCATCACGACCTCGGTGATCCCGAGGGGGCGATGCGGTGGAACCGGGCGTGTCTCGAGCAGCTGGCGCCGCTGGAGTTCCCCACCATCCGCAAGATCGAGGCCAACGCCCGCCTCAACCTCGCCGACGACCACGCCCTGGTCGGCGATCTGGAGCAGGCCGAGGCCGAACTGGAGCGGGTCGGCTCGGTCGTGCGTGCCCCGGCGGTCGAGGACACGTGGATGCTGTGGCGCTACACCCAGCACTACCTGTGCGGCCTCGGCGAGGTGCGGCTGGCCGAGGGCCGCGCCGAGGAGGCCCTGGCGGCGGCGGGGGAGTGCCTGCCGCTGGCCGAGCGCACCGAGAGCCGCAAGTACGTGGTGCGGGCCCGCCGGCTCCGGGGGCGGGCGCTCCACCGGCTGGGGCGGGCGACGGAGGCGGCGGACGACCTGCACGAAGCGGTCACGCTCGCCCGCGCCATCGGCAACCCGCCGCAGCTGTGGCGGAGTCTGGCGGCGCTCGCCGAGCTGGGCGGCGCCGGCGCGGCGCAGCACCGTGCCGAGGCGCTCGCGGTCATCGACGCGGTCGCCGCAGGGCTCGGCGACCATCCGCTGCGCGGGACGCTGCTGCGCTCGCCTGAGCGGGACGCTCTGGTCACGGCGCCGTCGGGGTCGCGGTCCACCTGAGGTTCGGCTGTCGCCGGCTGCGTTCCTCGCAGCGGGGGCCGGCCCGATCGGAGGTCAGTCGTCGCCGATCTGCCGGAGCGCCCCGACCAGCTCGTCCGCCTCCGCATCGGTGAGCGTGGCGTCGCGGTGGATCATCGTGTAGCGGCCGGGGGGCATGCTGCCCTCGAGGATCGTCTCGATCGCGTCGTCGGCCTCGTCGGCGTCGTCGGCCCAGTCCGAGAAGTTCAGCTCGTCCCGTCCCTGC
>JBKHJZ010000062.1:0-16140 GCA_046537875.1 Acidimicrobiia bacterium | reverse complement strand
CGGCCCGCTGCAACCCCGCCTCACAACCCCCGCCCCCGGTTCTGGCAGCACCCACGTCGCACACTGCGAACCACCGCTGCCAGAAGCGGCGAGAGAGCTGCAACCAGGGGCCGGCCCGCTGCAATCCCGAGCTGGACCGGGGCGGGACGCGCGTCACGGGGGGCCGAAGCCCCCCGTGACGCCCCCAGGTCGGACCGGCGGCGGACGGGACGCCGCCGGTTCTCGACTCAGCGGAGGCCGAGCTTGGCCGAGCAGGTCGGCCAGGCGCCCCAGCCCTGCATGTCCAGCAGGTTCTCGGCCACCCGGATCTGCTCCGCGCGCGAGGCGTGGGCCGGGTTGCCCGAGCCACCGGCCGCCTCCCAGCTGCTCAGCGAGAACTGCAGGCCGCCGTAGTAGCCGTTGCCGGTGTTGATCGACCAGTTCCCGCCGGACTCGCACTCGGCGAGCCGGTCCCACACGGTGTTGCCACCGCTCGTGGCGGCAGGCGCGGGGGCGGGCTCGGGCTCAGGTGCCGGGGCGGGCGCCGGAGCCGGAGCGGGCGCAGGTGCGCTCGATCCCGACACGTCGAGCTTGATCACGTCACCCGGGTAGATGAGGTCGGGGTTGGCGATCCCGTTGGCCGCGGCCACGGCCGCCCAGTTCGACGGGGCGATCCGGGAGAGGGTGTCGCCCGGCTGGACGACGTAGGTGTCCGGGGAGTTGCCCGCCGAGTGCGCACTGGCGACGCTGCCGAATCCCAGCACTCCGGCGGCGGCGACTGTCGTGGTGACGGCCGCCCGCTTCATGGTTCGTCTGAACATTGCCATCCTTCTGTGCTCGCGGAGGGCCCGGCCCAGGACGGCAAGGGGACGGCGACCGTCCCATTGCGTCCTGCCCCAGCGAGACCGCGGGCACGCACAGGTGCCCGTTCGCACGGCTCGGCGGAAAACCGGGCGTTGATTGCGTGACCAGGTGACCGCATGGCGTGTGCACGCGTCAGGAGTGGTGACTACTCTCCTTCACCGATCTGACACCGCAACGCAACATCCGTCACACTGTCGCAACATTTGGCGGGACCGACACGAGGGAGCGTGCCGAGGCGGTGACCACTCTCTGTGACGAACTACTCGGTGGGGGATCTGCGATCCCCAGCCACACTGGAGCGATGCCTGGTTGGCCGCTCGTCGGGCGGGCCGAGGAACTGAGGACCCTGCGTGGCCTGCTGATGGGCCCGGCGCCACGCGCAGTGGTGCTCGCCGGACCACCCGGCGTGGGGAAGACCCGCCTGGGGCACGAGTGCCTGCGCGTCGCCGAGCAGGCCGACCTGACCACCGTCCAGGCGACCGCGACGCGCTCGGCCGCCCGGCTCCCCTTCGGCGCCGTCGCCCCGCTGCTGCACGACGCCTCGCCCGAACCCGGAACCGTCGACGACCGGGCCGACCTCCTGCGCCGCTCGGTCGCGGCGTTGGCGGAGCGGTCGGAGGATCGCCGGGTCCTGCTCTTCGTCGACGACGCCCACCTGATGGACGACGCGTCCGCCACGCTGGTCCACCAGGTGGCGGTGACCGGGGCCGCCACGGTCCTCGCAACGGTGCGGTCGGGCGAGCCCGCCCCCGATCCCGTGGTGGCTCTCTGGAAGGACGGCCTGGCCGAGCGCATCGAGCTCGGCGGGCTCAGCCCGGGTTCCATCGACGAGCTGCTCACGGCGGTGCTGGGCGGACCGGTCGACCCGGCGACGTCCGTCGAGTTCGCCGAGCGGTGTCAGGGCAACGTGCTGTTCCTCCGCGAGCTCGTGATGGGCGCACTCGACGACGGCAGCCTGCCGGACGAGGGCGGCATCCGGCGCCTCGTGCGACCACTGTCGCCGTCCGCCCGCCTGGTGGAGATCGTCGAGACCCGCCTCGGGCGGCTCGACGAGCGGGAGCGGGCGCTGATGGAGCTGGTGGCCTACGGGGAACCGCTCGGGCAGTCCGAGCTGGCCGCCCTGTCCGACCCGGCGGTCGCAGAGGCCCTCGAGCGCCGGGACCTGCTCACGAGCCACATGGACGGGCGGCGTCTCCAGGTCCACCTCGCCCACCCGATCTACGGCGATGTGGTGCGGGCCCGCACGCCGGCGCTCCGCGCCCGGGCGATCGCCCAGTCACTGGCCGAGGCGGTCGAGAGCACCCGCCCAGTGCGCCACGAGGACGCCCTGCGGGTCGCCACGTGGCGCCTGATGGCGGGCGGCGGGCATCCCGACGTGCTGCTGGAGGGCGCGCGGATCGCCCGGTGGCGCCACGACTTCCCGCTCGCGGAGAGCCTGGCGCTGGCGGCCGTCGACGCCGGCTCCGGGTTCGAGGCCGCGCTGCTCGCGGCCCACCTCGCCAGCCTCCAGGGCCGTCGGGACGACGCCGAGCGGGAGCTGGCGACCCTCGCCGCCCGGGCGGGTGACGACGCCCAGCGCACCGAGGTCGCGATCGCCCGGTTCGACAACACCATGGCCCGCACCGCCGGCGACGGGCAGCGCATCCTCGACCATGCCCGGGCCGCCATCACCGACCCGGACGGGCTCGACCGGCTCGACGCCCGGCGGCTCGGCCTGGTGCTCACCGCGCAGGGGCCACGGGCGGCCGCCGACGCCGCCCGGCCGATCGTGGACCGCGCCCACGGCGAGGCGCTGGTCTTCGCCTGCCTGGTCGGCGCCTACAGCCTGGCGCGGCTCGGCCATCTGGACGAGGCCCTGGAGATGTCGCACCGGGGCCACGCCGCCCGGCAGGCGGTCGACACCCCTCTGGCCTGGTACCCGTGGTGGCACACCGCGGTGCAGTGCCTCGTGCTCCTCTACGCCGGACACATCGACGAGGCCGAGCGGATGATCATGGCGCACCACGGTCAGGCGCTCGCCGAGGGGTCGTCGGAGGCCCAGGCGGTGTTCGCAGTTCTCGACGGCACCGCCGTCACCGACCGGGGCCGCGTCGCCACCGCCGCGAGCCGCGCCCGGGAGGCCGTGGCCGTGAGCCAGCAGCTCCAGCAGCCGGCGCAGGTGCGCCGCGATCACATCGTGGCCGCACTGGCCCTGGCGCTGGACGGCCAACCCGACGCGGCCGCCGACGCGCTGGGTGAGATCGACGCCCTCGGCCTCCCCCGGCTGCTCGGCGACGAGGTGGACCTGCTCCAGGCACGGGCGTGGACCGCGGCGGCGGCCGGGGACCTGCCACTGGCCCACCAGATCCTGGAGGCGGCTGCGGATCTCGGCGACCGGATCGGCGACGTCGTCGGCGAGGCCACCTGCCTCCACGGCCTCGCCCGGCTGGGTCGGGCCGGGGACGTGCGAGACCGCCTCTCCGAGGTGGCCGCCGGGATCGACGGCGACCTGGCGACCGCGCGGGCCGCCCACGTGGACGCACTCGCCCAGGGCGACGCCGCCGGCCTCGAGAAGGTGTCGAACGACTTCGTGGCCATGGGTGCCGATCTGCTCGCGGCCGAGGCCTCGGCGGACGCCGCGGTCGCCCGCCGCCGGTCCGGCGAGCTGCGCGAGGCCGCGGCCGCCGAGCGCCGGGCGAACGCCCTCGCGGAGCGCTGCGAGAGCCCGGTCACCCCGGCGCTCCACGCCATCGAGGCACGTGCCCGCCTCACACCGGCCGAGCGCGAGACCGCCACCCTCGCGGCGAGCGGCCGCACCAACAAGGAGATCGCCGAGCAGCTCTACCTGTCCGCTCGGACGGTCGAGAACCGGCTCCAACGCGTCTACGAGAAGCTCGGCATCACCGGGCGGACAGAGCTGGCCGAGGCGCTGAACCCCGACGAGTGATCCCGCCGACCGCACGGCGGGTTCCCGTGCGGATGCTCGGCCCGACCGCCCCGATGTCAGCCGGGCTGGCGCTCGCGGGTGTCGCCGCCGGCCTCGGCCAGCGCCGCGATCCGCTGGAGGGTCTCGGCCATGTGCGGCCGCATGTCGGCGTGGTGACGCAGGAACAGCTGGAACAGGATGTTGACGGGGAACCCGGGCGGCCGGTGGATCTCGTAGGACTCGGTGACCAGCGCCCCACCGTCCCCGTCGGGCTCGATGCGGTAGCGCCACGTGGTGGAGTCGCGGTTGACGCGGTCGGGCAGCGTACGGAAGGCGAGCTCGCGACCCGGGATCGCCCTGCTCACCTCGACCAGCCGGAACCACCGGATGTTCGCGCTCACCAGCTACGAGGTGTACGAGCTGCTCATCGGCGTGCGGGGCTGGTCGCCGACCCGGTACGAGACCTGGATCAGCCGGGCGCTGGAGCCGCTGTTCCGGTCGGGTCGTCCCGGAGGGTGAGCGCGTCCTGGAGCTCTCGGCGCGACTCGATGCCGAGCTTCCGGTAGGCGGCGGACAGGTGGATCTCGACCGTCCTGGTGGTGACGAACAGCGACTGGGCGATCTCCCGGTTCGTCATGCCGGCCGCGGCCAGGTCGGCGACCCGCCGCTCGCTGCCGGTGAGGGCGTCGACCCCGGTCGCCGCGGCCCGGCGTGGCCGACGGCCCATCGCCACCAGCTCGTCGCGGGCCCGCTGTGCCAGCAGGTCGGCACCGAGGCGGGCCGACAGATCGAGACCCTCCCGCAGCGTGGCGTCGGCCGCCCTGCGTGCGCCGGCCCGGCGGTGGAAGGCACCCAGCTCGACCAGTGCCGCCGCATGGTCGAGGCGGGCCGGTGAGGCGGCCAGCGCGTTGACCGCCTCGGCGAGGTGCGCCGCCGCCTCGGCGGGCGGGCCCACCGTGCCCAGCGTGAGCAAAGCCCTCCCGATCGCGTGGTCGGTCCCCCAGTGCCGCGCCGCCGCCAGGCCGGCCCGGCTCCGCTCCCGCGCCTCGTCGAACCGGCCGAGCCGGGCCAGGGCGACGACGGCACCGTGCACGTGATTGTTGAGCCAGGGGTTGAGCGTGCGCCACGCGGTCTCGCGGCGGTCGAACTCGTCGAAGTCCTCGAGCGCGCGGCCGGGCTCGCCGGCGAGGAGGCGGAGCTGCCCCCGGCTGTGCAGCAGCGCGCGCAGGGGGAGGCTGTCGCCGAGCGGGCCGGTGAGGCCGTGCTCCTCGAGCAGGCGCTCTGCGTCGGAGAACCTGCCCCTGACGGCCAGCACGTCCACCATGACGGCCACGCACGACGGGAAGCCCAACGGCCAGATCTGGTCGTCGCCGCCGGCCCGGAGGGCGTTGGCGGCCTCGGCCTCGGCCTCCACGACCCGACCCGCGGACAGCTCGACGATCGACCGGAAGACCGACGACAGCGCGAAGCCGATCTGCGACCCCCGGGCCACCGCGTCGGTCTGCGCGGTGTCGAGCAGTCCCGCGGCCCGGTCGAAGTGGCCGGCGGAGGCCAGCACGTTCGCCGCCTGGTAGAAGGGCATGGCGTCGGCGGTCTGCTCCCGGAGGAGCACCCCGTCCCCCAGCGCACGCCGTGCCAGGTCCGCGGCCTCGACCGCCGTGCCGCCGCTGATCGCGGTTTGGGCACAGAGGATCGAGAGCAGGAGTCGCTCGCCCGCCGTGTCGCCCATCAGCCTGCCTCGCCACCGCTCCAGACGCTCCCGGCTCCAGATCTGCTCGCGCACCGACAGCCGTGCGATCGACAGGACCTCCGCCTCCAGCTGGAGCATGAGATCCGGGTCGACCTCGGCCGCGGCCTCGATGGCGGAGTCCAGGAGGGGCTCGACCTCACCGGGGCGGCCGGATCCCATGAGCGCCAGCATCAGGACGCGGAGGACGCCGACCCGCTGTCGCTGGTCCACGGCCAGCTCGTAGGCCTCGTGGAGATGGTCGATCGCCTCGGGCGACTGCGACCGCCGCTCGGCCGTGCCCAGCTCGTAGAGGATGTCGGCACGGAGCTCGCGGGGCGGCGGCTCGGCCAGCGCCCGCCGGAGGAGCACGGTCGCAGTGGCCGGATCGCCCGCCGCCAGGGCCGACGCGCTTCCCGCGCGGAGCATCTCGACGACGCGGGGGTCGTCGGCGGGCTCGGTCGCCAACAGGTGCGCGGCCACGCGGTCCTGCGGGCTGCCCGAGGCGCTCAGGATGTCGGCCGCGCGGCGGTGCAGGGACGAGCGCCTCGCCGCGGGGATGCCGTCGTGCACGGCTGTGCGCACCAAGGGGTGCACGAACGCGAGCGGTCGCGACGGCCGCAGGATCGCCGCCGCCGCGAGGTCGTCCGACGCCGACGCGGCGCTCGCGGTGTCCAGCCCGGCGAGCCGGCCCGCGACCGCGAGCTGGGCATCGTCGCCGAGCACGGCCACCGCCTCGGCCAGCCGGCCCGCCGCGGGCGCGAGGGACGCGAGCCGACCCTGGGTCGCCCGGCTGACCGCATCGGGCGCGGTGGTGAACGCGTCGGCCGCGAACTCGGCGGACGACACCACCCCGCGCTCGCGGAGCGTGGCCAGCAGGTGGTGGAGGAGGAACGGGTTCCCCGCGGTCGCCTCGTGGCACGCACGCACGAAGTCGGTGTCGGCCGGCCCGTCGAGCGACCGATCGACCAGGCGCGCCACGGCCTGCATGGTGAGGGGCGCCGGCTCGACCACCCTGGTGTTGCGATCGACCGCGAGGCGCGTGAGCAGGCTCGCATCACCCTGTGGGTCGGCAGGCCGCGACGCCACGAGGACCAGCACGGGCAGCTCGTCCAACCGCCGGGTGAGGTAGTCGAGGTAGCGCAGCGACCCGACATCGGCCCAGTGCGCGTCGTCCACGGCGATGAGCAGCGGCCGGACCGCCGCCAGGTTCGCGGTCAGCCAGAACAGGCCGTGGAGCAGCGGCAGGAGGTCGGGGGCCGCGTCGCCGGTCCCCAGGCCGACCGCGCCCGCCGCGTGGCGCGCGGGACCCGACAGCGCAGCAGCCCGGTCGGGTGGATCGAGCGACCGCAGCGGTGCCTCGAAGAGCTGGCGCACGATGCCGAACGGCAGGTCCCGCTCGAGCTCGCCGCCCCGCGCCGCGCACACCCGCACCCCCGCCCGCGACGCCGTCCGGCGTGCCCGCTGGACCAGCTCGGTCTTGCCGATCCCCGCTGCGCCCTCGAGGTAGAGCACCTGCCCCCGGCCGGCCACGGCCGCCGCCACGCCGGACTCCAGCAGCGCCAGCTCGTCGTGCCGCTCGAGGAGGTCCCGATCGTCGTTCGGCGCGGTCACGTGCCCAATCCTCTCGGTGCGGCGACGAAAAGACTTCGGTTCGGGCCACGATGCCGCCTGCGGCGTGCCGGCGCACGATCCTGCCATGACCTCACTCCTCAGCAGGCTTGCATGGTTCGCCGTACGGCGACGGCGGTGGGTGCTCGCCGCCAGTGCCCTGTTCGTCCTGGCCGCCACCGGCATCGGGGCCGGTGCCTTCGGGGTGCTCCGGGGCGGGGGCTTCGACGATCCCGACGCCGAGAGCAGCCGGGCCGCCGATGCGCTCGAGGACGTCTTCGACACCGGCGATCCCGATGTGGTCCTGCTCGTCCGGCCCACCACCGGGACCGTGGACGACCCCGCCGCGGCACGGGCCGGGACGGAGCTGGCCGAGCGGCTGGCCCGCAACCCCGACGTGACCGAGGTCGCGTCGTACTGGACCTCGGGCCGCCCCGACCCGCTGCGCAGCGAGGGGGGCGACGAGGCGATGGTGCTCGGCCGGCTCACCACCGAGGACGACGAGGCCAACGAGACCGTGTCCGAGATCCGCGACGAGATGGGCGGTGAGCAGGGCGCCATCGAGGTCGCGGTCGGCGGTCCTGCGGCGGTGACCGAGGAGCTCCGGTCATCGGTCGAGACGTCGCTCGCCCGCGCCGAGATGATCGCCATCCCGCTGACCCTGCTGCTGCTGGTGTTCGTCTTCCGCAGCCTCGCCGGCGCGGCTCTCCCCCTCATCGTCGGCGCGATGGCGATCACCGGCACGCTCCTGGCCCTCTTCGTGCTGGGGTCGCTCACCGACGTGTCGGTCTTCTCGATCAACCTGACCACCGCGCTCGGGCTGGGCCTGGCGATCGACTACAGCCTGTTCATCGTCTCCCGCTTCCGGGAGGAGTTGCACGGCGGGCTCGAATCTCCCGACGCGGTCGTGCGATCGGTCGAGACCGCCGGTCGCACCGTGGCGATCAGCGCCCTGACCGTCGCCGTGGCCCTCTCGGCGCTGATCGTGTTCCCGATGTACTTCCTGCGCTCCTTCGCCTACGCGGGCATCGCCGTGGTGCTGCTGGCGATGGCGGCGTCGCTGACCACGCTTCCGGCCATGCTGGCGGTCGTCGGTCGCCGGATCGACTCCCGCCGGGCGCGGCGACGGAGCGCAGCGGGGGTGCGCACCCTCGGCGGCGAGGAGGCACGCGGCGCCTGGCACCGGATCGCCACCACCGTGATGCGCCGGCCCGTCCCCATCGCCCTCGGCGTGACCGCCCTGCTGGTGCTGCTCGGGACCCCGTTCCTGCGGCTGTCGACGGGCCTGCCCGACGAGCGGGCACTGCCCGAGTCGGCCGAGTCCCGGCGGGTGTCCGAGCGCATCGCCGACGGCTTCGATGGCGACAGCGGCCAGGCGTTCCCGATCGTGGCGGAGTCGGTCGACCCCGGGGGCGACGACCTGGTGGCCTTCACCGCACAGCTGTCGGACCTCGACGGCGTCGCCCGGGTCGAGGGGCCGGGCGGCACCTGGGCCGGCGGCCGGCAGGTTGCAGGCCCGACCCCCGCCTCCGGCCGGTTCGCCACCGACGACGCGGCGTGGGTGAGCGTGGTGCCCACCGTCGGCGCCCAGACCCCCGAGGGCGCGCGTCTGGCGGAGGAGGTGCGCGGCCTCGACGCGCCGTTCCCCTTCCTGGTTGGCGGTGGCGCCGCCCAACTCATCGACACCAACGATGCGCTGACCGCGGGACTGCCCCTGGCGCTGGCGATCGTCGCGGTCACCACGCTGCTGCTGATCTTCCTGATGACCGGCAGCGTGCTCATCCCGGTCAAGGCCGTGCTGCTCAACCTGCTGAGCCTGACGGCCACGTTCGGGGCCACCGTGTGGGTCTTCCAGGACGGCAACCTGTCGGGCCTGCTCGACTTCACCGCGACCGGCCGGATCGACGCATCCGTTCCGATCCTGATGTTCTGCATCGCCTTCGGCCTGTCGATGGACTACGAGGTGTTCCTGCTCTCCCGCATCAAGGAGGAGCACGACCGCAGCGGCGACAACACCGCCTCGGTGGCGCTGGGTCTCGAACGCACCGGCCGGATCGTGAGCGCGGCGGCGGCGCTGCTCGCGATCACGTTCATCGCCTTCGGCACGGCGGACGTGTCGTTCCTCAAGCTGTTCGGCCTCGGGCTCGCCCTCGCCGTGTTGATGGACGCCACCGTCATCCGGGGGCTGCTGGTCCCCGCGTTCATGCGCCTGGCCGGCCGCGCCAACTGGTGGGCGCCCGCCCCCCTCCGCCGGCTCCACCGCCGGTTCGGCATCCGGGAGGCGCCGGCTCCCGCCGCTCTCCCCTCCCCCGCCGACGAGACCGAACCCGTTCCCGACGCGGCGGCCTGACCGCCGCCCACACCCAGGAGGCATCCATGGCGATCACCAGGTCGGACGCGCTCAACGACGCGCTCTGCCGGCTCGAGGGCTACGGCTACCTCGACGCACCCGGCTTCGCGTCCCACGGCCCGATGGGGGCCGAGACGCTCAGCACCCTGGGCCACGACGACCTCGTCGGCCGCTGGGTCGAGACCTACAAGGCCCGGCACGAGCCCCTGGAGGCACCTGCGCCGACCGAGCCCATCGATCCCCGGGACGAGACGAGCTGGCTGCCGGCGCTCGGCGACATGGGCCGGGTGTCGGACTGGGAGACGATGTTCGGTCGCGAGCTCCGGACGGCGTCCTGGCCCGACGTGGTGGGGCGCTGGGTGCCCAGGCTGCTGCCCGGGCACGCCGGAGCGCTGACCCACGGCCTGATCCGGACCGCCCACGCGGTCCGGGCCCTGCCGGCCGAAGGTCCGCCCTCGGCCCTCCAGCTGGACGAGCTGGCGAAGGGCCTCGCCTTCTGGGCCGCGGCCTTCAAGGCCATCCCGGGCCGGCCTCGTCTCGACGGACCGCTCCCGCTGCCCGAGGCGATCGCCCGGCTGCCGCGCCCCCGGGACGGCTGGTCGCCGATCGAGGCCGGCACGTTCGCCCGGATCGGCGAGCTGCATCGCTTCCCGGCCGCCGTCGAGGCGTTGGGCCAACCGGCGTCCCTCGACGGCGCGCTCGGCGACCTCACCGCAGCGGCCTGCCGGATGGTGCTCTCCACGTCGGGCCCCGTCGTCGTCGGGGTCGTCCACGCGGTCACGCCGACTGTGGCCGTGCGGACGCTCCAGCCGCACCTTCCCGGCATGACGATCGATGCGCTCTACGCGCAGCTCTGGCACGTGAGCGCCGCCGTCGTCTGCGGGTTCACGTCGCCGCAGGCGACCGAGCTGGCACCGGCGGACGACCCCGCCGACCCGCCGGCACCCTCCGAGCTGCTCGCCCGCGCGGTCGAGCACCGCGACACCCACGTGCTCAAGTTCACCGAGGCCTGCCTCCGGGAGCACGCCCGCAACCCCGACCCCGTCTACCTGCGCGCCGCGGACCACGTGCTCGCGCAGCTCCCCCCGTGGTGACCGGAACCGCCGGACGCGCGCCCGAACCCCCGGCGGAGATCGCCGGTCTCCCGAGATCGTCAGTCGATGCCGTCGACCGGCCCCGCCGGCGGGCGCTTCTCGGCCACGCCCTTGAAGAACGTGTAGCAGAACACGCCGTCGGCCTCCGCCGTCCGGTGGAGATCCCGCACGCCCGCGTCGAACGTCTCCGGCTCGATGAGGCCCGCCCGGATCGCCGGGTCGCGCACGCCCTCGATCATGGCGGTGAACGTCCTGCGCGTGAAGCCGTCGACGAGGTCGGGCCGGGTCAGGTCGGCGTACACCATCCGGGGAGAGACGCGCACGGTGTCGAAGCCGGCCGCGGCCATCAGTGGGTGGAGCTGGCGGCCGATCAGGGCGTTGCCCCCGGCCCGCCGCTGCAACGTCACCAGGCACCGGATCGCGGCGCGGGCGGCCGGGCTGTCGGGGTGGAACAGGGCCGACCCGTGGTCGCCCTCGATGACCGTGATCGTGCCCCCGGGAACGAGCAGCCGCCCGAGCCTCGTCAGCGCCTCGACGGGTCGCGAGAGGTGCTCCAGGACGAAGCAGACGAACACGTGGTCGAACGACCCGGCCGCGAAGGGCAGGGCGAAGATGTCGGCCTGCCGGAGCTCCACGTTGTCGACGCCCGCCCCGGCCACCCGCCGTTCGGCCTCGGCGATCGAGTCCGCGGACACGTCGACCGACACGAACCGGGCGTCCGGGCTCCGCTGAGCGAGCGTGACCGTCTGGGCGCCGACCCCGCACCCCGCCTCCAGCACCCGGCTCCCGGCGGGGTAGGCGGTGTCGGAGTGCAGCAGTTCGACGAGGGTCCCCGCCTGGTCCCCCAGGCGCTCGTTCTCGCGCTGGTGGTACCCGTGCACGTAGGTCTCGCTCATCGCAGCTCTCCGGCCCGTTGCTCCACGAGTCAGGACCTCACTGGCTGGTGATCGCGTCGAGCGCCTCGGCGACGGCGTCGACCACCGGCTCGCCGTCCACCTCGACCTCCACCGGGGCGAGGCCCCCGGTGAACCGGGCGGGCGCCACGATGTCGTCCGCGACCGCGGGGGCCGCCGCCCAGCCGCAGCACAGCCCGGCACCGGTGAGCGAGAAGCGGCTCCACGTGAACGTGGGGATGTCGCCGCTGGCCACCACCCGGTCGTCGACCAGGATCTCCACCCGCCTGGGCGCCTCGGCGGCCTGTCCGTAACGGAGCTCGACCGGGTGCGTCCCGGGCGCCAGGGCGGTGCCCGAGGCCACCCGGTGCTGCTCCCTGCCCGACAGGTTGTGCACGTACGCGGGGCAGCCGCCGTCGGTGAGGTACAGGACCCAGCCGCCCAGGACCGATCCCTGCGAGATGATCACGCCGCGTGCCCCGCCCTCGGGGACCTCCACGGTGGCCCGCACGGTGTGCGGGCGGTTGCGGACGTTCACCGCCACCGCCTCGGGCACCATCGCGGCGTGCGGCCGGTAGACGTAGCGCCGCCGGGGGCGGATGCCGCTCGGCCGGTCGAGCACCAGCTCGGAGAACGGCCGGTTGTCGAGGGGGAGCACCTGGTGGCGGGCGGCCTCCACCCACCAGCGCTCGATCATCTCCCGCAGCCGCTCCGGCTCGGCCGCGGCCAGGTCGTCGCACTCGGTGGGGTCGGCCCGCAGGTCGTACAGCTCCCACGGCGCCCGGTCGAGCCCCGGCTTCTCGTCCTGGATCGGGTGGTACACCACGGCCTTCCAGCCGTCGTGGTAGAGGGCCCGGCAGCCGAACATCTCGTAGTACTGCGTGACGTGGCGGTCGGGCGCCTCGGGGTCGGTCAGCGTAGCGAGGAAGCTGATCCCGTCGATCGGGCGCTGCGCGACGCCCCGGATCTCCGCCGGCGCCCCGATGCCGACCGCCTCGAGCACGGTCGGGACCACGTCGATCGCGTGCACGTACTGGCGCCGGATCCCACCACCGTCGCCGTCCCGCGCCCGCTCCGGCCAGTGCACCACCAGCGGATCGGCGACGCCCCCCTCGTGGACCTCGCGCTTCCACCGCCGGAAGGGCGTGTTGCCGGCCACGGTCCAGCCCCAGGGGTAGTTGTTGTGGATCCGGGGCCCCCCGATCTCGTCGAGCCGCTCCCATGCCTCGTCGACCGACTGCGGCACGACGTTCCAGGACCGGACGTCGTTCAGCGACCCGATCGGCCCGCCCTCGGAGCTCGCCCCGTTGTCCGACATCACCATCACCAGCGTGGAGTCGAGCTCGCCGGTGTCCCGGAGGTGCTCGACCAGGCGCCCGAGGTGATGGTCGGTGTGCGACAGGAAGCCGGCGAAGGCCTCCATGTAGCGGGCGTAGACCGTGCGGGTCCGGTCGTCGAGCGAGTCCCAGGCGGGCACCCAGTCGGGGCGGGGCGAGAGCCGGGTGCCCCCGGGCAGGAGGCCCATCTCGATCTGGCGGGCCAGCGTCCGCTCCCGCCACTCGTCCCAGCCGCGGTCGAACGCGCCGCGGTAGCGGTCGATCCACTCGCGGGGCGCCTGGTGGGGCGAGTGGCACGCCCCGGGCGCCACGTACAGCAGGAACGGCTTGTCGGGATCGGCGTGGCGCAGGTCGACGAGGAAGTCGATGGCGTGGTCGACGAGGTCCTCGGTGAGGTGGTAGCCGTCCTCCGGAGTGCGGGGCGGGAGGACCTGGTGGTTGTCGTGGACGAGGGCGGGCGCGTTCTGGTGGGTCTCGCCGGCGAAGAAGCCGTAGAAGCGCTCGAAGCCCCGCCCGAGCGGCCAGCGCTCGCGGCTGGCCCCGAGGTGGGCCTCCTCCTCCGGGGTCAGGTGCCACTTCCCCACCGCGTAGGCCGCGTAGCCGTGGGGGGTGAGCATCTCCGGCAGGAACCCGACCGAGCGCGGGATGCGGGCGTCGTAGCCGGGAAACCCGGCGGCGAGCTCGGCGATCCGCCCCATGCCGGCGGCGTGGTGGTTCCTGCCGGTGAGCACGGCGGCCCGGGTGGGCGAGCAGAGCGCGGTGGTGTGGAAGTTGGCGTAGCGGAGCCCGCCCGAGGCGAGCGCGTCGATGTGGGGCGTGGCCAGGTCGGAGCCGAAGCACCCGAGCTGGGCGAACCCCACGTCGTCGAGCAGCACGATGACGACGTTCGGGGCGCCGTCAGGAGGCCGCGGGATCTCGGGCCAGTGGGGCACGGCGTCCCAGTGGTACGGCGAGATCGTCCCGGCGAACTCGTGCGGCTCCATGGCATCTCCCGTGGTCGGTCGGCTCCCGGCGCCACGCACGCGCCGTGCGCCGCGACGGCGGATCACCGCAGAGATTCGCGGATTCCGGGACCTGGCGCTCGCGGGCCGTCCTAGTGTGTCGCCACATGCGATTCTCCCCGGACCGTCCACTCGGCCTCGCACCGGCCACGGTGGCCGACTACCGCGAGCTCGCCCGCCGGCGCCTGCCCCGGCAGCTCTTCGACTACATCGACGGCGGCGCCTACGAGGAGTCCACCATGCGGGCCAACGTGGCGGATCTCGACGGCATCACCTTGCGCCAGCGGGTCATGCGCGACGTCACCAACCGCTCCCAGGCGGTGGAGGTGCTCGGGCAGTCGCTACGCCTGCCGGTGATCCTGGGGCCGGTGGGCCTCGGCGGGATGTTCGCCCGGCGGGCCGAGGTCCAGGCGGCGCGGGCCGCCGAGGCGGCCGGCGTGCCGTTCGTCGAGTCGACCGTCTCGATCTGCGGCATCGAGGAGGTGGCCGCGGCCACCGGCACGCCCCCCTGGTTCCAGCTCTACGTCATGCGCGACCGCAGCCGCGCGGAGGAGCTGATCGCGACCGCGGCGGCCGTGGGAAGCCCGGTCCTGATGCTCACCGTCGACCTGGCGGTGGTGGGCGCGCGCCATCGCGACACCCGCAACGCGATGGTGTCGGCCACCACGCCCTGGGCCAAGGTGCGGCGCGCCGCCGACATCGCCTCCCACCCGCGCTGGGTGAGGCAGGTCGCGATCGGCGGCAGACCGCTCACCTTCGGCAACCTCGAGACGGTGGTCCCGGGGGCCCGCACGCCCGCGGCGTTCCGCCGCTGGGTGGACCACCAGTTCGACCCCAGCGTGACCTGGGACGACATCGCCTGGGTCCGCGGCATGTGGGACGGCAAGCTGATCGTCAAGGGCGTGCTCGACCCGGAGGACGCCTGCGCCGCCGCGGACGCCGGCGTCGACGCGATCGTGGTGTCCAACCACGGTGGCCGGCAGCTCGACGCCGTGCCCTCGACCGTGCGGGCGCTCCCCGGCGTGGTCGAGGCGGTCGGCGACCGGGTGGAGGTGCTGGTCGACGGCGGCGTGCGCAACGGGCTCGACGTCGTGAAGTTCCTCGCCCTCGGTGCCCGTGCCTGCCTGGTCGGCCGGGCCTGGGCATGGGCGGTCGCGGCCCGGGGCGAGGCCGGGGTCCGGCACGTCCTCGACGTGATGCGCGCCGACATCGACGTGGCGCTCGGCCTCACCGGCGTCACCGACATCAACGACCTGGACCCCTCGGCCCTGGCCACCCCTGCACCGGCCCGCTGACGGCGGGGCCGAGTAGCGTCCGGGCGGTGATGTCGCCGGACGACCGCATCGATCCGCTGGCGCGGGCACGCGACATGACCGAGTTCTTCGGCCCGCGGGTGCCGGGTCAGCTGGGCTGCGTGTTCGACCACGCGGGGCCCGACCTGGTGACCGGGCACATCGACGTGACCGAGAACCTGATCGCGGGGACCGGGTTCCTGTTCGCCCCGGCCGTCATCGCGCTCGCGGACACCTGCGCGGCCATCGGCTGCGGCGCCAACATCCCCGAGGGTGCGTCCTTCACGACGATCGAGCTGAAGAGCAACTTCGTCTCGTCGGCGCGGCTGGGCGAACGGGTGAGCTGCCGGTGCGTGCCCGCGCACCTCGGGCGCCAGACCCACGTCTGGGATGCGGAGGTCACCAACGAGTCGTCGGGGCGGACGATCGCGCTGTTCCGCTGCACCCAGATGGTGCTGCCTTCGCGCTGATCCGGCGACGTCGGCCCGTCGTCGGGAGATCCGGCGCGCCGGCTTGCGGTCAGATCGGCGTCTGCTGGTGGAGCGCCAGGCGCCAGGCACCGTCCTCGCGGACGTACGTGCTGTTGACGAGGGCCTCGTAATCGGTGTCGCCGCGGCGCGCCCGGGCCCGGTAGGCGAGAACCGCGCTGTCCTCGGTCAGGGCGAGCACGCGCTCGTCGGACAGCTCGAACTCGTCCCACGGTGCCCCCCGCATCGACTCGACCACCCGGTCCCGGTGGTCGATCACCGTCCCACCGGGGAGCAGCATCAGGACGCTGGAGGCCAGCACCCGCTGGTAGAACGCGGCGGCCGCCTCGCCCGGGGTGGACAGGGCCTGCCACCCGGCCCGTTCGAGCTCGACCACGTGGGCGTGCGAGGACGTGGGTGAGGACATGCGGCGCTCCCGTCGTCACCAGCGGTGCGTCGATTCGCCTACCCGCCGTTTCGGGCCTCGACACCGGTCGCGCGCGATCGCGCTGCGTCGGTCAGCGATCCTGCGACGGCGGCCGGACGCTCGACCTCACGTCGGTCGTTGTCAGTCGACCTGGAAGCACTGGTCGCCGTCGCTGTCCGACCGGCTGTCGGTCT
>JBKHJZ010000257.1:0-3921 GCA_046537875.1 Acidimicrobiia bacterium | reverse complement strand
GCGGCTGCGGCGGCCCGGCGCCGGAGCGGGGGCACGGTGGGCGGCGGCTGGCGCCGGGGCGGCAGCTCGGCCAGCAGCTCCGCGCTCGCCGCCGCGACCTGGCGGACGGCCCGCTCGAACGCCTCCTCGGTGCGGGGCGACGTCGACTGCACACCGCTGATCTTGCGCACGTACTGCCGGGCGGCCGCCTCGACCTCGTCGGGCGTGGCCGGGGGCTCGAGCCCCCGCAGGGTGGTGATGTTGCGGCACATGGTGCGATCGAGGCTAGGCAGCGGAACGCCCGTCGCATCAGCTCAGCGCGCTGGCATGTCCCGCTTCGGAGCGACAACCACCCCGCGACCCCCCGCTGTCGCCATGAGACGGGACACAGCCGACCCCACTGCCGGCCACCACCCCGGCCAGCGCACGACGTCACTCCGGGTCGACGAGCACGCCGGGGTTCAGCAGCCCCTTGGGATCGAGCGCCCGCTTCGCGGCCGTGAACGCGCTGGCGAACAGGTCGGGGCGCTGGCGGTCGTAGCCCGGCCGGTGCATGCGACCGACGGCGTGGTGGTGCGTGATCGTGCCGCCGGCGGCCACCACCGCCTCGGAGGCCGCCTGCTTCAGCTCGGCCCACTGCTGCTCCTCGCCGCCCTGCGTGCCCATGCCGGCGAACGTGTAGTACGGGGCCGGGCCGTCGGGGTAGACGTGCGTGAACCGGCAGCTCAGCAGGCCGCCGCCGCACACCTCCACCAGCGCGCGCTCCACCGCCGCCCTGACCGTCGCGTCGAAGTCGGGCCAGCGGTCCCAGGTGATGGCCGTCTCGAAGGTGTCGACCACCAGCCCCAGCCCCGTCATCGTGTTGAGGTCGAAGCCCACGAAGCTGTCGCGCCAGGCGCCCACCGCCCCGCCCCGGCCGGTGGGTGAGGTCGTCTCCGACACCTTGACCTCGTCGTCGGCCACCTCGCCGCCGTGGTCACGGGCGATGGCCACCGCGGCGTCGATGTTCGCCCGCTGGGGCAGCTCGGACGACTCGAAGCCCACGATCACCAGCGCGGTCGACCCGTCGAGGCCGGCGCCCCGCTGCGCCTCGGCGGGGTCGAGGATCCGCAGGTTGGCCGGCCACAGCTTGGCCTGCACGATCGCCTGCACGGCCCGCCACCCCGCCTCCCACGAGCCGAAGCGGATGCCGGCCGAGGCCCGGTGGACCGGGCGCCGCTGGAGGCGCAGCCAGGCCTCCGACACGATGCCGAGCGTGCCCTCACTGCCGATGACCATCCGGTCGGGGCTCGGCCCGGCCCCGCTGCCCGGCAGCCGGCGCGACTCCCACCAGCCCGACGGCGTGAGCATCCGGACCGACTCGACGAAGTCGTCGATGTGGGTGTGGTTGGTGGCGTAGTGGCCGCCCGACCGGGTGACGATCCAGCCGCCGACCGTCGACCACTCGAACGACTGGGGGAAGTGCCGCAGGGTCAGGCCGTGGTCGCGGAGCTGCGCCTCGAGGGCGGGCCCGAGCGCCCCGGCCTGGATGCGGGCGGCGCGGGAGCTGTGGTCGATGTCGAGCACGCGGTCCATGGCGGTGAGGTCGACGGTCACCGCGCTGGCCGCCTCGGCGGGCGGGTTCACCCCCCAGACGACCGACGACCCGCCGCCGAACGGCACCACCACGTGGCGCGACTCGTCGCACCAGTCGAGCACCGACGCCAGCTCGCCCTCGCTGCGGGGGTGGGCCACCACGTCGGGGGGCGCGTCGAACCGCCCCCGGAAGGCCCGCAGCCGGTCGGTGTACGCCATGCCGTAGGTGTGCTGGGCCCGGTCCCACGGGTCGGTGGTGCACACGCCGGCCAGCGACCCGGGCACCGCCACCCGGGGCTCGCGCAGCTCGATGTCGTCGATCGACGCCGGCCGCTCCACCCGGGGTTCGACGCCGTAGCGCCGGGCCAGCGAGCCGGCGAGCTTGTGACGCTGCTCGTCGGTCGGCTCGTCGGCGGCCAGCCCCCACCCCCAGATGCTCCGCCGTCCGGTCGGGTTCCACCGTCGAGTCGCGAGACCGGCATCCGTGTCCATCGGCCGCAGCGTAGGCGCCGGCCGCGCACCGGTTCCCGGCCGGCGCACCGGGGTATGCCAGGGGCGGGGCCGGAGGAGCTGGCGGCCCGTGGGGCGCCCGGCGTCCGGGACGACCGAAGGAGCAGCCCGTGTCGCACGACGACGAGGTCCGCGGCTTCCGCCGCACGCTGGAGGGGTTGATCGGCACGCCCGCCACCGAGGGCAACGCGGTGGACGTGCTCCGCAACGGCGACGAGATCTTCCCGCCGATGCTCGACGCCATCCGGGCGGCCGAGCGCACGGTCGACTTCATGACCTTCGTCTACTGGACCGGCGACATCGCCCGCGCGTTCGCCGACGCGCTCACCGAGCGGGCCCGCGCCGGCGTGCGGGTCCGGATCCTGCTCGACGCGGTCGGCGCCCGCCTGATGGACGAGGACCTCGTCGCGGAGCTCGAGGGGGCGGGCGCGATCGTCGACTGGTTCCGGCCGCCGACCACCTGGAAGGTGTGGGAGGCCAACCACCGGACCCACCGCAAGATCCTCGTGTGCGACGAGGAGGTGGGCTTCACGGGCGGCGTGGGCATCGCCCAGGAGTGGTGCGGCGACGCCCGGGACGAGACCGAGTGGCGCGACACCCACCTCCGGGTGCGGGGCCCGGCCGTGGACGGCCTGCGGGCGGCGTTCACGTCCGACTGGGCGGAGGCCGGCCACCCGCTGTACGACGAGCGCGACCGGTTCCCCGACCAGCCCGACGCCGGGGACGTCGTGGCCCAGGTGGTCACCGGCTCGGCCGGCGCCGGGTGGAGCGACATCGGCACGCTGTTCGACGCGATCCTCCGCACCGCCCGGCGGACGATCCGCCTGACCACCGCCTACTTCGTCCCCGACGAGCGCTACACGGCCTCGCTGCGGGAGGCGGTCGACCGGGGGGTGGACGTGCACGTGCTGGTCCCCGGGCCCCACACCGACAAGCGGGTGGTCCAGATCGTCGGCGAGGAGGAGTACCAGCCAATGCTCGACGCGGGCGTGCGGATCTCGTGCTTCCAGCCGACGATGCTCCACGCCAAGGTCCTCACCGCCGACGGCATCGTGTCGACCGTGGGCTCGGCGAACTTCAACCACCGGTCGCTCAGCCTCGACGACGAGGCCAACATCGTGATGCTCGACCCCGAGATCACCGGGCTGCTCGACCGGCACTTCGACGAGGATCTCGAGCGCAGCGTCGACCTCGACCCCGACCGCTGGCGCGACCGGTCGATGGCGCAGAAGGCGAAGGAGAAGGCCGCATCCGCCCTCGAGAACCACATGTGACGTCCCGGTGACCGCGGGGTCAGGGGCGGACGAGGCGCCAGGCCCCCGGCCGCACCCGGTAGCGGCGCTCGCGCACCGGATCGCCGAGCTCGCCGTCGGCGTTGTGTCGCACCGGCTCGCCCCGCACCACCGCCTCTCGCCCCCGGGCCAGGAGGACGTCGTCGCGCTCCAGGTGCCGTCCCGCCCGGAGGGCGCGACCGAACGCCGCCCGTGATCCCGCGCCGAGGGCGGTGACCACCACCACGTCGGCCCACCCGTCGTCGACGGCGGCGCCCGGGAACAGTTCGGTGCCGCCCCCGATCGACGGCCCGTTGCCCACGCCCACCATGAGCGCCGCTCCCCGGTGGACGACACTGCCGTCCACCTCCACCTCCAGGTCCCAGCCGCTCTCGCGGACCCCGGCGATCAGCGCGCCGAGCGGGTAGGCCAGCGGGCCGAGCGCGTCCTTCAGGTCGGAGGCGCGCTCGGCGGCCTCGGCCCCGAGCCCGGCGTGCGCGGCGTTCACGACCACGCCGCCGGCGTCGTCGACCACCAGGTCGGTCGGCCGGGCCGGGGAGCCGGAGGCCGCCAGGTCGGCCGCGTC
>JBKHJZ010000256.1:0-3929 GCA_046537875.1 Acidimicrobiia bacterium | reverse complement strand
CGTGCGGCGCGTGGGCCACCGCCGGAGCCTCCGGGGCGCGCTCGACGCCGTGGTCGCCAGGCTCGACCCGGCGGTGGCCGAGCTCTTCGCTGCCGCGGGGCTGCTGCCAGGCGGCATCGACGCCGACCTGGCGGCGGCCGTCGCCGGCACCGACCCGGCCACCGCCCGGACGGCGCTGGGCACCCTCGCCGATGCCTCGCTGGTGATCGTCGACGCCGATGGAGCCCGGGCACGACTCGTCCAGCCGATCCGCGCCTACGCACGCCGCCTGCTCGACCCCGCCGCCGAGCGCAGGGCCCTCGACCGGCTGGCCCGGTGGTGCATGGCCCGGGCCGCCGCCCTCGACGAGGACAGCCGCGGTCCCGCCCAGCAGGAGGCCATCGAGCGGTTCGTCGACGAGCTGCCGTCGCTCCGGGTCGGGCTGCGTCACCTGATCGACACCGGGCGCATCGCCGAGGCGGCCGTCGCCTTCGAGCACCTCACCGCGGTCTGGGTGGACTCGCCCGCGGGTCCCGAGGCGTCATTCTGGGCCGACGAGCTGCTCCGCCACGCCGACGGGCTCGATCCGGGGACCCGCGCCCACCTGGGCGTCGCCGCCGTGCGGTCGCAGTTCGCCTTCGACATGATCGCCGACCGGCTGCCGGTGGCGGAGCGGGCGCTCGTCGACGCCGAAGCCTCGGGGGAGACCCGCATGGCCGCCGGCGCCCGCATGGCGGTCGCCACCGGGCTCGGCTGGCGTGCCATCGACCTCGACAGGGCGGCCCGCCTGCTCGCCGAGGCGCGCGCCATGCTCCTCGAGCTCGGTGACGCCGCGTGGGCGGCCGCCGCGCTCGAGTTCCAGGGTCTCCTCGCCCTGCGCCGGCTCGACGTCGCCACCGGCCTTCGGCTGATGGAGGAGGCACTCGCCGAGCATCGCGAGGTCGGTGCGGTCGGCAGCGTGGCGCACGCCCTCACGTTCATCGGGTTCGCCCGCCGCCTGGCCGGCGACCCGGCGGGTGCGCTGCGGGCGTTCGAGGAGGCCCGCAGGCTGATCGCCACCACCCGCTTGGGCACGTGGCTGCGCGCCACCACGGGTGCCGGCTATGCAGCGCTCGCGTTGGGCGACACCGTCGCCGCGGCCGCGACGTTCCGCGCCGCCTACGGGCGCGCGCTGCAGGTGGGCGAGCAGAGGATCGTGAGCACGGCGCTGGTCGGCCTGGCGTCGACCGCCCGGGCGGAGGGCGACGACCAGCGCGGGGCGGCGCTGCTGCTCGCTGCGGCGGCGGCGGGCCTCGAGGGCGGCGACCCGGCGGACGCCGTCACCGCCGCCGTCGCACTGGCCCGGATGCTGTCCGACCGCGGCCACGACGGCGAGGCCGCGCTGCTCCTCGGTGCCGCCGGCGCCGTTCCGACCTCGGCCGGAGTGCGCGTGTACTTCGGGCTCGCCGAGGATCCCGAGCCGGTGCGCCGGACCGTCGAGGAGCGGCTGGGCGCCGAGGACAACGAGGCCCTCGCCGCCGACGGTGCCCTGATCGGGCTGCCCGCCGCACTGGCGAGGGCCGCCGAGCGGCTGCTCGACCCCGATGCCCGGTTGGCGGGCCCGGGTGACCTCCGGCTCGTCGGCTGAGAGCGCGCGCCGACGACCGGCCCGCGGGGCGACCGGCCGTTGGGACGCGCGGCCGGCGGGTCGCCCCCGGTCGGGCCCAGCGACGAACGCGGGGACCGTGGGTGGCAGGCCGCTGGGAGCCGGCCTGCCACCCACGACACACCGGGCGGCGGCCGCCCGCTCAGGTCGGCTCCGACGGCGCTGGGGGAAATCGCCGAACCCGTCCCGGGGCACCCGCCACCCGGGCCACGGCACCGCAGGCGGTCCTTCGCCCGCCTGCACCGCCTGCGGCGCCCGCCGCCCGTGGATCTGATCGATCGTGCTGCACCCACGCTACGGGCACCCGCTCGGGTTGTCATCGCAACCGGCCGGTCGCGTTAGCGGGCCGTTAGCGTTCTCGCGAGAAGTGCTGACACGCGTACTCAGCGTCACGGCGTCGAGGCGGCCATGCAGTGCCGCCTGGCGGGCGCCGCGGCCGAGCCGACGCCACCGGCCGGGGATCAGCCGGCGAGGCGGGGGAACAGGGGCCGACCCTGTGCGACCGGACGGCCGCCCGGGTAGCCGCCCCACCCCGCCGCACCGGGAAGGCGCTGCTCGTGGGGTGAGCCGTCGAGCCCGATGCGGCGCCAGACCTCGGTGCACGTGGCCGGCAGCGCCGGGACCGCGAGGATCGCGACGATCCGCACCGCCTCGAGCGCGTCGCCGAGCACCGCGTCCACCTCGGGGCCGGGATCCATCCGCCAGGGCTCGTTGGCCTCGAGGTAGGCGTTGGTCTCGCGGATCAGCCGCCACGTGGCCTCGAGGGCGTAGCTGGGCTGCACCTGGGCCCACGACTCCGTCGCGGCCTCGAGGACCTCGGCGGCCACGCCGGCCAGCGGGCTGTCGGGCCGGGGGGCGGGCCCCACACCACCGCACTTCTTGCCCACCACCGTGGCGACCCGCGAGACCAGGTTGCCGAAGTTGTTCGCCAGGTCGCCGTTGTAGCGGTCGACCATGCGCTCGTAGCTGAAGTCGCCGTCGGGGCCGAACGCGTTGTCGCGCAGGAAGTGGTAGCGGAAGCCGTCGGTGCCGAACTCGTCCACCAGGTCGGCCGGTGCGATCTGGTTGAGGCGCGTCTTGCTCATCTTCTCGCCTCCGACCAGCAGGAACCCGTGCACCGAGATGTCCTGCGGCGGCTCCAGCCCCGCGGCGAGGAGCATCGCCGGCCAGTACACGCAGTGGAAGCGGAGGATGTCCTTGCCGATCAGGTGGTGGGCGGCGGGCCACCAGGTGGCGAAGCGCTCCTCGTCGGTGCCGAAGCCCACCGCGGTGCAGTAGTTGATCAGCGCGTCGTACCAGACGTAGGTGACGTGCGAGGGGTCCCACGGCAGCGGCACCCCCCACGAGATGGACGTGCGGCTGATCGAGAAGTCGTCGAGGCCGCCCTTGATGAACCCGAGCGCCTCGTTGCGCTTGGACTCGGGCCGCACGAAGTCCGGGTGCGCCGCGTACCAGTCCAACAGCGGCTGCTCGAACCGGGAGAGCTTGAAGAAGTAGTTCTCCTCGGCGACCTGCTCGACCGGGCGCTCGTGGATCGGGCACAGCTCGCCGCCGATCAGGTCGTCGGGCATGTAGTAGGCCTCGCACGCCACGCAGTAGAGGCCCTCGTAGGTGCCGAGCTCGATGTGCCCGTTCTCGTGGACGCGCTGGAGGAACGCCTGCACCGCCCGGTGGTGCCGCTCCTCGGTGGTGCGGATGAAGTCGTCGTTGGAGATGTCGAGCAGCCGCCAGGTCTCGCGGAAGCGCTCGCTGGTGCGGTCGGCCCACTCGCGGGGCGTCACGCCGTTGGCCTCGGCGGCCCGCTGGACCTTCAGGCCGTGCTCGTCGGTGCCGGTCAGGAAGAACGTGTCGTCGCCCATCAGCCGGTGCCAGCGGGCCAGCGCATCGGCGATCACGGTGGTGTACGCGTGGCCGATGTGGGGCACGTCGTTGACGTAGTAGATGGGGGTCGTCACGTAGTAGCGAGCCACGACGGCCAGCGTACGGGCAACGGTTCGGGGCGACGAACCAACCACGATCCGCATGGCCCGGGACCGGACGTGGTCTACTTGTCGTCGGCCCAACGGTCACGGGCGCTGGCGCCCGGGCGATGGGGCGTGGGTAGGGTGGCCTGATCGCCGTGCCGGGCCGAACCGCGTGGCACGCCGTCGTTGCGGGTTCGGCGGTCGCGACCCTGGAGGAACACTGAGCCCAGACCGACCACCCCGATCGGGGCCGCCATCCGGACGTGGCCGCCGCCAGCGCGCGGGGAACCCGCGGGACCAGGCGCCCCGCGGGCGTGCGGCGGGCGGGCGTGGCCGGGGGG
>JBKHJZ010000255.1:0-3939 GCA_046537875.1 Acidimicrobiia bacterium | reverse complement strand
ACCGCGATCAACTGGTCGCGGGCCCGCGCCACGCGCGACCGGATGGTCCCCACCGGGCAGCCGCAGATCGCGGCGGCATCCGCGTAGCTGAGGCCCAGGATCTGGGTGAGCGCGAACGCCGTGCGCCGGTCGGCGTCCAGGTGGCCGAGCATCTGCTCGGTGAGGCTGAGATCGTCGACGTCGATGTCCACCGTGGTCCGCGCCTCGATCCGCGCCGTCAGGCGGTCCCGGAGGCGGCGCCGCCGGGCGGCGCCCCGCACTGCGTCCACCGCCGCCCGCCGGGCGATCGACAGCAGCCAGGTCCGCACGCTGGCGTCGGCCCGGTACGAGGGCAGCGCCCGGATCGCCCGCAGGTAGGCGTCCTGGGTGGCGTCCTCCGCGAGGTCGCGGCCTGCGACGGCGGTGACCAGGCGGGAGACGTCGTCCCAGGTCCGGGTGACGAAGGTCGACAACGCCACGGTGTCGCCGCCCTGGGCGGCGAGCGCCAGCACGGTGACGTCGTCCACAGCCGAGGGAACGTAGGGGCTTGCCCGACGGCGGCGCCACGCCATGGTGGCTGAGCAGGGGCGCAGCACCGCCCGGGGAGTTACCGGGCGTAACCCTCGGGATGGATCGACCGCCGCGGCGGACGGCCAAGCGCAGCACCCGCGGCCGGCCGTGCCAGATCCCGGGAACCGCGCGCCGGGGTCGCGACGACTGTAGGGACATGCGCTGCAGCCGTTGCCGTGAAGCCGTCTCGGCCCGCCTCGACGGCGAGCCGACCGGCGTGCCCGTCGATCGGGTCGATGCCCACCTGGCCGAGTGCCACGACTGCCAGGCCTGGGCGGCCGCCGCAGGCTCGCTCGCCCCCGCCTCCCGCGAGGTGCTGCGCGACCGGGTGGCGCTCGACCCGCACGTGCTCGCCACGCTGCTGGCCGAGGCCCGACCGCGCACCACCGCCACCGCCGGTCTCCGCTGGTGGAGGTTCGCCCTCGTCGCGATCGCGCTCGCTCAGCTCGCGGCGGCGCTCCCGGGGTCGCTGGTCCGTCAGGACGACGCCGCCGTGCACCTGGTTCACGAGCTCACGTCGTGGGACGTCGGCCTGTCGGTGGGGTTCCTCTTCCTCGCCTGGCGGCCACTGCGGGCCTGGGGAGCGCTCCCGCTGCTGACCGCCCTCATGGCGGGCGTGGTCGCGATGGCGGCGATCGATCTGCTGTCCGGGCACGCCCTGCTGGGCCGTGAGCTGGTCCACCTCCTGGCGCTCGCCGGGCTCGCGTGCGTCTGGGCGCTGGCGCAGCGGGTGCCGCGGCCGTCGATCGTCCTCCGGTTGGCCTGACCCATGGGCACCGTCGTTCCGCCGGGGCGGTGGGCGGCCAGGCGCTCCCTCGCCGTCGTGGCCGTTGCGCTCGGCGCGCTGCTGCTGGCGCCCGCCCGGGCCGACGCCCACGCGGAGCTGGTCTCCACCGAACCCGCAGCGCGCGAGCAGCTCGACACCGCCCCCGAGCGGGTGGTGGTGAGCTTCACCGAGGCGGTCGAGGGCGCAGACGACGCCGTCGTCGTCTACGACGCCTCCGGCGACGTCGTCGACACGCCCGGGGCCGAGCACCCGAACGGCGACGGTGCGACGCTCGCGGTCGACCTGCCGGCCCTCGACGAGGGCGGCTACGTGGTGGCGTGGCGCGTCACCTCCTCCGACGGCCACCCGATCTCCGGCGCCTTCACCTTCGGCATCGGCGAGGGTGAAGGCGGCGAGGAGGCCGAGGCGCTGCTCGACGAGGTCCTGGCCGGGGAGGGCGGCGACCCCACGCTCGGGGCGGTCTACGGCGTGGCGCGCTTCGCCGCGTTCGCCGGCATCGCCGTCCTGGTCGGCGCCACGGCGTTCCTGCTGGTGCTGTGGCCCGCCGGCATCACCGACCGCCGGGCCCGCCGGCTCGTGTCGGTGAGCTGGTGGGTGGCGCTCGGGGCCACCGCGGCCGGCATCGGGCTCCACGGGGCGTACGCGGCGGGTCTCCCCCTCGCCGACGTGCTCGACCCGTCGGTCATCGGCGACGAGCTGGGCAACCGCACCGGCCGGACCTACGCCGTCCGGCTGCTCGTCCTCGGGATCGGTGGCGTCCTGGCCGCGCCCCTCACCCGGCGGATCCACCGGGCCCGAGCCGCCGACGGCGCCCCGGCGGCCGGCCCGGTGCCCGGCGACGTGCTGCTCACGGCCGCCGCCGTCGGCGTCGCCCTGCTGGCGACGGTCAGTGCAGCCGGCCACGCGGCCTCGGGTCGCCTCGTTCCCCTGGCCCTCGTCACCGACGTCGTCCACCTCGGGGGCATCGGGGTCTGGCTGGGCGGCCTGACGCTGCTCGCCCTCGTGCTGCTGCGCCGCCGGAGCCAGCAGACACCCGCCGAGGTGGGGGCCCTCGAACCGGTCGCCACGCGGTTCTCCACCGTGGCCTCCCGGGCGGTCGCCGTCATCGTCCTCACCGGCGTCATCCAGGCGTGGCGGCAGCTCGGCAGCGTCGACGCGCTGATGCGCACCACCTACGGGCAGCTGTTGCTCGTGAAGGTGGCCCTGGTGGTCGTCATGCTCGGCGCCGCGACGTTCAGCCTCGCCAACATCCGCGGGCGGCGGCAGTCGGCCGCGGTCGCGCGGCCCGCGACGGTCTCGCCCGGACCCGGAGCCGCCGTCGCCTCCGAGGAGACGTCCGGACCGGATCTCGGTGCCCTGCGCCGCTCGGTCGGCGTGGAGGCTGCGGTCGGCGTGGTGGTGCTCGCCGTGACCGCCCTGCTGGTGAACGCCGTGCCCGGCAGGACGGCCGTGCCCGGCGGCACCTTCGAGGCCGAGATCCACGGGACGAACGTGTTCGTCATGCTCTCGGTCGACCCGACCGAGGTGGGTCCCGTCGACATCAGCGTCCTCACCGCCGAGCACGACGGGACGCCGCTCGAGCCCGAGGAGGTCACCGGCTCGCTGACCCTCCCCGAGCGCGAGCTCGGACCACTCGACGTGACCTTCGAACCGGGCGACGGAACCGGTGAGTTTCTCGCCCCGGATGTCGAGGTCCCCTTCCCGGGTGAGTGGGAGCTGGAGGTGGTCGTGCGCACCAGCGACATCGACCAGGACCGGCTCGCCACCCCCGTCACGATCACCTGATCCCACCCAATCCCACAGGAGGAGCACTTGTGACACACCGCCGGACCATCACCCGGGTGGCCGCCGTCGCCGCCACCGCACTGGTTGCGACCGCACCCATCGCCGGGGCACACGTGTCGGTCGACCCGGGGGAGGCCACCAAGGGCGGCTTCGCCACCCTGGCCTTCCGGGTGCCGAACGAGCGGGACGACGCGAGCACCGTCGAGGTGCAGGTGAACCTTCCGACCGACACGCCGCTGACCTCGGTCCGCGTCCAGCCCACGCCGGGCTGGGAGTACGAGGTCGGGCGCACCGAGCTCGACCAGCCGATCGAGAACGGCGACGAGGAGATCACCGAGGTGGTCGAGACCATCACCTGGACAGGCGGCGAGATCGGAGTCGACGAGTTCGAGGAGTTCCACGTGTCGGTCGGCCGCCTCCCCGAGGACGCCGACCACATGCTCTTCCCGACGGTGCAGATCTACGACAGCGGTGAGGAGGTGCGCTGGATCGAGGACCCGACCGGGGGCACCGAGCCCGAGAGCCCCGCGCCCATGCTGACGCTGGTCGACCCCGAGGACGAGGCCGACGGCTCCGGCGGCGGCGCCGACGACGCGGGTGCCGAGGCCGACAGCGAGGTCGCGTTGCCGGTCGGCGGCGAGGAGGACGACGACGGCACCGCGACCGGCCTCGCCATCGCCGCGATCGTGGTCGGCGGCCTCGGGCTGATCGTGGGCGGCATCGCCCTGACCCGCACCCGGTCCTCGGGAACCGCCTCTGGCGCGGGCTGACCGGCACCGGGGTCGGCGTGGCGGGGCGCTCCGGCGCCCGCCCGCGCC
>JBKHJZ010000254.1:0-3978 GCA_046537875.1 Acidimicrobiia bacterium | reverse complement strand
GCTCGGGCATGATCTCGGGCTCACGCACGGCGGGCCCGTCGTCGGGCAGGATCCCCGGCTCGAACTCGGGCACCGGCTCCGGCAGCGGCACCGGCGGGTCGATCCCGCCGCCCGGGCGGGCCGGATGCCGCACCCGCCCCCGCTCGGTGATCGAACCCTCGTCGGCGTCGACGTCGAAGCCGACCAGGCCCTGGAACGACTCGCGGTCGTACGTGCTCACCGGGATCGCCGCCAGCTCCTCGGGCGCCCACCACAGGAACGCGTGGTGGTTCTGCTCGGCGTCTGACCTCGCCCCGGGCAGCGTCGCCTGCGCCACCCGCTTCGGCGCCGCAGGGTCACGCACGTCGAACAGCGCGATCTGGGTCCCCGTCTCGACGCCCCGCTCGGTGGCGTCCTGGCCCACGCCGATCAGCTTCCCGTCGCCGATCGGGTGCAGGTACGCCGAGTAGCCGAGCATCTTCAGCTCGCCGGTGGCCCGGGGCTGCTCGGGATCGGACAGGTCGATGGTGTACAGCGGGTCGACCTGCTGGAAGGTCACCACGTAGCCGACGTCGCCCATGAACCGCACCGACCGGATCGTCTCGCCCCGGCCCAGTCCCGACACCTGTCCCACGGGCACCAGCGCCCCGCCGTCGGGGGCCAGCACGGTCACGTGGCTCTCCGACTCGTCCGGGCCGCCGGCCCAGGGCATCCCCGTGGTGGTGGCCACCCGCAGGTGGCCGTCGTGCTCGTCCATCGCGAACTGGTCGAGCAGCCGCCCGTCGACCTGGCCCGACATCTCGTACGTCGCCCGCCGGGGGTCGGAGATGTCGAAGCGGTGGATGTCGGTGTCGAAGTCGACGGGCTCGGGCGCGACGTCGACGGCGATGTCCCGGCCCGAACCGTCTCCCACGGTCCCGCTCACGCCGCCCGTGCCGCCGCGCACGTCACCGCCCGGCACCACCTCCGGCCACTCGGGGGCCGCCACGTACAGGTGCTCGGACGAGGCGTAGACGGTCTCGCCACCGGCCATCACCCCGGTCCCGCCGGCCGACGACACGCCGCTCGCCACGCCCTCGGACACGTCGATCGTCGCCACGGCCACCATCCCGAAGCCCGCGAACGTCCGCGGCGCATGGGCGTCGGCGCAGTCCATCAGCCGGCCCTCGGCGATCACCTCGCCACCCTCGCTGAGCTGCCGCCACGTGGGCAGGAAGTCCTCGGGCGCCGCGTCCTCGATCACCCGCTGGTTGAGCTGCCGCGCCTGTGCCTGGGCCTCGTCGGTCGGGCTCGCCGGTGCCACCAGCGGCAGCCGCGCCTGTGGGTCGGCGTGCAGCACCACCCGGGCGACGTCGCCGGTCATGCGGGCCGACACGAACGAGCCTTCGAGCTCGACCCTGTCGGTCACCCTCAGCGTGTCGCCGTCGATGTCGACCTGCACGAGGCGCGTGGTCGGGAGCACGGGGCCGGTGCTGCTCGTGGGCAGGTCGGGCGACGGCGCACCGCTGGCCGGGCGGTAGCCGGCGCCGCCGTACATCACGACGACCCGGTCGCCGGACAGGAGGAGCCGGGCGCCGCCGGCGTCCTCGGGCAGGTCGACCGAGTCGATGATCTCCTCCCGCTCGGCCGACGCCAGGTGGAGCCGGCCGCCGGCCACCGCCAGGATGCGCTCGCCGTCGGTCTTCACGATGTCGGGCTCGTCGATCCCCGCGACCTGCACGTTGGTGCGCGAGAACCCGGGGCCGCCGGCGGCGGGATCGGGGGTGCCGGGAGCGTTCAGCCGGCCCGCAGCCGCACCGCCGTCAGCACCCGCACCGGCGTCGACCCCATCGGCCGGCCCGCTCTCCGCCGCCCGCTCCGCGTCGCCTCCGCCCGGAACCGGGGCGCCGTCGCCGGCCGACGCACCGTCCCCGGGCACCGGGAGCGCCTCGTCGGCGCCGAGGGAGTCGAGGGCCGCACCCCCCGCATCGTCGCCGGACATGTCGTCGACCGACGTGTCGCCGTCCTCGAACGCATCCTCCGGGACGTCGTCGGTCATGACCGCGACGTCCTCCTCGATGGCCGGCAGGGGCATCGGGCCCGGGAAGCCGTAGGCGCCGACCCGCGGCGCCAGATCGTCGCGCGCCCAGGCTCGCACCTCGTCGCACGAGTCGAAGGCCTGCAGGCTGCTCGCCAGCTGCACGTCGGGCAGGGGCCGCCCCGGTGGGTCGTCTCCGCCGCCCGAGCAGCCGGCGACGAGCACGGCCACCACCAGCACGGCCACGGCCCGGGCCCGGGCCACTTCGTTGAAGGTTCGCAGATGCTGTGTCATCGGCACGTTCGACGCTCGGCCGGCGCGCTGCGGTTCCCGGGCCGCCTCGGCGAGTGCGACCACCACAACGGGTTGTCGCCTGCGCCGGTGCGTGGTCTGATGTCGCTGCGGGCTCCGGGGGGCAGGTCAGCTCACTCGTCACGGGCCACGGCGGAAGGAGGGCTCGTGAACTTCGGCGACGTCTGGATGGCGCTCGGCATCGACCTGCAGGTGCTGCAGGGCGCCGTCACCCACCTGTACCGGGAGCGGCCCGACTTCCAGGTGATCGAGGATCCCGGCGCCTACCGGCTCGAGCTGGTGATCCCCACCATCGAGGTGCGCCCCGAGTGCGGCGACCTGCCGCACCGCATGGGCGTGCACCTGCTGGGCAACCTGTTCCTCGGCGACTCGACCGACGCCCTGCTGTTCGACGCCTGGGTGCGCCTCGCTCCGGCGGTCGCCGACCCGGTGCCCGAGCCCGAGGGCAACGGCCTTCCCGCCGGGACGCTGAGCTTCGTCGACGTCGAGAGCGTCACGCCCGAGTTCGCCGGCGAGCCGCTCGCCGAGGCGTTCGCCCCGGACGGCGCGATCGGCTCGGTGCTCGCAGGCTTCCGCTTCGACCTGTTCAGCGGGCTGCTCGACAGCGCCACCCGCATCCTGCACCCGCCGGCCGACCCCGAGGACCCCGTCGACATCGACCTCGACGAGTTCGCCGTCGACTTCTGGCTCGGCCAGCCGGCCCCGCTCCGGCGCCCCTACTACACGGTCGAGGACGACGAGCCGCAGCTCGAGATCGACGGCGCCGAGATCACGGTGCCGGCCCTGGTGGCCACCGTCGCCCTCGCCGGGACCTCGCCCCGCATGGTGGGCGATCCGTCGATCGTCCGGCCGGGCACCGGCCTCCAGCTCGTCACCACCAAGGCGGCGTTCGACGCCAAGCTCGACGTCGAGCAGGCCGCCACCATCGGCACCGAGGTCGAGGGCCTCACCATCGACTCGCTCGAGCTCGAGGCGGTCGACGGCGGCATCACGGTCGACGGCTCGGGTCACAAGACCGGCGCCACCGTCACGTTCGAGGGGACGATCGTGGCCCGCTACCAGGGCGGCACCGACGGGCACCTCGTCATGCAACCGGCGGTCGACACCGACGTCGACCTCGACACCTGGCTCGAGGTGCTGAGCGCGGTCGGCATCGTGCTCTTCCCGGTGATCGGGCTGATCGTGGTGGACGTGCTGGTGTGGCAGCCGGCCGGCGAGGCGCCGGGCAAGATCGACAAGGCCCTCCAGGAGAAGTTCACCGAGCCGCTCGCCGACATCGGTTCCCAGCTCGCCGACGGCTTCGGCGTCGACGGGATCCCCTCCGCGGCGTTCCTGTCGGACCTGTGGATCTTCGACGGCAACCTCGGCGTGGCCGCGGCGGCGCTGCTCGGCCACACGCCCACCGACGTGCTGAGCGTCACCTACGACGTGGCGCTGATCGCGCCCGACCCCGACACGCCCACCAACCGGCGCAGGCCGGTGAAGTCGGTCGCCGAGATCAGGCTCACCAGCGGCCACAGGCTGACGCCGTGGCAGGCGGCCGCCATGCTCCGTGACGGCGTGATCGGCCTGCCCGGCTACCACGCGGTGCACCAGCCGCTGGCCCGCGGCGAGTGGTACCTGCGCAGCAACCCCAACGACGACCTGGACGACAACCTGGTGCGCTGACC
>JBKHJZ010000253.1:0-3986 GCA_046537875.1 Acidimicrobiia bacterium | reverse complement strand
GCCGGTCGAGGCCGCGGCCACCGCACGCACGGCCTGACCGCCGGCAGCCATCCAGACGCCAGGAGGCCCAGCGGGCAGGACACTGCTCAGCGTCCACTCCCTCGCTCGCCCGCTCGGCCTCTAGGTTCGTCGCCATGAAGGCAGCCGTGTACGACCGCAATGGTGGCCCCGAGGTGCTGCACCTGGCCGAGGTGCCCGACCCCGAGCTGCGTCCTGGTGGCGTGGTCATCGAGGTCGGGGCGATCGGCGTGCAGGGTGGCGACCTGCTCAACCGGTGGGCGGGGCCGATCCCCAGGGCGCCGCACGTCGTCGGCTACCAGGCGGCCGGGACGGTGCGCTCGGTCGCCGAGGACGTCGAGGGCCTGATGCCCGGCCAGCCGGTGGTCGCCACGATGCCCCACGGGTCGCACGCAGAGCTCGTGGGCGTCCCCGCGGCGGGCGTCTGGCCGCTGCCCGAGGGGCTGACCGTCGAGCAGGCCGCGGCGGTGCCCATCGAGTTCGCCACCGCGCACGACTGCCTGTTCGAGTTCGGCGGGCTGCGAGCCGGCGAGACCGTGCTGGTGCAGGCCGGGGCCAGCGGCGTCGGGCTGGCCGCCGTCCAGCTCGCCAAGGCTGCCGGGGCCACGGTGCTGGCCACCGCGTCGAGCGGGGAGCGCGCCGAGCGCCTGCGCGACCACGGCGTCGACCATCCGATCGACTACCTGGCCGGCGATGTCGGTGCCGAGGTGATGGCCGCCACCGACGGGCGGGGTGCCGACCTCGTGGTCGACCCGGTCGGGGGCCGCGCCCTGGAGACCAGCATCGCCGCGCTGGCATACCGGGGGCGCATCAGCTGGGTCGGGCGCGCCGGTCGCGACGCGGAACCACCAGAGCTGTGGCCCCTGGTCACCAAGAACGCCTCGCTCCACGGGGTGCTGCTCGCAGCGGAGATGGTCCGGCAGCCCGCACGGACGCGGGCGCTCATCGAGAGCCTGCTCCAGCGGGTGGCCTCCGGCGAGCTGCATGTGGTCATCGACAGCCGCTTCCCGCTCGCCGAGGCGGCCGAGGCCCACCGCCACATCGAGAGCCGCCGGGCCTTCGGTCGGGTCCTCCTGGTGCCGTGACGTGGCCGGGCGCGGTCGCATTCCGGTTGACCCAGCGGTCAAGCGCCCCGGTAGCCTGACGTGATGACCGCTTCGGCGCATCGCTTCGAGTCCGTCCCCGCCGTCCGCGAGGCGCTGGGCAAGGTGGACTACCTCGCCGACGAGGGCATCGCCGGGGTCGTGTACCTGGCCGACCGCCTGGGCAAGCCCGTCCTCATCGAGGGGCCGGCCGGAACCGGCAAGACGCAGCTGGCCAAGTCGGTGTCCGAGATGACCGGCTCCCGGCTTATCCGCCTCCAGTGCTACGAGGGCCTCGACGAGTCCAAGGCCCTCTACGAGTGGAACTACAAGAAGCAGCTCCTCCGCATCCAGGCCGAGCGCGACCGCGAGACCACCTGGGACGCGATCGAGGACGACATCTTCTCCGACGAGTTCCTGCTCACCCGCCCGCTCCTCGAGGCGATCCGGGCGGACGAGCCGGTGGTGCTCCTCATCGACGAGGTCGACCGGGTCGAGGTGGAGACCGAGGCCCTCCTTCTCGAGATCCTCTCCGACTACCAGGTCTCGATCCCCGAGCTGGGCACGGTGGCGGCCACGCAGATCCCGCTCGTGTTCCTCACGTCGAACAACACCCGCGAGCTCTCCGAGGCGCTGAAGCGGCGGTGCCTCTTCCTCCACGTCGACTACCCCGAGCTGGAGCGCGAGCGGGCGATCGTGCTCGCCAAGGTGCCGGGCATCACCGAGAGCCTGGCCGACCAGGTGGCGCGCATCGTCCGGTCGATCCGCCAGCTCGAGCTGAAGAAGCCGCCGTCGGTGTCGGAGACCCTCGACTGGGCTCGCACGCTGCTGCTGCTCGGCGTCGAGCAGATCGACGCGGCCACCGCCACCGGCACCGCGAACATCCTGCTCAAGTACCAGTCCGACATCGCCAAGGCGGCCAAGGAGCTGGAGCAGGAGGCCTCGCTGGGCGGGGAGGGGGCGTCGTCCGGCACCGCCAAGCCCTGGCAGCGGGATGGCTGACGGCGACCGCTCACCGTTCGCCGCCGGCCGGCACGAGCAACGGGCCGGCGCCGGCGCCGCAGGGAGGTCGTCCCCCGACACCCCGCCCCGCGGTGTGGCAGGCGCCACGACCCTCCCGTCCGACCTGGACGGCGCGTCCGGCCGGCTCGCCGAGGTAGGTGCCGGCGTCGCGCTCACCGAGCTGCTGTCGGGATTCATCGCCGAGCTGCGCACGGCCGGCCTGCCGGTCAGCCTCACCGAGAACCTCGACGCGATGGCGGCCGTCCAGCACATCCCGCTGGAGGATCGCGAGGCCTTCAAGTACGCGCTCGCCGCCACGCTGGTGAAGAACGCGGCGCACTGGCGCGTGTTCGAGACCGTGTTCGAGGTCTACTTCTCGTTGCGGGGACGCGAGTACGCGCTCACCGACGAGCAGGCCGAGAACATGGCCGACCTCGACGAGATGCTCTCGCAGGCGGCGGAGCAGGGTGATCAGCGGGGCGCCGGCGGCTCCGGTGACGCGATGACGCCGGAGCAGCTGGCCGAGATGCTCTACCGGGCGCTGTCACAGGGCAGCGAGGCCATGATGCGCGCGGTGGCCCGCCAGGCCGTCCGCCGCTACGCGGGGATGGAGCCGGGCCGGCCCGTGGGCGGCACCTACTACCTGTACCGCACGCTGCGGAACCTCGATCTCGACGCCACGCTCGACCGCCTCATGCAGCAGGCCCGCGAGGAGGCGCCCGGCGAGCTGAGCCCGCTGGAGGAGCGCCTCGAGCGCGACGAGTACGAGATGCGGATGGACCAGCTCCGCAAGGAGATCGAGGCCGAGATCCGGCGCCGCCTCGTGGCCGACCGGGGCGTCGAGGCGATGGCCCGGACGCTGCGGAAGCCGCTCCCGGAGGACGTCGACTTCATGCACGCCAGCCGGGAGGAGATGGCGTCGCTCCGCAAGGCGATCTACCCGCTCACCCGGAAGCTGGCGGTGCGGCTCGCCCGCAAGCGCCGTCACGGCCGCAAGGGCCCGCTCGACTTCCGCTCGACCGTCCGCCACTCGCTGAGCACCGGCGGCGTGCCGCTCGACCCCAGGTTCCGGTACCCGCGGCCGTCGAAGCCCGAGATCTTCGTGGTCGCCGACATCTCGGGATCGGTGGCCGCGTTCGCCCGGTTCACGCTGCAGCTGGTGTACGCCATCTCGCACCAGTTCTCGAAGGTGCGGTCGTTCGTGTTCATCGACGGTGTCGACGAGGTCACCCGCCTGTTCGAGGGGATCGAGGACGTCGGCCAGGCCGTGCACCGGGTGAACACCGAGGCCGACGTCATCTGGGTGGACGGGCACAGCGACTACGGCCACGCCTTCGAGGTGTTCTGGGGCCGGTGGGGTCGCGACGTCGGGCCGAAGACCACCGTGCTGCTGCTCGGCGACGCCCGGAACAACTACCACGCGTCCCAGTCGTGGGTGGTGAAGGAGATGCAGCACCGGGCCCGCCACGTCTACTGGCTGAACCCGGAGCCGCGCAGCTACTGGGACACCGGCGACTCGATCATGGGCGAGTACGCCACCTTCTGCGACGGGGTGTTCGAGTGCCGGAACCTGCGGCAGCTCGAGCGGTTCGTCGACCACCTGGTCTGACTGTCCGACCGCCGGTCGCAGCGCCGCGGGCCGACCCGCCCGCCGTGGTCGGGCGCTGCGCTCGTGGCGTCACCCCGGCGGGGCCGCCCGGGGGATCCCCGTTCATCTGGCAGCGCTGGTTCGCAGGGAGCGAAGCCGGTGCTGCCAGAACGCCGGAAGTGGGCTGAGGGTGGGTTGTGCGTCGTTCTGGCAGCGCTGGTTCGCTGTGGGCGAAGTGGGCGCTGCCAGAACGCTCGGGGGTGGACCGAGGGTGGGCTGTGGGTGGTTCTGGCAGC
>JBKHJZ010000252.1:0-3990 GCA_046537875.1 Acidimicrobiia bacterium | reverse complement strand
CTTCATCATCCTCGACGAGGCACAGAACACCACGCCCGAGCAGATGAAGATGTTCCTCACCCGCATCGGCTTCGGCTCGAAGGT
The DNA here is from genome assembly GCA_046537875.1 of Acidimicrobiia bacterium. Classification (GTDB taxonomy): domain Bacteria; phylum Actinomycetota; class Acidimicrobiia; order Acidimicrobiales; family VFJN01; genus JBKHJZ01. The sequence continues at coordinate 3,906 of JBKHJZ010000252.1, read as the reverse complement.
GGTGGTGACCGCCGACATGACCCAGGTCGACCTCCCCACGGGGCGGTCGGGCATGACCGGGCTCGAACGCACGCTCCGGGGCATCGACGGCCTCACCTTCATCCGGCTGGGATCCAAGGACGTCGTCCGCCACCGGATCGTCCAGGACATCGTCGACGCCTACGAGCGCAGCGGCGGCGGCGATCATCCCGGCGGAGCGCCGGTGTGACGGCCGGCGGGCGACCACGGCGAACCGCCCGGCTGGGGCCGAGGTACCCGGGCACGAGGCGGCGACCGTGAGCGGACCGCCGGCCGAGGGCACGAAGCCCGGGGGCGGCCACGACGCCCCGCGGCCGCGGCCCCGGGCACGCCGGCGGGGACCCGAGGGCGACGTCGTGGTGTTCGGTGCCGACGAGCAGAGCGACCAACCCGTCGACGTCGACCGCTGGGCGACGCTGGCCCGCGAGGCGCTCGCCGCCGAGGGGGTCGGTGGCGAGGCCGAGCTGTCGCTGGTGTTCGTCGACGAGGCCACGATGGCCGCGCTGAACGAGCGGTTCATGGGTGCGACCGGGCCGACGGACGTGCTGGCGTTCCCGATCGACGACCCCCTCCTGCCCGGGCGGTGGCCCGACGCCGGCACCACCGGCCCCGACCGCGAGGAGCCCGAGCCGGAAGACCTGCCGCTCCTCCTGGGCGACGTCGTGGTCTGCCCGGCGGTGGCGGCACGCCAGGCCCCCGGGCACGGCGCCAGCTACGACGACGAGCTCGCGCTGCTCGTCGTGCACGGCGTGCTGCACGTGCTGGGTCACGACCACGCCGAACCGGAGGAGGCCGCCACCATGCGGTCACGGGAGCAGGAGCTGCTCGACCGCGTGTACCGGAGGCAGACGAGCTGACCGCACCCGACCCACCGTCCACGCTCGCCGCCGAGCTCACGGCGCCGGACGTCTGGATGCTGGTCGCGGTCGCGGTGCTGCTCGTCGTCGCCGGCCTGCTCGCTGCGGCCGACCACGCGCTGGTCCGGGTGTCCCGGCCGCGGGCACAGGCGCTGGTGGAGGAGGGTGCTCCCCGGGCACCCGCCCTGCTGGCCCTCGTCGAGGCGCCCGACCGCTACGTGAACCCGCTGCTGCTGGTGGGGCTGACCGCCCAGCTGGTGCAGGCGATCCTGGTCGGCGTGGTGGCCGGCCGGCTGTTCGGGGCGGTCGGCGTGGCGGTCGCCGCGGCGATCGACGTCGTGGTGGTGTTCGTGGTGGCGGCGTCGCTGCCCCGGACGTGGGCGGTGCTGAACACCGAGCGGGTCGCCCTCGCGGCGACCCGGCCGGTGACCGCTCTCGTGCGCTTCCCCCCGGTGCGGCTGGCGTCCCGCGCCCTGATCTCGGTGACCAACGCCCTCCTGCCCGGGCGGGGGCTGGCAGAGGGACCCTACGTCTCGCACGAGGAGCTCCTCGCGGTCGCCGAGCAGGGCGTCGAGGAGGGCGTCATCGACGAGGGCGAGCGCGACCTGATCGAGTCGATCGTCGACTTCGGGTCGACGATCGTGCGCGAGGTGATGGTGCCCCGTCCCGACATGGTCGCCGTGGGCGCGCGCTTCCGCGTGGCCGACGTGATCGAGGTCGTGCTGCTCAACGGGTACAGCCGCCTGCCGGTGTACCGCGACGGGCTCGACGATGTCGTCGGGCTGGCGTACGCCAAGGACCTCATGCGGGCCGAGCGCGACGGCCAGCTCGACCGCCCGGTCGCCGAGATCGCCCGGCCGGCGCAGTTCGTCCCCGAGACCAAGCGGGTGCCGGCCATGCTGCGCGAGATGCAGCGCGACAAGATCCACATGGCGATCGTGGTGGACGAGTACGGGGCCACCGCCGGGCTGGTGACCCTCGAGGACATCATCGAGGAGCTGGTGGGCGACATCGTCGACGAGTACGACCTCGAGGTGCCGCGCTTCGAGAGCGTGGCGGGCGGGGGCGTGCGCGTGCCCGCCCGCACGCCGCTCGACCAGGTCAACGACCTCCTCGGCGACGACCTGCCCGAGGGCGACTGGGACACGATCGGCGGGCTGCTCTACAGCGAGCTCGGCCGGGTCCCGGCCGAGGGCGAGTACGTCGAGGTGGGCTCCTGGCGGCTCGCCGCCCAGCGCATCCAGGGTCACCGCATCGGCCGCGTCTGCATCACGCCGCGGCCGCAGCAGGACACCGCGTCGCTGCCGCGAACCTTGGGCGGATGACGTCGCACAACAACAGGATCCGCCCAAGCAACCTGTGGCCGACCGCGCTCGGAGCGTCCGCTCGCCCGCACCGGGGGTGCGGGGCGTGATAGGGAACGAGCGTGAGCTCCGATGATCGGGGGCAGGCCGGCGGCATCGAGGCGCTGCCCTTCGGCGTGCTGGTCTTCGTCGTCGGCACGCTGCTCGTGGCCAACGCCTGGGCGGTGGTCGATGCGAAGCTGGCGGTGGACGCCGCTGCCCGGCAGGCCACCCGCCATTTCGTCGAGGCCGACGTCACCGGCGACGGCATGGTGGACGACGCCGAAGCCTCGGCCAGCGAGGCCGGCCTCGCCGCGCTCGCGGCGCACGGCCGGCACGCGGACCGGGCCGACGTCCGCCTGACCGGCCTGGTGCCCGCACCGGGACAGTCCGGCTACTCCCGGTGCGCCCGCGCCACGTTCACGGCGACGTACGTGGTGCCCGCGCTCTCGCTCCCCTGGATCGGCGGGTTCGGCGACGGCGTCGACGTGACCAGCACCCACAGCGAGCTCGTCGATCCCTACCGCGACGGGGTCCCGGGCTCGGCGGAGACGTGCCGGTGAACCGCCCGACCGGCGAGCGGGGCAGCGTGCTGATGCTCGTGCCCGCCGGGATCCTGGTGGTGCTCGTGCTGGCGTCGATCGCGGTCGATCTCTCGGTGGTGCACCTCCGCCGGCGGCAGGCCTTCGACCTCGCGGCGGCGGCCGCCAACGACGGGGTCACGGCCGGCGCCGATCCCCGGAGCCTCCGCCGCGGCGAGTACGAGCTCGACCCGGGTCGCACGGCCGACGCCGTGGCCGCCACGATCGCGGCGAGCGAGCTGGGCCCGGACGCCGCGTGGTCGTCCCGCGCGACGCCGGCGGGCCTCGAGGTCACCGTCACCGTGAGGGCCGACTACATCTTCGCGGGGGTCGTCCCCGGAGCACCGGACGGCACCGACGTCACGGCCACGGCCTCCGCGACGCCGCTGACCGGCTGACCGGCCGCGGCGCCGATCCGAGGCGTAGAGGCCACTCGTCCCCGCCCGGCCGCGTGGCGCCCGACCGCTGATGCGAGGTGGGCCGCCCGACCGGTCCCGCGGCACCCCCGGCTGGCCAGCTGATCGCACCCGGCCGCACGTCCCCGCCCGTCTTCATCTATTGACATATCTCGCCTCATTCCATTATCTGTCATGCCTATGAGCGCGCGAGTCAGGGTCACGCTCGACGACGAGGGTGCGGTCGCCGTGAAGGTGGCCTCGGGCGAGGCCGAGGTCACCCGACTCCGCCGGGAGGCCGACCGCCTGCGGCGGGCGTCCCACCCCGGGGTGGTCACGCTCCTCGATGTGGCCACCACGGACTCCGGCGCCGAGCTGCGGACCCGCTACGCGGGTGAACCGCTGGACCGCTGGCACGGGTCGCTCGCGTCCGTCGCCGGCCTGGGAGCCGCGGTCGCTGCGACGCTCGCCGATCTCCACGGCCTCGGCGTCGTCCACGGGCGCATCGACGCATCGCACATCCTGGTCGGGGCCGGTGGCCGCCCCCGGCTGTGCGGGATGTCGGGACGCGACGGCGCCGAGCCCGCCGACGATGTCGGCGCCCTGGCGGCGGTCCTCGACGACCTCGCCGCCGCGGCCCGGCCCAGCAGGCGCTGGCGGTCCGCTGCCGAGCGGCGGGCGGTGGCGGCGGTGCTGCGCGACGCCCGGGAGC
>JBKHJZ010000251.1:0-3996 GCA_046537875.1 Acidimicrobiia bacterium | reverse complement strand
GCGAAGCGTGCAACTCGGTCGGGTACACGGTGATGAACGGCTGTGAATCCACGGCGTCCGCCTTGATAGATCCGCCGAATATCGGCCTCGCGACACCGCGAAGCTCCAGCGCCAGTCTCTCAAATTGGCGGCCGGTTCACCAGGATCCCAGACGACTGTCGACGCCGCCCCGATCAACTCAATGCGCCGGGATCTCTCGGCGCATGTCGCCACTGCGCGTCCGGCCGTATCGCGTGGCCGCGTGCCCGCGTGTGACACGCACCGGGGAACCAGTGGAGCCCTCGGTGCAGAGAACACCGGTGAGCAAGCGCCCGCGCCCAGGGGTCTTTTGGCCCTGCCCCGGCACCACCCGACGGCGCGACGCTGGCCCCACCACGAGACGTAGGGGACCCGCTACGCGCGCCGGCCTCCCCGGGGCAGACAACCGGGTTCGAGCCTGGAGGGCCCATGACGGACACCCTGAGCACCCTCGATGCCCAGTTCCTCCACTTGGAGGACGGGATCTCGCACATGCACATCGCCGGCGGATGCGTGTTCGCGGGGCCCGCCCCGACCATGGACGAGCTCTCGCGGCTCATCCGGTCGAAGCTGCACCTGGTCCCCCGCTACCGGCAGCGGGTGCGCTCGGTGCCCCTCGGGCTCGGTCGCCCGGTCTGGGCGGACGACCCGCACTTCGACCTCGACCACCACCTCCGGTGCGTTGCGCTCCCGAGACCGGGTGACGATGCCGCGTTCCGGGCCCTCATGGGTCGCCTCATGTCCCGGGAGCTCGACCGCGACCGGCCACTGTGGGAGACCTGGCTGGTGGAGGGGGTGGAGGGTGGGCGATGGGCACTCATCTTCAAGGTCCACCACTGCCTCGTCGACGGCGTGGCGGGTTCCGGGCTTCTCGAGGTGCTCCTCGACCTGGAGCCGACCACCGACACCCCGCCGCCGGAGCCGTGGGAGCCGGCCCCCGAGACCCCTGGTGCGGTGAAGGTGCTGAGCGCGTGGGCCGGGCTCGCACGGGACGCCGCCACGTCGTCCCGCGGGTTGCCGGACGCGATCCGCCATCCCGCGACCGCGTTGCAGGCCGCGATCCCGACGGCCCAGGGGCTGGCGCAGTGGGTCGGCCACCTCGGCTCGACGTCGCCCCTGTCGATCGACGGAACCATCGGCCCGCGCCGCTCGTGGGCACACGCCGACGTGGCTCTCCACGACGTGAAGGCTGTCGGTCGGGCGGTCGGTGCCACGGTCAACGACGTCATCCTCGCCGCGGTGAGCGGCGGCTACCGCGACCTGCTCACCCGGAGGGGAGACGACGTGGACACCGCCGTCCTCCGGTCGCTCGTGCCCGTGTCCACCCGGCGTGAGGACGGCCACGGCGTGCTCGACAACCGGGTCTCGGCGATGCTCTACGAGCTGCCGGTGCGCACGGCCGATCCGGTGGAGCGTCTGCGGCAGGTGCAGCGCGAGCTCGGTGCGTTGAAGGCCTCCCGGATGGCGGAGGCGGGGGCCACGTTGACATCGCTCGGCGACCTCGCCCTGCCGGCGGCGATCGCCACGGTCAGCCGGCTGGCGTCCCGGGCGATGCGCGTGCTGCCCCAGCGCTCGATCAACACGGTGATCACCAACGTGCCCGGACCACAGTTCCCGCTGTACTGCCTCGGTCGCGAGATGGTGGGCTACCGGCCCTTCGTCCCGATCTTCCACGGCGTGCGGGTGGGCACCGCGATCATCTCGTACAACGGCAGGGTGTTCATCGGGGTGACCGGCGACGAGGCGACCACATCCGAGGTGGACGTGATCGCCGACGGTGCGGTCCGGGCGGTGCACGAGTTGCGCGACCGGATCTCGGAGGCCCCGGCACCGGTCCGGCACCGGTCCGCTCGCCCGAGGACTCCGACGCGCGGCCGCGCTGTGGCCGGGGCCCCACCCGCCGGCCGTCACCCGCCGCGGGCAGCCGGGCGCCAGCCCGAGCACGGTCGGGGCGCCCCGTCCGCCGCCGGGACCCGCGTGACCCCTGCGTCCCGGTAGCGAGAAACCGGTGAGCGGTGGCCGCCGGTAGCAACTCCGGGCGGCCACACAGCCCCTGACGAGACCGACGAGGTGCTCGCCATCTGCATCGCCGAGTTCGACGAGCGGCACACCTGACCCACCGGTTCACCCGCTTCCCGTCCCCCGAGGCGGTGGCCCGCCCCCGTCAGGTGCCCGAGCCGCTCTGCTCCCGCTCGGCGGCCTCGGGGGGAGGGTGGAGCTGGGCGCCCCCATCGGCGCGATCGGTCGCGAGGGGCTCCGCAACCCGCCAGCCCCCGAGCCACAGTGCCGCGGCCAGCGCGGTGAGAACGTGCCAGCCGGCGTGACCCTGGATCAGGCTCTCCGGCCGGCAGAGGGGCGCCCCGGTGCGGGTCAGCAGGTTGACCACCACTCCCGCACCGACCGCGATGACCGCGAGGCTCGGCGGGCGGGGCACCGGCCAGCGCCGCCGCGCGGTGACGACGGCCCCGGCCAGCAGCGCGACGATCGAGCCGTCGTGCACCACCTCGGCGCCCGGGGGCATGGGCCCGTGGTACAGCAGGCTGCCGACGCCCACTGCACCGAGCGCCAGGGCGGCGGCGCGCGGTCCACCACGGCGCAACACGTACGCGCCCGCGGCCACGTAGGCGAGGCTCGAGAGGCCGTTGACCGGCTGCCCCAACACGCCACCGTGGAGGAGCTCGCAGTCGGACGCTCCGAGGGCGAGCACGGGCACGCCGCCAGGTTGGCATGGCGTCGACCTCGTGACCAGGGATCCACTGCGAGCGACGCGTCGACACGACCTCCCCCGTGGACGCTCGGGCTCGACGGCCGGCGGCCGCCGCGGCATCGTGAGGCAGGACCCGACCACCCACCGGGTGGGGGAGCCTTGCCAGCATGACGCCGACGAACGGAGGGCCGGTGAGCGCAGACTGGGCGCGCCCCGTCGTGCACTGGGAGATCGAGGCGCGTGATCCCGAGCGCCAGCGCGACTTCTACCGGAGGCTGTTCAACTGGGACATCGGTGACGGCCCGATCATGAACATCCCCGCGGGCCTCGGCGGGCCCGAGCCCGGGCCCGCAGGCCACATCCGCCGGGGCGACACCCCAGGCGTCCGGCTCTACGTCCAGGTCCGCGACCTCGGTGCCTCGCTCGCCCTCGCCGGTGACCTGGGGGCGACGGTGCTCTCGGAGCCGTTCGACGTGCCCGGCGGGCCGACCATCGCCCCGATCACCGATCCCGAGGGCACGCCCCTCGTGCTCGTGCAGCAGTAGACGCGTCCCACCATCGAGTCACCTAAGGGGCCGAGCGAACAGGGATGGACATCGACGCTGAACCGTACGGGATTTGCTGCGTGAGCCACGGCTGTACAGCGAGGCCGCCCGGCAACACTGACCACCTCGAGCCACCGCGGACGTTCCTATCCGCGCAGTCCCTAATCGTCGAGGTCGGCGTACCGGCGGACCTCGACCGTCGCCGCATCGACGAACGACATGAGCTCCCGGGCGGTCGGATCGTCGTCCCAGCGATCGGCGGCGGCCTCGGCATCATCGGCGCTGCCCCACAGATCCACCACGATCCACTCGCCGGCGCGGTCGCCGAGTCCCCGCGCGGTCGTGCGGCGCAACAGGCCCGGCTGCTGGTACGCGAACTCCGACTGCAGCCGCTTGTCGGCGGCCAGGAACGCGGCCTCGTCGGCGCCCGCCACCAACCGGAACGTCATGGTCTCGATGACGGCCATGCGTCCCAGCTTCGCGTGCTCGCGGGTGGGGTTGCCCGGGCGGGGTCGACTGCCAGCCGGCTGCGGTCGCTCGCCGCGAGTGAACCGACAGTGGGCTGAGAGTGGCAGGGCGGATCCTCGGAGTTGCGACACGCGCTGCGGTGGCAAGGGACGGCGGGGACGGCGCCGCCGACGATGCCACCCGATCAGCGGCGTCGAGCAAACCTGACTGCATCTGGACGTCCGAGGTCGACGGTCCTGTTCTCCCCGGTGCGAACCT
>JBKHJZ010000061.1:0-16404 GCA_046537875.1 Acidimicrobiia bacterium | reverse complement strand
TCGTGACCGGGCGCGGCGCCTCCACCCGGCACGACCTGCGGGTCCGGGGGCCCCGGCATGTCGCCCCCGCGACGCTCCGGTTCCCGGCGTTGTGACCGCCGGCGCGGCGCGGCCACCCGGATAACCAGTCGCGAAATCGGGGCACTGGGCGGCGACAGCGGGCGGTTCGGCGCATACCGTCGATGTCGTGCGTACTCGGCCTGCGAGCGCCCGGCCGGTGGGCGAGCCCCCGCCCGACGGGGCGTCCCGGATCCTCCTCATCGAGGACGACGCCCGCCTCGCCGACGTCGTCGGCCGGTACCTGGCGCGGGAGGGGTTCGCCGTGGAGGCCGTTGGTGACGGCCGGGAGGGGCTCCGGCGGGCGCTCGACTCGCTGCCCGACCTGGTCGTGCTCGACCTCATGCTGCCCGGCCTGCACGGCATCGAGGTGTTCCGGCGGCTGCGACGGGTCGCACCGATCCCCGTGGTGATGCTCACCGCCCGCGGCTCCGAGGAGGACCGGGTGACGGGGCTCGAGCTCGGGGCCGACGACTACGTCGCCAAGCCGTTCTCCCCCCGCGAGCTGACCGCCAGGGTCCGGGCCGTGCTCCGGCGGGCGACCGGGCCGCTGACCGGGCAGGGCTCGGCGCTCCTCCGGGCGGGCGACCTGGAGCTGGACATGGTGGCGCACGAGGCCCGCCGGGCCGGGCGCCCGCTGGCCCTCACCGCCAGGGAGCGCGACCTGCTGGCGCACCTCATGGCGCACCCCCGGCAGGCGTTCACCCGCCAGGAGCTCCTCCGGACGGTGTGGGGCTACGACGTGGGCGACACCGCCACGGTCACCGTGCACGTGCAGCGCCTCCGCGAGAAGACCGAGCACGACCCCCGGGCGCCCCGCCACCTGGTGACCGTGCGGGGTGTCGGCTACCGGTTCGACCCGTGACCGATCGCCTCCCGCTGCGCCGCCGCCCGACGTGGTCGCCGCTGATCCTCGCCGGCGGATCGGCCGTCGCCCTGGTGGTTGCGGTCCTCGTGGGCGCCAGCCCCGCCGAGACCGCGACCCTGGTGGGCATCGCCGGCGGCAGCGCGGCGGCCGCCGCCGGCGCGACCCTGCTCGTGCTGGCGCGCCTGCGCCACCGCAGCCTGGTGACGCACAGCTTCGTCGTGGCGTTGGGGGCGGTGACCGCCACGGCCGTCGGCGTGGGCGCCGCCGCCTGGGCCATGTTCCTCTCGGCGCACGACCTGGGTGTCCTCAGCATCGTCCTGGTGCTGTCGGCGACCGTCGCCGCCAGCGCGGCCTGGGCGCTCGGCAGCGGGCTCCGCGACAGCGTCGAGGCCATCGGCACCCAGGTCGACGCCCTCGATTCCCACCGGGTGGTGCCCCCGGCGGAGCACCTCGTCACCACCGAGGTGCAGCGGCTCTCCCGCGTGCTGGCCCGGGCGCACCGCCAGCTCGTCGAGGCCCGCGAGCGCGCGGCCCGGCTGGAGTCGTCCCGGCGGGAGCTGGTCGCCTGGGTGTCGCACGACCTCCGCAGCCCGATCGGGGCGATCCGCGCGATGGCGGAGGCGCTCGAGGACGGCGTGGTCGCCGAGCCCGACGAGGTGCAGGGCTACCACCGGGCGATCCGCCAGGAGGCCGAGCGCCTGGCCCGGCTGGTGGACGACCTGTTCGAGCTGGCCCGGATCGAGGCCGGTGCGCCGTCCATCGACGTGCCGTTCGTGCCGATGCACGAGCTGATCGGCGAGGTGGTCGATGCCGCCGCCGCCCGGGCCGACGCGCACGGGGTGCGGCTCCTGCCCGAGCTCGACGACGTGGGCCCCGAGCTGGTGGTGTCGGCCGACCTCCGCCGTGCCCTCGACAACGTGCTCGACAACGCCATCCGGCACACGGCACCCGGCGGCACGGTGACCGCGGCGGTGCGCGCCGACGGATCGGGGATGGTGCTGGTGGTCGGCGACGAGTGCGGCGGCATCCCCGTGGACGACCTCGACCGGGTGTTCGACGTGGCCTTCCGGGGCGACGCCAGCCGCTCCCGTGACACCGGCGGGGGCGGGCTCGGGCTGGCGATCGCCCGCGGCCTGGTCGAGGCGCGGGCCGGTCGGATCTCGGTCCGGAACCGCGCCGGCGGCTGCGAGTTCATCGTGCGGCTCCCGGTCCGGGCGGCATGATGGGACGGGAGCGGAACGTGACGGAGCCAGAGCGGAACGTGGTGGTACCCGAGCGGGGCACGGCGGGCCCGGAGGCGGGCGCGGCCGGCCCGCGGTGGGGGGCGACGGGCGGGGAGCCGGGATCGTCGCGGCCACCGGGCACGCCCGGCTGGGTTGGCGCGCTGGCCGGCGTGGTGGCGGCCGGGGCCGCGCTCGCCGCGGCCGAGCTGCCGACCGCTCTCGCAGGTGACGGCACCGGAGCGGTCACGGCGGTCGGCAACGAGTTCATCGACCGCTTCGCCGGCAGCCTCAAGGACCTGGCCGTCGAGCTGTTCGGGCAGAACGACAAGGCCGCGCTGGTCACCGGGATCGTGGTGGTCAGCCTGGCGTTCGGCGCCGTTCTGGGGGTGACCGCGCTGCGGTCGCTCGGCCGTGCCGCCGCCGGCTTCGCCCTGTTCGGCCTGGTCGGGCTGTGGGCCCAGGTCGTCGACCCCGGCGTCAGCGTGCCGCTCGCCGTGGCCTCGGCGGTCGTCGGCGTCGCCGCCGGGGTGGTGACGCTCGCGCTGCTGCTGTCGCCCCGGGTCGTCGCTCCGGCTGCGGGGCCGGCCCCACGCCGGGACCCGTCCCGGGGCTCGTCGCGCGCGCCCGACCCCCGCCGGGACCCCACCGTGAAGACACCCGACCGGCGGTCGTTCCTGCTCGCTGCGGGCGCGGCCGGTGCCGCCGCCGCGGTGGTCGGGTTGGGCGGCCGGTCGCTGCGGGGTCGGTCGTCGATCGAGGCTCAGCGGGAGGCGCTGGTGCTGCCCGGTCCGGAGCAATCCACGCCGGTGCCCGGCCGGGGGCTGCTCGACACCCCGGGGATCAGCCCCTACATCACGCCGAACGACGACTTCTACAGGATCGACACCGCGCTGGTGACACCGCAGGTGGACGCCGAGTCGTGGCGGCTGCGCGTCACCGGCCTCGTCGACGCGCCGTACGAGCTCACCCTCGACGAGCTCCTGGCCATGGACCTGGTCGAGGAGCCGGTCACCCTCGCCTGCGTCTCCAACGAGGTGGGCGGCGACCTCGTCGGGAACGCCTCGTGGCTCGGCGTGCCGCTGGCCGCCGTCCTCGAGCGGGCGGCCGTGCGGCCCGAGGCGAGCCAGGTGGTCGGTCGGGCGACCGACGGCTTCACGGTGGGCTTCCCCACCGAGGTGGGGCTCGACGGGCGGGTGGCGCTGGTGGCGGTGGGCATGAACGGCGAGCCGCTCCCCGCGGCGCACGGCTACCCGGCCCGGCTGGTGGTGGCCGGCCTGTACGGCTACGTCTCGGCCACCAAGTGGCTCACCGAGATCGAGCTCACGCGCCTCGAGGACTTCGACGCCTACTGGGTCCCGCGGGGCTGGGCCAAGGAGGCGCCGGTCAAGACCCAGTCGCGCATCGACGTACCCCGCAGGGGCGACGTGCCGGCGGGGACGGTGCCGGTGGGCGGTGTGGCCTGGGCACCGGCCACCGGCGTCTCCCGCGTCGAGGTGCGGGTGGACGACGGACCGTGGGAGGTCGCGCAGCTCGGGACCGCGGCCAGCGACAACACCTGGGTGCAGTGGGTGTACCGCTGGGACGCCGAGCCGGGCGAGCACACGCTGCGGTGCCGGGCCACCGACGCCACCGGGGAGGTGCAGACCGCCGAGGAGGCCGCCCCCGCTCCCGACGGCGCGACCGGCCACCACGCGGTGACCGTGACCGTCACGTGATGGATCGGTGCCGCTGCACGGGTCCATCCGTGCGGCGCAGTTCCTCAGTGGCGGTCCTGCCCGTCGGCGCCCGGGACGATCGAGGGCCCGTCGGGCGCCTCGCGCGTCACCGACAGCTTGCCGGTGGGCTCGAGCACCACCAGCGCGAGCGGCCGCTCGTCGAAGATCCCGTGCTGCCGCAACCGGCTGTGCAGCTCGCCCTGGCTGAGCTGCGACGAGGTCAGCCCGGTCGGGAGCCGCAGCTCGCCGTCCCGCACCACGACCTCGGGCTCGAACTCGAGCAGCCGGCGCAGCAGCCGTGAACGCACCCGCAGAGCGGCCACCGCGACCTGGAGACCGAGCAGCGTGACGATCGCGGCCGTCGCCTGGACGTAGCTGGGGTCGGCGGCGACGACCGTCGACGACAGGAGCGTGCCCAGCGCGATCGTCACGATCACGTCGAACGCCGACAGCTGCGCCACCGTGCGCCGCCCGGCGATCCGGACGGCCACGAGCAGGGTGGCGTACATGGCGAGGGTGCTCGCCACCACGAATCCGATGGTGCTCCAACTGGCTCCGAACCACTCACCCATGCCGGTTCCTTCCGTCGCTCGCCGGTCCCGCGTCGGGACGGCCGGCAGAGCGCTACCCGCTGGCCTCGGGGTGAACAGGTGCGGGCGGGTGCCTGCGCCATCATGCGAGCGTGCGCGCCGACGGTCCCGGCTGGCCGGCGAGCGACGGGGAGCTCGTCGAGCTGCAGCACCGCCTGGCGCGGGATGCCGCAGCGGTGCTCGCGAGCGATCCCTGGACGCCGCCGGCGGACCCGGTGGTCGGGGGGTGCTTCGTGGCCTTCGGGCGCGGGCAGGCCGGGCCCGGGCAACCGGGCGACCGTGCCTGGGCCGCCGCGGTCGCCTGGCGCCCCGGCACCGCACCACCCGACGCCGGCCGCCCCGTCGACCGCCACCTGCGTGGCGCGGCCGGTGACGGCTCGCCGCGGCGTGCCGACGACGTGGTCGCCCAGTCGGTCGTGTCGCGGCGGGTGGCGGCGGGGTACGTGCCGGGACTGCTCGCGCTGCGGGAGGGGCCCGTGCTCGGCGACGCCGTCGCCGGGCTTCCCGTGCGACCGGACGTGCTGCTGGTGGACGCCACGGGCCTCGACCACCCCCGCGGCGCGGGGCTGGCCCTGCACCTGGGCGCGGTGGCCGGCCTCCCGACGGTGGGCGTGACCCAGCGCCCGCTCGTCGCCACCGGCGATCCCCCGGAGCCCCGCCGGGGCGCGGCCGCACCCCTGCGCCTCGGCGGTCGGTGCGTGGGCCATCTGGTCTGCACCCGCACCGGCAGCCGGGCCGTGGTGGCCCACGCCGGGTGGCGCACCACCCCGGAGACGGCCGCCCGGACCGTCCTGGGGGCGTCGACGCCGTCGGCCCGCACGCCGGTCCCGCTGCAGGAGGCCCGCCGGGTCGCCCGCGAGGCCCGGGCCATCGCCGAGCGCCGCTGAGCACGGGCGACCCGGGGCGGGGGACGCCGCCGTTCGGCGGTCCGTGGGAACGTTGCGGCGGTGTGCGTGCTCTGATGGGGGCACGGAGGACCGGGAGGTGCACGGGCATGGCAGCGACCAACGAACCGAGCGGCGTTCAGGAGGAGCGCCGGGGAACCGACCGGTGGCTGCGGGCCGCCGCCCTCGTCTTCCTCGTCACGTTCGTCGGGCACACGGCCGACCACCTCCGCCGGGGGCTCGACGCGATCTCGACCGAGGTGGAGGTGCTCGGCAACGCCGGGACGGTGCTGACCGTGGTGGCGATCGGCCTGGTGCTCGCCGGCCACCGCTGGGGACCGGCGGCCGCCGTCGCCGCGGGGCTGCCCCTCGCCCTCGGGTTCGCGCTGGTCCACTTCCTGCCCGACTGGGGCGCCTTCAGCGACTCGTTCCCGAGCGGCGACGTGGACGCGCTGTCGTGGCTGGCGGCCTCCGGCGAGGTGGTGGGGGCGCTGGTGTTCGCCGCGGCGGGGGCCAGGGCGCTGCGGCGGGACGGCCTCGTGAGCCTCGCCTCCGGGTAGCGCCCGCCGGTTCCGTCCGCGGGGCCCGCTCTCGGTGGTGCGGTCCCGGTGGACCGCCGTGTGGGATGTACCATCCCGCCGAGTGGGATGTGCCATCCGGCCGACCGCATTGTCGGTGGTGGTCCCTACGATGTCCGGGCTGCTGTCCCGCCGCATTCGTGCCGGACATCGAAGGGAAGGGCCCAGGATGGGTGATGTCGCAACGCCGTCGGGCGCGCCGGGCCCGGCCGCGCAGCTCGAGCCCCAACTGGAGAAGCACCGGGTCGAGCTGACCGGGTACTGCTACCGGATGCTGGGGTCGGGCTTCGAGGCCGAGGATGCGGTGCAGGAGACGATGGTGCGCGCGTGGCGGGCCTACGACAGGTTCGAGGGACGCTCGTCGCTGCGGTCGTGGCTGTACCGCATCGCCACCAACGTGTGCCTCGACATGCTGGGCGGCCCCCAGCGCCGGGCCCGGCCGATGGATCTCGGCCCGGCGTCGCCGGCCACCGCGCCGCTCGGTGCGCCGCTCCCGGAGCGCACCTGGGTCGGCCCGGTGCCCGACAGCCGGGTCCTGCCCGACGACGGCGATCCGGCCGACCTGGCCGCGGCGCGCGAGTCGATCCGGCTCGCATTCGTCGCTGCGTTGCAACACCTGCCGCCGCGCCAGCGGGCGGTGCTGATCCTGCGCGAGGTCCTGCGCTGGCAGGCCAGCGAGGTCGCCGAGCTGCTCGACACCACGGTCGCATCGGTCAACAGCGCCCTGCAGCGGGCGCGGGCCACGCTGGCGGACAGCGGCGTCGCCACCGACCAACCCCAGGTCGCGATGGACGAGGAGCAGCAGGCGCTGCTCGCCCGCTACGTCGACGCCTTCGAGCGCTACGACATCGACGCGCTGGTGTCGCTCGTCCGTGACGACGCCGCGTTCTCGATGCCGCCCTTCGCGCTGTGGCTGCAGGGCACGGCCGACATCGCCGCGTTCTACGTCGGCCCGGGCGCCGCGTGCCGGGGCTCCCGGCTGGTGCCGGTCGCGGCCAACGGGCTCCCGGCGTTCGGCCAGTACAAGCCCAGCCCCGACGGCGGGTGGGAGCCGTGGGGCCTGCAGGTGATCGAGGCGACACCCACCGGCATCGTCGGGCTCCACCACTTCCTCGACACCGAGCGGTACTTCCCGCTCTTCGGCCTGCCCCCGCGCCTCGAACCGGAATCAGTCGTCGGCGGGTAGCACGTCGGCCAGGCCGGCGAACCGCACGAGCGCGTGCAGCCGGGGGGAGGCGTTGCGCAGGCGGATCGCCCCGCCGGCTCGCCGGGCGGTGAGCGCCAGCCGGGCGAGCGCACCGATCGTCGCCAGGGTGGGCGTGGTGAGGCAGCCGACATCGCACACCACCACCGTGCAGGCGCCGCCCCGGATCAGCGCGCTCACCCGGCCGCACGGGCCCGGGCCGCCCGGTGGTGCCACCGGACCGCGCACGCAGATGACCGCGGCGTCCGTCGCCACCGTCCGGCGTGGCTCGTCCACCGGACGGGGCGGTGGATCGCTGCGGTGGGCCAACGGCGCCTCCTGTGGCGGGCTCTCACCGGATGGGACCGATCCGCGGGCGCAGACTCATCGCCGTTCGCTCGGCGCCGGGACCTGCGGGTGCGGCCCTCGACGCCGACGGTGGTGCCAGGACCTCCCACCGACAACCGTTCCAAGAGCCTCGGGCGGGATCGTCGCGCCCCCTGACATACGTCATCCGCGCCGTCGAGGCAGCCCATCCGGCTCCCCACGCCTGGAAGGAGCCGAGGTCATCGCTGAGACTGACGGACGATGTTGGAGGGCCGGGGGTGAGTCGCGTTGTGGGAGGGCATGGTTGTCGGCCAGGGATCGACGGTCCCGCGAGCTCACCTCTCCCGCCGGTAGCGCGCAGCGAGGTAGTCGTCGACCCACCTCCGAGAGCTCCTCCACATTCCGTCGGGACCTCGTGTGGCCTGCAGCCGGCCTCGGGCTGCTGCTGTCCGTAGTGCATCGGCACTGATCTCATGGTTGGCGAGTGCGGCCAGTGGCACGAGACGAGCCGGGCCGGCTACAGCGGGGACCACGAACCGGTAGAGGTTGTCGAGGATGGCCCGAGCCATCAGCTCGCCCAAGGCGCCGGGTTCACCGGCGTCAGCTCGTCGGAGGGCCTTCAGGTAGTCGGAGCGGTCCCGCTTGTACACCACGGCTGGTGGATAGCCGAGGCGGACGAGCACTAGGTTCATCACAAGGCGGCCCGCTCGGCCGTTCCCGTCCAGGAACGGGTGGATCCGCTCGAACTCCGCGTGTGCGGCCGCAAGCGATTCTGGAAAGGTCGACTCGCGCGGCCGGATGGAGTTGACGCGCTCGAGCCAGGCATCGAGGGCGCTCGGCACCAGAACCCAACTCATGGGCTTCATGCCGCCTGGGAAGGGGTGGATATCGTGCTCGCGGAAGTTCCCGGGGGCCTCACGTGGGGTTGCGTCCGGATGCGGGGCCACGTCCCAGACCGGGGTCATCGCGGTGCGGTGGACGTGGCGCAGTTCCGTCAGCGTGAGGATGTGTCGGTCAGTCGTCATCGGCGGTGCGTTTGCCTGCCTGTAGACCCAGTCCGCAGCGTTGGCGTAGCCCTTGACCTCCATGTACTCGGCGAGCTCCTTGTTGCCGATGGCGCGGCCCTCCGCCAACAGGACTTCAACTTGCTTGAGCACCAGCGTGTTGCCTTCGATGGCCGTGGAGTGGTGGGCTTCCTCGAACCAGATCCCGCGCCAGATGCCGGCCGCCTCCAACGGGCTCGGCAGACCGCCAAGTCGTTGCCAGAGTTCGGCGATCTGGGTATCGAGCCGCCGGTACACGGCTTCCCGTGGTGGACGACCGCGGCGAGGGACATGAAAGTGTTCGGTCATGGCGAGACGAATTGTACCGAACACTTTTGCAGGGTTGCGCGGGTCGGAGCCACATCAATTGAACCGAACAACAACGCCACGCGTGTAGTTCGCGTGGCGGCCGCGGCGATGCGACCAGCCCGATCCGCGGATGATCCCGGCGAGCAGGCCCGTCAGGCGACCGGGCGCCGCCCGGCCAGCTCGCACGCCGACGCCCACGCCGCCGGCTCGACCGCTTCGTCGGAGCGGCCGTCGCCCCCGATCAGCGTCCGGCAGTCGTCGATGGCCCCCGCGAGCAGATCGCGCAGCAGTCCGTCGGGATCGGGCGTGCACGCCTCGGCGATGCCCACCACCGCGTGGCGGAGCGTGGCCGGCGCCGCGTGCAGCTGGAACCCCTTCCGGCTCGTCTTCATGCCCTGGGTGAACCGCTCGGCCCACCCCGCGGCGTCCGGGGCCTGCGCGAGCGCGCGGCGGCTGCGCGCCTGGAGCTCGCCCGGCGGACGACCCTCCACGTGGGCGAGCGCCCGCTCGGCGGCCAGGATCGACACCGCGAGGACGCGCTGGCGGTCGGCCGCCGCCACCGGCAGCGCCGTCGTCGCGGCCTGCAGCACGATCTGGGTATCCACTCGTGGGTCGTCGCCGGTGAGGCCGATCACCGACGGGATCAGCACGGCCAAGCGGTGGCGCTCGGCGTCGGAGGTGTGGTCGTTGACGAGGCGGGCGAGGGTGGCGAGCAGCGGGTGCGTACACGCCGGGTGATCGCTCCAGCGCTCGCCCGCCAGGTACGAGGCCAGCTCCATGAAGCAGGCGCCCTTGCGCGGGCTCCGGTGCTTGCCCCGGGAAAGCTGCGGGACCACGTCGGGAAGGTCGTCTCGACCGGACATGAGGTGCTCCGGGGGGAGGCGTCGGTCGTTGTGCCCTCCAGTGTGCGCCCTCGGAGGCGGCGAGACCAGCCCCCACGGCCGAGCGGATGTGCATGGACGTGGACGTCGAACGGCACGGGACGTGCGGCGTGGGCCATGGGTGTACGGAGAGGCCGCCCGGCAGCAGCGACCGCCCCGGGCTCAGCGGGCGCTCCTGTTCGCGCGCACTCCACGGGCACCGGGACCGGGTTCCTCGCCGGCCAGCCGGGTAGGGAGGAGGTGATGGGCACGCACGTGACGTCGCACCACCACCGGGAGTGCCGGCTTCCCGCGTGCCACGATCGGGCGCACCGGCGTCGGGGACTGCGAGGGAGGTGGCCGTGAGCCTGACGATCGGGAAGGGGCCGTTCGGGCGGCGATCGGCGGGCAAGTTCGACTTCGAGCCGCCCGATCACGTGGTCTATGTCGAGCGGTTCCCCCGGCGGGTGCGGGCCGAACGGGGCGGCGAGACCATCGTCGACAGCGACGCGGTCGTGCTGGTGCACGAGACCGGCAAGCTGCCGCACTACGCGTTCCCGGCCGGTGACGTGCGGCTGGACGCACCCCCGGAGCCTCACGCCGACGGGCACGTCACGATCGACTGGGACGCCGTCGATGGCTGGTACGAGGAGGACGAGCGCGTCGAGGTCCACCCCCGCGACCCGTACCACCGCATCGACACGTTCGCGACCTCGCGTCGTGTCGTGGTGTCGCTGGACGAGGTCGTGCTCGCGGACTCGACGCGTGCCCGGGCGCTGTACGAGACGTCGTTGCCGACGCGCTACTACCTGCCGGCCGAGGATGTCCGGGTCGACCTGCTGGTCCCGAGCGACACGGTGACCCGCTGCGCCTACAAGGGCACCGCACGGCACTGGTCGGCGCGCGTGGGTGACGAGACCGTCCCCGATGTCGCCTGGACCTACGAGGAGCCGCGCCGCGAGGCGGAGAGCGTGCGTGACCGCATCGCCTTCTACGATGAGCGGGTCGACGTCGACATCGACGGCGTCCGCCAGGGGCGCCCCGAGACGGCCTGGAGCCGGCGGACCGGCACGGGAACGACATCGACCGGGTAGGCCCGGTGCCCCCGGCGCCAAAGGCAAACCCGCGGGGTGCTCGCCGCCGGCGCCTGCGCTCTGGCCGAGATAGATGACACGTCAACTAATTGCCGGTACGATGCCAGCATGGCGGACATCCCCTGGTTGGACGAGCGTGAGCAGCGGGCCTGGCGCGGCTTCCTCCGCATGCACGCCCAGGTGACCTCGCGGCTGCGCCGCCAGATGCACCGGGACACGGGCCTGTCGTACGCCGACTACGAGGTGCTGGTCCACCTGTCGGAGGCGCCGGAGGGCCGGCTGCGCTCGTTCCAGTTGGGGGACGCGCTCCAGTGGGAGAAGAGCCGGGTGTCACACCAGCTCCGCCGCATGGAAGCCCGGGGCCTCGTGGCCCGCGAGGAGTGCCCGACCGACCGGCGCGGTGCCGTCGTCGTCATCACCCCCGCCGGGCGCGAGGCCATCGAGGCCGCGGCCCCGCTGCACGTGAGCGAGGTCCGCCGCACGTTCCTCGATGGCCTCCGTCCCGACCAGGTCGACGCGCTCGCCGACATCGCGGGGTCGGTGCTCCAGCACCTCGACGCGCGCTGAGGTCCGTGTTCGGTGCCCGGGCCGGCGGGTAGACGAGGAATAGATGACGCATCAACTGGGTTCTACGGTTGACGCATCAACGTCATCCAGCGGCACACAGCAGGAGGGAACCATGAGCACCGTCACCGCCATCGAGAACATCACCGGCGAGTACGTCGTCGACCCCGCCCACACCCGGATCGGGTTCGTCGCCCGCCACGCGATGGTCACCAAGGTGCGCGGCTCGTTCAACGAGCTCGAGGGGAGCGGGTACTTCGATGCCGCCGACCCGGCGCGGTCGCATTTCGAGATCACGATCCAGGCCGCGAGCATCGACACCCGCAACGCCGACCGCGACGCCCACCTGCGGAGCAACGACTTCTTCGACATGGAGCGGCATCCGGAGATCCGCTTCGTGAGCACCTCGGTGGAGCCCCTCGGCGACGACACCTACCGGGTGACCGGTGACCTGACCATCAAGGGCACCACCAAGCCGGTCACGTTCGACGTCGAGTACACGGGCGCCGCCATCGACCCGTTCGGCAACCAGCGGCTCGGCCTCGAGGGCAGCGTCGTGGTCAACCGCAAGGACTGGGGCGTCAACTGGAACGCCGCGCTCGAGACCGGCGGCGTCCTGGTGAGCGACAACGTGACGCTCGAGTTCGAGGTCTCGGCCATCAAGAAGGCCGCCGCCTGACACACCCCTTCCGCCCGCTCCCGGCGCGTTCCCGCCGGCCCCGGGGCCTTCTGGCAGCGCCGGGTTCGCACACTGCGAAGGACTGCTGCCAGAACCCCGCGGGTGGGGTTGCCGCTCTCGGCCCGGGTTCTTCTGGCAGCAGCCACTTCGCCCACCGCGAACAGGCGCTGCCAGAACCGGGGCGTGCCGGGCCGCCGTCACCGCCCCGGCGGACGACACCAGCGAGCGGGGCCGGCCGGCGGGACGGGGGCGACCGTCATCCCGAGGAGCTGCGCCTCGCCTCGCCCTCCTCGACCGCCCGCTTCAGGTCCTCGTCCGACAGGATGCGGGTGTCGGGGTCGGCGGTGGGTTCCCCACCCGGCTCGAACCGCAGCCCGTCCATGTACGGCGTGGGATCGCCGCGGCGGAACCCCGCGAACTCCTCCGCGTAGTAGGCGCGGGCGCCCGGCACGTCGCGCTGCCCGGTCACGATGTCGTGCATCAGGTTGAGGGCGAGGAG
The DNA here is from genome assembly GCA_046537875.1 of Acidimicrobiia bacterium. Lineage (GTDB taxonomy): Bacteria > Actinomycetota > Acidimicrobiia > Acidimicrobiales > VFJN01 > JBKHJZ01. The sequence continues at coordinate 3,931 of JBKHJZ010000061.1, read as the reverse complement.
GTTCGCCTGCTCGTCGTGGCAGCGGGCCGACACCTCGCCGGCGGTGCGCTCGACGATCACGCTGCCGTCGAACTGCGCGAGCGGCGTGAACTGCTCGGGCGGCACCCGGTAGTCGATGAACGACTCCACCGAGTCGATGTGGGGCGCCGGGAAGTTGTGGTCGTAGAAGGTCCGCGTGGCCACCATCCGCTTCCACGGGCCCACGTCGTGCCAGATGAGCTGCGTCGCGGTGGCCTCGTGGGGCTCGCCGTACTCGTCGACGACGAGCTGGGCCGCCTCCCGCGACTCCTCCGGCCACGTGCCGATGATGTCTGCTGCGCGCTGGTCGGCCATCGCTGCCCTGCCCCTCCGCTCGGTGCCGGCCCCGGGTGGCCCGGCCGGTGCGGGTCGTCTACCCGGCGGCGGCCGCCGGACACCGGATCGTCGTTCGTTCGGCACGCGGGGAGGTGGCGGCAGGTTGTCTACCCGGCGGCCGTCCCGGACAGCGGGTAGAGCCTCCCGCACGGCGGGGAGGCGATGCCGGTCGCCGGGCCCCGGGGCCATACGATCGCCGGCATGGGCCTGCGGGAACGCCTCGAGCTCGTACGCGCCGAGGATCTGACGCTCGGCACGATCCTCGAACGCCTGGCCGGGGTGCACGGGCCGACCCGCCTGGTCGAGGAGGCCGGCGGCGACCTGGTGCTCACCTACGACGAGGGGGCCGACCTGGTGGCCCGACTCGCCGCCGGCATCGCCGAACGGATCACGCCCGGTGACCGGGTGGTCGTCGCCACGCCCAACGGCTACATGCTGCTGCTGCTCTCGCTGGCGATCTGCCGTGCCGGCGGCGTGGCGGTGCCGGTCAACCCCCAGATGAGCGAGGACGAGGTCGGCCACGTCATCGACGACTGCGGGGCGGAACTGGTGATCCGTGACCCCGCCGAGGTCGAGCGCGCCGCTCCCGCTCCCGCAGCGGACGTCGATCCCCGCGCGGTCGCCGTGCTGTTCTACACCTCGGGCACCACGGGCAAGCCGAAGGGAGCCGAGCTCACCCACGCGTCTCTGCTCGGTGCCGTGGGGGCCGAGGTGGCGGCGGGGACGCCGCTGGCCGTGATGGACTACGAGTGCGTCACCGGCCTGCCCGTGGCGCACGTGGCGGGGTTCACGCTGCTGCTGGAGATGGCGGTGCTCGGCATCCCCGTGTACCTGCTCAACAGGTTCCGCCCCGACGACGCGCTCGACGCCATCGAGACCCGGCGGGCGGCGGTCTTCATCGGTGTGCCCGCGATGTACCGGATGATGCTCGAGGCGGGCGCCGAGCAGCGCGACCTCACGTCGGTGCGGGCGTGGGTGTCGGGTGCCGACGTGATGCCGCCCGATCTCGCCCGCCGCTACCAGCGAATGGGGGCGGCGGCCACGCTCCCCCTGGTCCGCCGGCCGGTCGGGGTCGCGGCCTTCGTCGACGGGTACGGCATGGTCGAGCTCGGGGGCGGCGTGGCGGTGCGGGTGCACCTGCCGCTCGTGCCGCTGCCCGGCGACGGCGTGGTGCGACCCATGCGGGGCCACGAGCTGCGGGTGGTCGACGACCGCGGCGACGAGGTGCCGGTGGGCGAGGTGGGCGAGCTGGTGGTGCGGGGCCCCGGCGTGATGCGCGGGTACCACGGCAGGCACGAGGAGACCCGTGAAGCGTTCACCCCCGAGGGCTGGCTGCGCACGGGCGACCTGGCCCGCCGCCGGCGGTTCGGCCTGATCGAGTTCGTCGGCCGGAGCAAGGACGTCGTCAAGCACGGCGGCTACTCGGTGTTCGCCGTCGAGGTCGAGAACGCGCTGCGCGAGCACCCCGAAGTGGTCGACGCGGCGCTCGTCGGCCTCCCGGACGAGCAGAAGGGGGAGATCCCGGCGGCGGTGGTGGAGCGGGTCGCCGGGTCGACCCTCGGCGCCGACGAGCTGGGGGCCTGGGCCCGCGAGCACATCGCCGCCTACAAGATGCCCCGGCGCATCATGTTCGTCGACGAGATGCCGCGCACCGGCACGCACAAGGTGCGCAAGGGCGAGTTGCGCAGGCTCTTCGACGGCGGCTGACCGCCGCCCGCGGCGCCGCCCCGTCCCGCCGCCGCCTCGGCGCGCTGTCGCCCCGGCGCGCCGGTCGTCCCCGCTCAGGCGAGGCCGCGGAGCATCAGGTTCCAGTAGAGGAACGGAAGCCCGTACCGCTTGAGCAGCCACATCGAGTACCGCTCCCTGGTGGTGTCGATGAGGGGGATCGTCGGGTGCGGCCGCATCGTGTAGTCGAACTCGCACAGCAGCATCCGGTTGCGCGCCGTGGTGATGGGGCAGGACGAGTAGCCGTCGTAGCTGGCCGACGGCTCCCGTTCGGCCATGACGTCGAGCAGGTTCGCCACCACCACCGGTGACTGCTTCCGGACGGCGGCGCCGGTCTTGGAGTTGGGCGAGCTCCCCACGTCGCCGAGCGCGAAGACCTCGGGGTAGCGCACGTGCTGCATCGTGTGGGCGTCGATCTCGACGTACCCGTTGGGGTCGGACGCACCGGGCAGGGCGGTTGCCTTGATCCAGTCGGGTGCCGACTGCGGGGGCACGACGTGGACGAAGTCGTACCCGATCTCCTCCTTGCCGCCGGCGCCGTCCGCGCTCCGGTCGGCGAGCACCACCTCGCGCCGGTCGGGCCTGATCTCGACGACCTCGTGCTCGTAGCGCACGTCGATGCCGTAGCGGTCGACGACCCGCTCGAGCTCGGCGGCGAACTCCGGCACACCGAAGATGCTGGCCCCTGGCATGGCCAGGATCATGTGGATGTCGTCGAGCACGCCGGTGCGGCGCCAGTGGTCGGCGGCGAGGTACACGATCTTCTGGGGTGCGCCCCCGCACTTGATGGCCCCGCTCGGCATGGTGAACACCGCGGTGCCGCGGGTGGTGGCCCGGATCATCTCCCAGGTGCGCACGGCGAGGTCGCGCTGGTAGTTGCTCGACACACCGTTGCGGCCCAGCGTCTCCGTGACGCCGGGGAGCCGGTCCCAGTCGAGCTGCAGGCCCGGGCAGACGACCAGGACGTCGTAGCCGACGGTGGTCCCGTCGTTCAGCTCCACCCGGCGGGCCTCCGGGTCGATGTGCGTGGTGGCCCGGCGGATCCAGCGGACGCCCTTCGGCATCACCGACGCCTCCGAGCGGGTCGACTTCGCGACCGGGGCGCGTCCGCCGCCCACCAGGGTCCACAGCGGTTGGTAGTGGTGCTGGCTCGACGGCTCGATGACCGCGATGTCGTCCTGGTCAGCCCGCCGCAGCCGGGCGGCGGTGGTGATGCCGGCGGTCCCGCCGCCGACGATCACGATGCGGTGGTGCGAGTGGGTCGCCATCGGCGCCTCGCCTCCTGGGGATGGGGATCTCGCGGCCAGGGTACCGAGGGGTGTCCTATCCCCCGGCCTCGCGGTGCGGGCGCCAGAACGCCGCCAGCAGTGCGGCGGCCCCACCGCCGCCGGCGAGCGCGGTGACGAGCAGGCCGGTGGTGCCCCTCAGGTCGTCGCGGATGCCCAGCGCCTCGTCCAGCGACCACTCGCCGGGCCCGAGGATGCCGATGGCCAGGGCGACGAACGTCAGCGTCATGACGTACTCCCAGCCCTCGCCGGGCCGGAAGATGAAGAACCCGTTGCCCCGGTGGTTGATGATCCAGGCCACCACCATCACCCCGACCACCGAGGCGGCCGCCACCGGCGTCAGCAGGCCGAGTGCGAGCAGCGCGCCGCCCGCCACCTCGGTGACGCTGGCGAGCCAGGCGTGCAGCGGGCCCGGTCGCATGCCGAGCGAGGCGAACCACCGGCCGGTCCCGGCGATCTTGCCCCCGCCCACGATGTGGTTGACACCGTGGGCCAGCATCACCCCGGCCACGGTCAGTCGGAGGACGAGCAGTGCGAGGTCGAGCGCGTCGGCGTCGGACATGCCC
>JBKHJZ010000250.1:0-4049 GCA_046537875.1 Acidimicrobiia bacterium | reverse complement strand
GCCCGGAACCCATTTCCTCGGGGCGTCACGGGTTCTGCCCCGGGCGACCGGTGGACAGGCGGTCGAGGGTCGCCGTGGCGTCGCGCTCGATGCGGGCCAACAGCTCGGCCACCGTGGGCAGCTCCGCGATCGACCCCGTCACCTGGCCGGTGGGCAGCACCCCGGCGTCGGGACGCCCGTCCACCAGCGCCGCCTTCACCAGCATCGGCGCGTTCGCCGCCATCACCACCTGCGACCACGGCAGTCCCTGGTTGCGCCGCATCGCCACGCCCTCGCGCAGCAGCGCGGGCACCGGCGTGCCGGTGACCCGGCGGAACGCCAGCGCGGCGCGCAGCGCCCGGGGCAGGCGGGTGAGCGCGGTGGCCCGGGCCAGGCGGTCGACGGCCGGCGTGCGGATCACCCGCTGGGGCGCGCCGTCCAAAGCCTCGGTGACCACGGTGTCGGTGAGCCCGGCGGCCAGGTAGCGCGCCTTCACGTCGTCGGGGACGCGGCTCTCCCGGGTGAGCAGGAAGCGGGTGCCCATGGCGACGCCGTCTGCTCCCCACGCCAGCGCTGCGACGAGCCCCCGACCGTCGTGGAACCCCCCGGCGCCGAGCACGGGGATCGACTCGCCGACCGCGTCGACCACCTCGGGCAGCAGCAGCGAGGTGGGGACCGTCCCGGTGTGGCCCCCGCCCTCGCCCCCCTGGGCGATCACCGCGTCGACCCCGAACCCGAGCATCTTCTCGGCGTGGCGCCGGGCGCCGACGGTGGGCATCACGAGGATGCCGGCGTCGTGCAGCCGGGCGATCGCCCGGGCGGTGGGGGCACCCGCGAAGCTCACCAGCCGGACGCCCTCGCGGACGCACAGCTCGACGCGGTCGTCGAGGTCGGGCTGGTCGGCCCGCAGGTTCACGCCGAAGGGCTGCCCGGTCCGGTCCTTGACGGTGGCGACGGCGTGGGCGAGCTGGTCGGGCGCCATCGTGACCGCGGCCAGGATGCCGAAGCCCCCGGCGGCGGACGTGGCGGCCGTGAGCGATGCGCCCGACACCCAGCCCATGCCGGTCTGGACCACCGGCAGGCGGCAGCCCACCAGCTCGCAGAACCGGGTGTGCAGCGCAGGGTGGGTCGCCGGCCCGTCGCCGTCCACCGGGCCGTCGCCGTCCACCGGCCTGTCGCCGCCCGCCGGGGCGCCGGTGCCCCCGGTGGCGGTCCGCCCGGAATCTGACGGCGTGTCAGACATCGCGGGTCAGCGTAGGGTCGGTCCATCGGGGCCGCCAACGGGCCCACCGGTCGCTCCGGGCCGCGACCGTGGCGTCCCGTCGCCGCCGCGCGGTGAGCAGGGCCGGGAGGCGCTCGAGCCGGAAGAACGGGGCGAAGGCCACCCCGGCCAGCTGGTAGGGGAAGAGGATCGCCATCAGCGCGAGCACGCCCACGTGGAAGGCCCACGCCGCGGCCACCCACACGGTGCGCCACCGCCGTCCGAGCAGGGCCGCCGGCGCCCCCACCTCGATGGCCAGCGTCAGCACGGCGAGCGGGGGGAACAGCCACGCGTGGGCCACCGCGCCGGCGCCGAGGGGCGACCAGCTGTCGCCCAGCAGCGCCTTGCGGAGGTTGTCGTGGGCGACGAGGTGGCGGAGCGTGTCGCCGCTCATCCAGTCGAGACCGCCGGCGCGCAGCTTGGCGATGCCGGCGATGACGTAGGCGAGCACCACGACCACGGCGGCCAGCCGGACCGGCCAGCCGTAGCGGCCGTCGGGAGCCGGGGCGGCCCCCCGCCGGCCCACCGCCAGCGTGTCGGCCGCACCCGGGGCCAGCGCCACGATCACCAGGTGGAGCACCACCAGGTTCTCGGTGTGGAACACCTGCCCCCACGAGCTGTCGAGCGTGGCCAGCAGCAGCGTCGCCGCCGCGAGCAGCGGGGTGGTCACCCGGGTGCGCCACCCCGCCACGACCAGCAGGCCGAGCAGCGGCGCGGCCACCGCCACCGCCGCGATCACGGCGGCCGTTGGTGGCGAGGCGAGCGGTACCAGCGCGCCGACCGGCTGCCAGCGATCCGGCGGCTGGTCGATGTGTGCCAGGTGAGCCGGCAGCCGCACCGCCGTCCACGCCGTGGCGTAGCCGCCCACCAGGATCCGCAGCACCGCCAGCCGGGCCGCCGGCGCAGGCGCCAGGAGCCGGGCCCGCATCAGCCGGCCTCCGGGCGGCAGCGGGCCAGCGTGCGACGGTCGAGGGCCTCACGGTCGCCCGCCGACCAGGCCACCACGTCGTGGCGCTCGACCACCACGGCCACGGTCCCCGGCCCGTCCACCCGGGCCGCGACCTCGTCGCAGAGGGCGGCTGCCCGGCCGGCCCTGATCGCCCGGCGCACCGTGACCCCGGCCTGGATCACCTGGTCGGTGCCGGCGATCGTGGCGGGCGACAGCCGCTCGACGTCGCCCCCCGGCGACTCGACCACCACGGTGGGCAGCTCGACGACGCGCCCGCGGTCGCGGCTGAACATCGGGTAGGTCGACAGCGGGAAACCGTCGGGTGCGTCGTCCGAGGCGACCAGCCGCAGCCCGGGCAGCGCCACCGCGGTCACCACGACCGCGGAGACCAGCAGCGCCCACCGGCGCTCGCGTCGGCCCATGCCGCCCGAGGGTACGCGCCACGCCCACCGGCCACGCCCTACCGTGCGGGCCCGTGCCGCTCCGCCGCGCCGCCGCGATCGTGGTCGCCTGGGTCGCCGTCGCCGGGATCGCCCGGGGGGTCGTCGCGCTTCCCGAGCACTGCCCGCCGGTGACCGCGGCCGACGCCCGGGCCGGGGCGGTCGAGGCCGTCGGCTGGATGCAGCGGAACCAGCGTCCCGACGGCCGGTGGGTGTACCGCTACGACCGCGAGGCCGATGCGGTCGACCTGCGCTCGCACGTGGTGCGCCACAGCGGGGTGGCGATGTCGCTCTACCAGGCGCACGCTGCGGGGATCCCGGGGGCGCTCGCCACCGCCGACGCCGGCGTCGACTGGTCGCTCGGCACGCTCGTCCGCCACGACGGCTGGGCGGCGGTGCGGGCAGGCGACGACGCACCGACCGGTGCGACCGCTCTGCTGCTCGCGGGCCTCGCCATCCGGGAGTCGGCTACCGGCGACGGCCGCTTCGACGACGAGATGACAGAGCTCGGGCGCTTCCTGGTGGCGATGACCGAGCCCTCGGGGGCGGTGGCCGCCCGGTGGGACGTGCGGTCGGCCCGCGCGGTCCCGGGTGAGTACTCGCCGTTCTTCACCGGCGAGACCTACTTCGCGCTCGCCCTGCTCGCCCACGTCGATCCGGCCGGTGGCTGGGAGGCCACCGCCGGCCGCATCGGGCGCTACCTGGCGACCCGGCGTGACGCCGCGGAGGATCGGTTCCCACCCACGTCCGACCACTGGGCTGCGTACGGGCTGGCCCGGATGGCGCAGGCGGCCGGACCCGGCCAGGGCGAGGACGAGCTGGCGTACGCGCTGCGGCTGGCGGGCATCTTCGGCGTCCAGGTGCGCTACGAGTCGCAGCGCACCGGCGAGGGGCTCAACCGCTGGGTGCTGCGGGGGCCACCGGCGCTCGGGGCCGGGGTCGGCACGCTCGGCGAGGGGCTCGGTGCGCTCTGGTCGCTCGCGGGCGATCCGGGGCGGGCGGGCAGCGAGGCCGCCCGCCGCCTGGCGGGCGAGCGGGACGCCATCGCCGAGCGGCTGCGCTGCGTGGCGGGGATGCTGGTGGACCGCCAGGTCACGGCCGCGGAGGCGGCGGAGGCCGGCAGGCCCGGGCTGGCCCGGGGTGCGTGGTTCCACGGGGGCGTCACCCAGATGGACGACCAGCAGCACGCGCTGTCGGCGCTGCTGGCGGCCGTGCCGGTGCTGCCGACCGACCAGGCTGCGCCCGAGCCGGCATCGCCGGGGCTCCCGGCGGTGGGGGAGGTGTCGGTGGCGAGCGGCGGCGGGTCGCCGGCCGGGGATGGGGGGTCGCCGGGGCTCCCGGTGGTGGGGGAGGTGTCGGTGGCGGGCGGCGGCGGGTCGCCGGCCGGGGATGGGGGGTCGCCGGGGCTCCCGGTGGTGGG
>JBKHJZ010000060.1:0-16808 GCA_046537875.1 Acidimicrobiia bacterium | reverse complement strand
CCACCGCGCTGCTGCTGGCCCGCATGGGCCACGACGTGGTGGTCCTCGACCGGGCGGTCTTCCCGAGCGACACGCTGTCGACCCACGCGCTCTCCCGCAGCGGTGTCGTCCAGCTCAACCGCTGGGGCCTCCTGGGCGACGTCCTGGCCACCGGGGCACCCCCCATCCGCACGGTCTCGTTCCACATCGCCGGTGAGACCGTCACCCGACGGATCAAGGAGAGCGCGGGCGTCGACCACCTGGTGGCACCCCGGCGCTACGCGCTCGACACGGTGCTCGCCGACGCCGCCGCCGACGCCGGCGCCGACGTGCGCTTCGGCGTCACGGTCACTGGCGTGCGCCACGACCCGGCCGGCCGGGTGGCCGGCGTGTCGGCCCGCGATCGCGACGGCAACGCCCTCGAGCTCGACGCCACGTTCGTCGTCGGGGCAGACGGGCTGAAGTCGAGGATCGCCCGCTCCGTCGGTGCGCCCGTCGACGAGGCCCGGCGCTCGGAGGGAGCCACCCACTACGCCTACTACGCGGGCGTCCCGTGGGACGGCTTCGAGTACCACGTCGGCGACCGGGCGTTCGCAGGGGTCTTCCCCACCAACGACGGCGAGGCGTGCATCTGGGTGTGCAGCCCCTCGGACGACGCCGAGGCGATCCGCCGCCGCCACGACTCGCCCGCCGCCGCCTTCGACGAGATGCTGGAGCGGGCCGCTCCCCAGCTGGCGGCCCGCGTGCGCACCGGGCACCGGACCTCACCGGTGCGCGGCGCCCTGCGGCTGCCCAACCAGGTGCGCCGGGCGTTCGGTCCGGGCTGGGCGCTCGTGGGCGACGCCGGCTACCACCGCGACGCGATCACGGGCCACGGCATCAGCGATGCGTTCCGGGATGCCGAGCTGCTGGCCGTGGCGCTCGACGCCACGCTGCGGGGCGACCAGGACGAGACCACTGCGCTCGCCGGCTACGAGCGGGCGCGGAACGAGGCGCTGCGGGAGATCTTCGAGATCACCTGTGCGCTGGCCGCCTTCCCGCCGCTGTCCGAGTTCGTGGCGCTCCAGAAACGGCTGAGCCCGGCCATCGATGCCGAGGCGACCGCGCTGGCCGCCCGGCCGGTCCCCGGCGAGCGCCTTCTAGCGGTCGCCTGACGTTCTCCGCCATCAACCCCAACCAGAAGGAGACATCGACATGAGCAACACCCAGACCAGCGAGGCGGTGCGCAACGGCGTCGACACCGCCACCCTCTTCGCCACGCTCGACGCGGTGAAGCAGGCGCCCGAGGCGGCCAAGTTCCAGTTCCGGGCCCGCAACGAGTGGGTCAGCGGCACCCACAGCCGAAGCACCATCGGCGACTTCTTCGGCGTGGGCGAGGAGCGGGCACACGAGCGCACGTTCACGTTCGATGCCGACCACCCGGCCGTGCTGGTGGGCAAGGACAACGGTCCCACGCCGGTCGAGTTCCTGCTGCACGGCCTGGCCGCCTGCATCACCGCGGGCCTCGTGAACAGTGCGGCGGCCAGGGGCGTGAAGCTCACCGAGGTGCGGTCGACGCTCAAGGGCGACATCGACCTGAACGGCATCCTCGGCACCCAGAAGGGGGTGCGCAACGGCTACCAGAACATCTCGGTGCACTTCACCGTGAAGGGGGACGCGCCCGACGAGGTCCTGCGCGGGCTGGTCGAGCAGTCCCGCTCGCGGTCCGCCGTCTACGACGTGATCACCAACGCGGTGCCCGTGTCGATCGAGGTCAGCACCGGCTGACCGGCGCTGTGCGCGTCATCCCCCGAACCGCACGTGGGGGCCGGTCCACCGGGCCGGCCCCCACAGCGCGTCCGGCGCACCGCGCCCGACCCGATGGAATACCCCTTGGGGTATATCTGTTGACATCGGGGACCGCGATGACGAGGAGAGGCGTGTTCATGAACCCCGTTCACCTGACTCGAGACAGCTTCGAGGAGACCATCACCGGCAACGACATCGTGCTCGTCGACTGGTGGGCGTCGTGGTGCGGTCCGTGCCACATGTTCGCCCCGGTGTTCGAGGCCGCGGCCGAGAAGAACGACGACATCACCTTCGCCAAGGTCGACGTCGAGGCCGAGCGGGAGCTGGCCGGGACGGCGGGGATCATGTCCATCCCCACCCTCATGGTGTTCCGCGAGGGCGTGCTGGTCTTCTCCCAGCCCGGGGCGCTGCCGGCTCCCGTCCTCGACGACCTGATCCGCCAGGTCCGGGACCTCGACATGGACGAGGTCCACCGCGCGGTGGCCGAGCGCTCGGCGACGGGGTGACCCCTATCGCCGCTTGAACGTGACGGTTCCGCCCGAACCCAGCTCAGCGACCTCCTCGTGGAACGCCACGGTGACCGGCGGCCGGGCGGTCTGCTCCGACATCAGGCGCAGGTGGCCGTCCTCGAGCGACACCGTGATCCAGCGGTGCCGGTAGTAGATCCTGAACTCGATCCGGTCGATGCCCTCCGGCACGCTCGGCTTGAAGTGGAGGACGCCGTCGCGCACCTCCATGCCCCCGTAGCCGCGCCCGGCCAGATCGACGGTGCCGGCCATGGCGCCGAGGTGGATGCCTTCCGGGGTCGTGCCTCCCTGGATGTCGGAGATGTCGCTCTCGAGCGACCGCCGGAACAGATCGAGTGACTTCCGGCGGTCGGAACGGGCGAGCACCCAGGAGTGCACGACCTGCGACAGGGTCGAGCCGTGCGACGTGCGCTGCAGGTAGTAGTCGATGTTCCGCCGCAGCATCTCGTCGTCGAACCGGTAGCCGAGGCGGTCGAAGAGGCTGCCGAGCTCCTCGACCGAGAGCAGGTAGAACAGCATCAGCACGTCCGCCTGCTTCGACGCCTTGTACCGGTTGACCGAGTCGTCCTCGGCTTCGAGGATCCGGTCGAGGCGCTGGATGTCGCCGTAGCGCTCGCAGTAGCCGATCCAGTCGAGCTCCTCGAGCGCCTCGTAGCCCTGGAACTGGCTGATGATGCCGCCGTCATGGAACGGCACGCGGATCTTGTGGCTGATGTCGTCCCACAGCTCGAGCTCCTCGCGCACGATCCCGAGCCGGTCGACGAGGCCCTCGCGCTGCATGCCGGCGACCGGCTCGAGCACGAGCGGTGCATGCATCAGCACCCAGGCCGCCATGACGTTGGTGTAGGCGTTGTTCCGGAGCCCCGGGCCCTCCCAGTTGGGATCGTGGTCGTGGAACTCGTCGGGGCCCACCACACCGCAGATGTCGTAGCGGTCGTCGATCGGATCGTAGGCGGCCATGCTCGCCCAGAACCGGGCGATCTCGATGAAGAGCTCGACCCCCGAATGCACCAGGAAGTCGACGTCCTGCGTCACCTGGAAGAACTGCCACACGTTGTAGGCGATCGCCGAGCCGATGTGGCGCTGGCGGTGGCTGTCGTCGGGGATCCACCGTCCCGAGCGCGGGTTGAGGTGGACCACCTGGCTCTCCTCACGCCCGCTCGAGCCCGACTGCCACGGGAACATCGCACCCCGCAAACCGGCCTCCGCAGCCGCCAAGCGGGCAGCGGGCAGGCGCCGCTCGCGGTAGCGGAGCAGGCTGCGGGCGATCTCGGGGAGGCGGTAGTTGAGGAGCGGGAAGATGAAGAGCTCGTCCCAGAAGATGTGCCCCCGGTAGGCCTCGCCGTGCAGGCCACGAGCGGGGATGCCCACGTCGAGGTCGGTCGTGTTGGGCGACGCGACCTGCAAGAGGTGGAACAGGTGAAGGTTGAGCACCTCCGGTGAGCGCTCGACGCCCTCGACGAAGACCTCGAACCGTCGCCACAGGTCGTCCCACTCCAGCACGTGGCGCTCCAGCATCTGGGCGAACGTCGCAGCGTGCCCCACCTCGACCACGGCCGCGGAGCCGGGCTCGGAGATCGCGAGATCGCGCGACGTGAACAGGGCCACGACCTTCTCGATCCGGCAGGTCGAGCCCTCCTCGAGCCGGACCGACAGCTCCTGGGCCGCGGTGGGTGCCTCGAGCGACGTCCGGCGCTCCACCTGCGCCTCCTCGTCGTCGATCCACAGCCGCGTGCGGGCCGCCTCGACCACGTCGATGCCCGACTGAACCGTGCGCGCCCGCAGGAGCACGGTGTCCTCCTCCGGGGCGTCGAGGCTCACGACATCGAGGTGCCGGTCGGCCAAGCGGCGGTAGCGCGCCACCCCGGTGTTGCGCACCGAGCCGTCGATGGCCGACCGCACGGTCACATCCCCGGACCAGTTCTCCGCCCGGATCGTCGTCTCGAGCGCCGCCTGGTGCGGGCAGGCCATGTGCACGATCCGTCGCTGGCTCAGCGCGGTCTCGCGCCCGTCGCCGTCGCGGAACCGGACGCGCCGCACCAGCACCCCCCGGCGGATCTCGAGCGACAGCACGTAGTCGAGAACCTCCACGTCGTCGATCGAGAACCAGGGCCCGTCCTCGACGCGGAACGTCAGCGGCAGCCAGTTGGGCACGTTCACCAGCGACTCGTTCTCGATGTCCTGGCCCTCGAGGTGGGTCGTGAGCCGGTTGTAGATCCCGGCGATGTACGTGCCCGGGTAGTGCACGTCGTCGGCCCGGGACTCCGGCGCTGCGCCCCGCGTGCCGAAGAACCCGTTCCCCAGCGTGCACAGCGCCTCGCGCAGGGGCTCGCTGGCGGGGTCGTACCCGGTGTAGTTCAGCTCCCAGCCGGTCATTCGTCCTGCACCTCGATCTCCGCCAGGTCGGTGACCACCACATCGGCGCCGTGCGCACGCAGCTCGTCGCCGTGGCCGGTCCGGTCGACACCGACCACGAGGCGGAACCCTCCCCGCCGGCCCGCCTCGACACCGGCCACCGCGTCCTCGACGAGCACCGTGCGCTCGGGCTTGGCACCGACGCGCGTCGCGGCCTCGAGCGGGACCGCGGGGTGGGGTTTGCCGGGCAGGCCGAGCTCCCCGGCGTCCACGCCGTCGACGATCGCGTCGAACAGGTGCTCCAGCCCCGCTCGGTGCAGGACCCGACGCGTGTTGCGGCTCGAGGAGAACAGCGCGACCCCCATCCCCGCCCGGCGTGCGCGGCGCAGCACTTCGACGGTCGTGTCGAACACCGTCACCCCCTCGCGTGCCAGCCGCTCGTTGAAGGCGGCGTCCTTGCGATTGCCGAGACCGCACACGGTCTCGCGGTCGGGCGGGTCGTCGGGGTGGCCTTCGGGCAGCGTGATCCCGCGGGATGCCAGGAAGTCGCGGACGCCGTCGTAGCGGGGCTTGCCATCCACATGGCGCCGGTAGTCGTCGGGCTCGAAGGGAACGAAGGGCTCCCCGGTCCGCTCGGCGCGGCCCGCCAGGTAGCCGTCGAACAGGTGCTTCCACGCGGCGGCGTGCACCGACGCGGTGTCGGTCACGACCCCGTCAAGGTCCACGACCAGCGCATCGTACGTCCCCGGCCCAACCGTGACGGTCACGGTGCGGCCGCCTCGCGCACCGGGTGGATCTCGTACCGTTCAGCGTCCACGTCCAGGCCTCTCCGCTCGGCCTCCGGGTCCGGTCGTCTGTGCCGCATCCCTTCCTACCCCGGAGGCCGGCACGTTCCTACCCGGGCGCGTCGCCCGGCGGCACCTCCGCCTCGGCCCGGGCAACCAGCCCGGGGACCACCTCGTCGAGCTCGGCGGGGTCCCAGCGCGCCTCCCGGTCGATGCCGGGACCGCGCCGCCAGCCCTCGGCCACGGCGACCCTGCCGCCACCGACCAGGAACACCTGCCCGGTGATGCCGGCGGATCGCACGCTGGCGAGCCAGGCGACGAGCGGGGCCACGTTCTCGGGAGCGGAGGGATCCCACGTCCCCGGAGGCGGCGCCTCCCACCCCGGGCGGAGGCCCTGGGTCATCCGGGTCCGGGCGCCCGGCGCGATGGCGTTCACGGTCACCCCGTACCGCCCCAGCTCCTTCGCGGCGATGATCGACAGGGTGGCGATCCCGGACTTGGCCGCGCCGTAGTTGCCCTGGCCGGGGTTGGCGAACAGCCCGGACGTCGACGAGGTGGTGATGACGCGCCCGTCCACCTGCTCGCCGGCCTTGGCGCGCTCACGCCAGTGCCGGGCGGCCCAGTGAAGCGGGGCGAACGTGCCCTTGAGGTGCACCCGCACGACGGCGTCCCACTCGTCCTCGGTCATGTTGAACAGCATCCGGTCGCGGAGGATGCCGGCGTTGCACACCAGGACGTCGAGGCGGCCGAAGCTGTCGATCGCCGCGTCGACCAGGCGCCGCGCGCCGTCCCAGTCGGCCACGTCGTCGATGTTGGCCACCGCGGCCCCGCCGGTTGCCTCGATCTCCTCGACCACGGCCTCGGCGGCACGCGCGTCGCTCCCGTCGCCCCGCACGGTGGTGCCCAGGTCGTTGACGACCACGCATGCTCCCTGGCGCACCAGCTCCAGGGCGTGTCCCCGGCCGATGCCCCCGCCCGCTCCCGTGACCACGGCGACCCGACCCTCGCAGAGTCCCGAACCGGGCGCGGCGCCGGTCACCGCCGCTCCTCCTGCTCGGGCTGCGGCTCCTTGGGCAGGCCGAGCACCCGCTCGCCCACGATGTTGCGCTGCACCTCGGCGGTGCCACCCCAGATCGTCCCCGAGCGGCTGCCGAGGAACGCCGCTTGCCACCGGTCGAGGTCGTAGCCGTCCCCATCGTCCGGGCGAATGAGCGCATCCGCGCCGCGGAGATCCATCGCCCACTCGCCCACGTCACGTGCGTACTCCGACCAGAACATCTTGTTGACCGAGGCGCCCGGCCCGGGCTCGCGGCGGGCCACCACCTCCGCGAGCGTCCGGAGCCCGGCGTACCGCATGATCTCGGCATGCGTGTCGGCCCAGGCGAGCTTCTGCCTCACCACCGGGTCGTCGGCGCGTCCCCGGGCCCGCGCCTCGTCGACCAGCCGGCGGAACTGCCGCTGGTAGCGCACGTGTTGGGTGGTGGCGGTGCCGCCCCGCTCGTTGCCCAGCGTCGTCATCGCGACCCGCCAGCCGTCGTGCAGGCCGCCGATCACGTTGAACAGCGGGGCACGGGCCCCGTCGATGAACGTCTCGGTGAAGCCGCTGCCGCCGGTCATCTGCCGGAGCGGGCGCACCTCGATGCCGTTCGGGGTGCCGTCCGGGCGCCGCATGGGCACGAGCACGTAGGAGATCCCCCGGTGCTTGGGCGCGTCCGGGTCGGTCCGGCAGAGGCAGAACATCATGGTCGCCACCTGGGCACCCGAGGTCCACACCTTCCGGCCCGTGACGACCACCTCGTCGCCGTCGACGACCCCGCGGGTGCGGAGGCCGGCCAGATCCGAGCCGGCGTCGGGCTCGGAGAAGCCCTGGCAGTACCTGTCGGTGCCGTCGATGATCCGCGGGAGGAAGTGAGCCTTCTGCTCCGCGGTGCCGTGCACGATGATCGACGGCCCGACGAGCCACTCCCCCATCCCCCGCGTCACCCTTGGGACACCGGCCCGGGCGAACTCCTCGTTCATCACCGCGACCTCGACGCCGCTGAGCCCACGGCCCCCGTACTCCTCCGGCCAGGCCACGCACATGTACCCGGCCTCGTGCAACCGGTCGGCCCAGGCCCGCAGCGCCGGGTCAGCCGCCGCGGCCGGGCCGCGATCGGCCGCCTCGGGATCGAGGCCGTCCGGTCGGTTGGCCTCCAACCAGCGGCGGAGCTCCTCGCGAAACCGCTCGGCCTCCGGGCCGAGGTCGATCTGCATCGCCATGCGCTGCGACCCCCCTCCTCGTGCGCCCCCGACCGACCGTCAGTCGGGCACCATCTGCGGCAGCTTCCTCCCGTCCGAGAGCTCGCGCCAGGCCACGCGGACCGCGGTGCCCACCGTGACCTCGTCGGGCGGGCAGCCGACGATGTTGGTCATGATCCGGACGCCTTCGGGCAGGTCGACCAGTGCCACCGCGTAGGGCCCGTC
Source organism: Acidimicrobiia bacterium (assembly GCA_046537875.1). Classification (GTDB taxonomy): domain Bacteria; phylum Actinomycetota; class Acidimicrobiia; order Acidimicrobiales; family VFJN01; genus JBKHJZ01. The sequence continues at coordinate 8,911 of JBKHJZ010000060.1, read as the reverse complement.
GGCGGGGTCGCGACCGGGCCCCGGCCGGTGCTGGACGCTCACCGCGTACACCTCCCCCACGCCGGCCGACGGTCGCCAGTCGATGTCGTCACCGAGGCAGGCGGGACACACCTTGCGCGGGTACCAGAAGGGGCGGTCGCAGGCCCTGCACCACGGCAGGACCAGCTCACCGCGGCGGGTGGCCTCCCAGAACGGCTCCGCCTCCTCGGAGGCGGGCGGCTCGAGCAGCCGGGGCGCGTCGCTCACAGGGTCGCCTCCGTGCCCAGCACGACGGTGCCCATCGTCGAGAGCACGCCCCCGGAGCCGTGCGCGACGGCCACCTGCGGCCCGTCCACCTGACGCTCGCCGCACTCGCCACGCAGCTGCCGGGTGGCCTCGACCAGCAGGAACATCCCGTACTGGCCGGGGTGGGTGTACGAGAGACCGCCGCCGTTGGTGTTCATCGGCAGCGAGCCCCCGGGGCCGAGCGCGCCGTCCTCGACGAACGCCCCGCCCTCGCCCTTCCCACAGAACCCGAGGTCCTCGACGTGCAGCAGCGCGGTGATCGTGAACGAGTCGTAGCCCATGAGCACGTCGACGTCGCCCGGCTTGATCCCCGCCACGGCGAACGCCGCCGGACCGGACACGGCGCCGGCGGTGGTGGCGAGGTCGGGCATCGTGCTGATCATCCCGTGGTCGGTGCAGGTCGCTGCGCCGAGCACGTACACGGGCGGCTTGCGCAGGTCGCGCGCCCGGGCGGCGGACGTGAGCACGAACGCCCCCGCACCGTCGGTGACGAGGCAGCAGTCGAGCAGGTGCAACGGTGAGGACTGCATCGGCGAGGCCAGCACGTCGTCGATCGTGATCGGGTCGCGGTAGCGCGCCCGGGGATTGAGGGCGGCCCACCGCCGGGTGTCGACGGCGATCCGGGCCAGCTGCTCCGACGTGGTGCCGTAGGCGGCCATGTGCCGGCTGGCAGCCAGCGCGTACGCGCCCATCGGCATCCGCAGCCCGTAGGGCAGCTCCCATTCGAGCTGGGGGTTGGGCCCGGGCATCGGCGGTCGGCGACCGCCGTCCCCGCCACCGTGGCGCCGCCGATCGCTGCGCGGGGTCGCGGCGTAGACGCCCACGACCACCTCGCAGAGCCCGGCGGCGATGGCTGCGGCGGCGTGCTCGACGTGGAGCTCGAAGCTGGAGCCCCCCACGGTGGTGCCGTCGAGGTATCGGGCCCTCACGCCCAGGTACTCCGCCAGCCCGCCGGCGAAACCCGCGTAGCACACGCCGTCGACGTCGCCGATGGTCAGGCCGGCGTCGTCCAGCGCGGCCCGGACCATCGCGGCCTCGAGGGGGCGTCCGTGACGGTCGAGCTCGCCCGTCGGGGACACGTCGTCGGCGACCCCGACGACGGCGGCGGCGCCCCGCAACGTGCGATCCGGGCGATCGCTGCCCGTCGGCGTCACGGCGTCGCCCCCCGCGCCCCGGACCGCGAGGCGTCTGCGGGCGCCGCGAACCCCGCCTCGTCCAGCAGCCGGCGGGAGGTGGTGACCCGTCCGGTGAGCTGCGCCGGATCGCCGGAGCAGAGGACGAGCGCGGCCTCGGCCATCACCTCGGGCGGCTCGAGCGCCTCCGCTGGTACACGCCGGTCGAGGCCGTGGTGCACCACCCCCGGCGTCCCCACGAGCCCGGCGGGCGAGAGCGCGTTGACGGCGATGCCGCTGCCGAACACCTCGGCGGCCAGGCCGGTGGTCAACCTCTCCAGCGCCGCCTTGCACATGCCGTACACCGTTCCGCCCGGGAGCAGCTGGCCGTAGGGAGGGCCCTGGGGGTGGCGGGCCGCACCTGAGGAGATGTTGAGGATCCAGCCGCGCCCGCGTTCACGCATGCCGGGCAGCACGAGCTGGCACAGCTCGAACGGCGCTCGGACCTGGACCTCGAACATCGTGCCGTAGCGGCCGGCATCGAACGTCTCGACAAGGCCGAAGTAGGTGACGGCCGCGTTGTTGACGAGGATGTCCACCGGGCCCAGGGTGCGCGTGACCTCGGCGACGAGGGCGCCGCGATCCTCGGGTCGCCCGAGGTCGGCCGACACCGCCACGGCAGTCCCCCCGGCGTCGGTGATCGCCCGGACTGTCGTGGTCAGGCTCCCCGGCAGGGGATGGTCCCCCTCCTCCACCGTGCGGGCCGACACCGCCACGGCGGCACCGGCGGCGGCGAGGCGGTGCGCGATCGCCTCCCCGATGCCCCTGCTGGCGCCGGTCACCACGGCGACGCGCCCGTCGAGCACGCCGGAGCTGTCTCGCGGATCGGCCGCCATGCCGACCAACTGTGCCACACTGCGCGACATGCAGCGTGTGGTCCTCATCGGGACCGACGGGTCCGACCTCGCCCTCCACGCGGCGTCGGCCGGCCTGGCACTGCTCGGCAGGCCCGATCGCGTCGTGGTCGCCACCGCCATCGAGGACGTCGATCCGGCGCTGGTGACCGGCACCGGGTTCGCCGGCGGCGTGGTCTCGCCCGAGACGATGACCCAGCTCGAGCGCGAGCGCGTGCGGGAGGGCGAGGAGATCGCCGCCGAGACGGTCCACGCCCTCGGTGCCGACCACGTCGAGACCCGGGTTGTGCGCGGCGACCCCGGCCACGCGCTCTGCGACCTCGCCGCCGAACTGCCGGCATCTGTCGTCATCGTCGGCTCGCGCGGCCGCAGCGGCATCACCCGGGCGCTGCTCGGGTCGGTCTCGGACTACGTGATCCGCCACGCACCGTGTCCCGTGCTGGTCATGCGTGCCGACGCCGCTGGCACCGAGTGACCGCGCGGCCCTCTCAGCCGTCGTCCGCCAGGGCCCGCTCACCCAGCACCGGACGCTGGTCCCTATGGTTGGGCGCGGGAGTTCGGTGCGCGGGCGCCCGGCGGATCGACGAGGAGCTGTGCGATGACCGTCACCCTCCGAGACCGTGCGCGTGATCTGGTCCGACCCCCGGTCATCGTCCGGCCGGACAAGACGCTCCGGGAGGTGTCCCGGACGCTGTCGGAGAGATCGGTGGGAGCCGCGATCGTCGGGACGGTGAACGACGCGGCCGGCGTCATCTCGGAGCGCGACATCGTCACCGACCTGGCCCGGGGCGCCGATCCCGACACGGTCACGGCCGGGGAGGCGATGACCTCCGCCGTCGCTGCGGCACGGCCCGATGATCGGCTCCTCGACATCCTCGGTCTCATGTTCGGTGACGGCATCCGCCACGTCCCGGTGATCGACGAGGGTGGCAGGGTGGCCGGGATGGTGTCGCTGCGTGATCTCCTCGGCCCGCTGCTGGTCGACGTGTTCAGCGACTAGCGCATCGGTTCCGTGGCCGAGGCGCGACCAGCGGGCGGATCGTGCACCGCCTCCCGTTGCCGGGCACCGCCGGTCCTCCGGTGCGCCCCGGGTACGCTGCTGGCGTGTCCGGAGCGCGGGAGCCACCTGGCGGGCACGTGACGTGGCGGCAGACCTACGAGGAGCTGACGGCACGGACCCGCGCCGGGCTGACCCCGCAGGACCTCGACCGGCTCGCCGACGCTTTGTTCTGGCTCGACCAGCCGGACGCCTCGGTCGCCGCACGTCGTGAGGCGTACGCCGCCCACGTGGGCGCCGGAGCCGCGGAGGCAGCTGCCCTCGCGGCGTGGCGCCTGTTCTACGACCACTTCCTGGTGGGCGAGACCGCGGTCGCCAACGGCTGGCTCGGGCGCTCCCGCCGTCACGCGGAAACCGGCGGCGCCCGGGCCACCGGCTGGGTGGCGGTGGCGGAGACCGACCGCGCGCTCGCCGAGGGCGAGGCCGGCGCCGCGCTGGCTCACGCCCGGCGGGCGCTGCGGGCCGCCCGCGTGCTCGCCGACGACGATCTGCTGGCGATGGCCCTCCAGGCGACCGGGCGGGCGCTGTGCGCGGTGGGCGACGTCGACGAGGGGATGGCCCTTCTCGACGAGGCGATGGTGGCGGTCGTCAACCGCGAGATCGACCCGCTCTACACGGGCTGGGTGTTCTGCAACCTGCTCTCGACATGCCACGACCTCGCCGACCTCGACCGGGCCGCACAGTGGAGCGACGCCGCCATGCGCTGGTGCGGCGGCCTCTGGGAGGGCCGCATGTACCCGGGGCTCTGCCGGGTGTACTCCGTCGAGCTGTCGTGCCTGCGTGGAGACTGGGACACCGCCGCCGCCGACGCCCGGCGGGCCTGCGCCGAGCTCGACACGTACGACCCCCGGTACGCCGGCGAGGCGTACTACCTCGTCGGCGAGATCAAGCGGCTCACCGGTGACCTCGACGGGGCGGAGGAGTCGTTCGTGCGGGCCCATCAGCTCGGGCGTGCCCCGCAGCCCGGCCTGGCCCTGGTGAGGGTGGCACAGGGCCGGCACGCCGCCGCGGCCACGGCCCTCCGCCTCGCGCTGACCCCGGGCCCGGCCTCGCCGCTCCGGCGCGCCCAGCTGCTCGCGGCCCGGGTCGAAGCGGAGCTCCGGCTCGGCGAGCCGGCGGAGGCGCAGCGGTCGGCGCACGAGCTCGTGACCCTCGCCGATGCCTCGCCCAACCCGTATCTCGGCGCCATCGCAGGGGCGGCCGAGGGGCAGGTGCTGCTGGCCCGGGGTGAAGCGACCGCGGCGCTCCCGCCTCTGCGCGCCGCGTGCGCCACGTGCCAGCGACTGGGCCTCGCCTACGACGCCGCCCGCACGCAGGTGCTGATCGGCACCGCTGCCCGCGCTGCGGGCGACGAGGACACGGCCGTGCTCGAGCTCCGGGCGGCTCGCATGACCTTCGGCCGCCTCGGGGCGCGGCCGGATGGCGAGCGGGTCGATGCGCTGCTGGCGGGCGAGCCGGGCCCCACCCCGCTGACCGCGCGCGAGGTCGAGGTCCTTCGCCTCGTCGCCCAGGGACGCACCAACAGGGAGATCGGCGCCGCGCTGCTGGTGAGCGAGCACACCGTGGCCCGGCACCTGAGCAACACGTTCGCCAAGGTGGGTGCGACCTCGCGCGCTGCCGCCACCGCGTACGCCTACGAGCGCGGCCTGATCTGAGCCTGAGTGGCGCCGCCAGGTGGTCAGGTCTGACCATGCCGGCCGGGCCGGGATCGAGCCGTCCTGAGGATGCGGAACCGCCGGCCTCCCGTCACCGTTGTCCCATGTCCAGCTCACCCGAGACCTTCGAGATCCCGCTGGAGGCGGCAGAGGCGTACGAGGAGAGGTTCGTGCCCGCGATCTTCGCCGAGTGGGCGCCCCATCTCGTCGATGCGGCCGACGTCATGACCGGACAGCGCGTCCTCGACGTCGCCTGTGGCACCGGAATCGTCGCCCGCACCGCGGCCGATCGCGTCGGGCCGGGCGGCCGCGTCGTCGGGGTCGACCGCAACGAGGCGATGCTGACCGTGGCCGGGCGCATCCGCCCCGACCTCACCTGGCGCCGGGCCGACGCCGCGGCCCTGCCCTTCGACGACGGCTCCTTCGACGCGGTGCTCTGCCAGATGGCGCTGATGTTCTTCCCCGACGATGTCGCGGCGCTCCGGGAGATGGGGCGGGTGGCGGCCACCGGCGGCACGGTCGCGCTGGTTGTCCCCGCCTCCCTGGACGCGCAGCCGGCGTACGGGCCCTTCGTCGAGATGGCGGCCCGGCATGCGGGGCCGGAGGCCGTCTCGCTCCTCGGCACCTACTGGCGCTGCGGCGACCTCGCCACCCTCTCGTCCTCGATCGAGGAGGCGGGCCTCGCGGTGGTCGCCGCACGAACCCGGCGGGGCACCGCGCGGTTCCGCTCCGCCGATGCGCTGGTCGCCACCGAGGTCGAGGGCTCGCCCCTCGCCGACCGGATCGACGACGTGGTCCACCAGCGGATCCGCGATGGGGCCCGCGAGGTGCTCGCCCCGTTCACCGACCCCTCGGGCTCGGTCGCCGCCCCGTTCGTGTGCCACATCGTGGTGGCGCAGCCGGGCCCGAACGTCGGCGAGGAGCGGGCGCCGTAGCGCTGTCGCCAGGACCGGGCGCTGTCGCCCGGACCGGGCGCTCGCTATGACCGGGCAGCCCCGACGGGGCTGCCGAGCGGCAGCTTCTCGAGCGCGCTCAGGTAGCCCTCGCTGTACGTGGGGAACTGCGGGACCTGGTCGAGCAGCACCTCGATCGGAAGCGAGGTCCTGATCGCCAGCGCCGCCTGGTGGATCCACTCCCCCGCGTGCGGCGCCACGGCCCACGCACCGACGAGGACCCTGCGATCGGCGTCCGCGACCAGGCCCAGGCGGCCCCGGGGGTCGGTCTCGTAGGTCCAGGGGCGGGTGATCGCATCGGCCAGGTCGACCTCCGCCGCCGCGGTTCGCACGCCCCGCTCCTCGGCCTGCTCGCGCGTAGGACCGACCGCCGCGATCTCCGGCTCGGCGAACACCACGCGCGGGATGCCCTCGTAGCGGGCGGTGCGGGGGTGGCCGAGGATGCCGTCCGCCGCCACGCGCCCCTGGTACTTGGCGACGTGGGTCAACGGCATGATCCCCGTGACGTCGCCGACGGCCCAGACGCCGTCGGCCGCGCGACACGATGCATCCACCACGACCTCGCCCCGGTCGCCCAGGGCGACGCCGGCGTTCTCGAGACCCAGGCCGGCGGTCCGAGGCGACCTCCCCGTGGCGATGATCACGACGTCGCCGGCGACCTCGCCGCCGCCGTCGAGGGCGAGCACGCTGTCGGCACCGCGGCGATGGGCGCGCTGCGGGGTCGTCCCGGTGCGGACCTCGACCCCGATCTCCCGCAGGTGACCGGCGGCCAGCTCGCCCAGCCGCGGCTCCTCGGCCGCCAGCAGCCGGTCCCGGACCTCGACCACGGTGGTGGCCACGCCGAAGCGGGCGAGGAACCACGCGGTCTCGACACCCACCGAGCTCCCGCCCACGATCACCGCCCGCTCCGGCAGCTCCGCCGTCGAGTACGTCTCGCGGTTGGTCCAGGCGGTCACGGCGTCGAGACCGTCGATGGGCGGGACGTTCGGGGTCGAACCGGTGGCGACGATCACGTCGTCCGCCGTCAGCTCCCGCTCCCCGACCATGACCCGCCCGGGGCCGGCCACTCGGGCCTCACCCTTCACGACCACCCCGCCGCGTCGCGCGTAGGCGTCCACCTGCGCGGCGTCGTCCAGATGGCGGACCATGTAGTCCCGGTGATCCCGCGCCGCCGGCCAGTCGAGCCGCGCGCCCTGCACGCCTGCCGCCCGGGCGACCTCGTCGGCGGCCTCCGGGGGCCGCAGGACCGACTTCGAGGGCACGCATGCCCAGTAGGCGCACTCCCCGCCGATCAGCTCGCGCTCCACGACCGCGACGCTCCGGCCCGCGGCGAGGAGGCGACCGGCCACCACCTCGCCGCCGGGTCCCATCCCGACCACGATGGCGTCCACGTGCTCACCCATCGGCCGCACTCCTACCCGGTGGGTGCCGTCGGCGTACCCCGAGACCTCAGACTGCAGTCGCACGACCGCAGAACGTGGCTGTTGCCGCCCGTACGCCCCGCTCTCCACAGAAAGACCGGAGTTACCGCCGTCACGACGGGTAGTCGCGGCGACGACAGCACACCTCGTCGAAGGAGGACGATCATGGCTGTCGTTCCCGAAGCGCGGGCAGCAGCGGCGCCCTCACTGATCCGCTGGGGAGCCGTGTTCGCCGGCGCGATCGTCGGCCTCGCCATCCTGTTCCTGTTCAACGCGCTCTGGGTGGCCCTGGCTGACGGGTCGGACATCGACTTCGTCTCCCGGAACCTGCACTGGTTCGGGCTCGCCTCGTCGCTGGTGGGCCTCTTCGCCGGCGGGCTCCTCGCCGGGTGGATGAGCGGCCACGGCGGCACCGGCCTCGGCCTCATCAACGGGCTGGCAGTGTGGGGCCTCATCCTGATCGGCACGCTGCTGCTCGACGTGCCGAACTCCCTGGAGGTGTTCGGCTTCACCGCGGCACCGCTCAGCGAGTGGGGCGCGGATCCGCTCTGGGCGACCTTCTGGTCGCTGCTCGGCGGGCTCGTCGTGGCCGTCGTCGGCGGGGTGCTCGGCGGTGGCCTGCCGCGCCCTGTGTGGGCCCGGGCACCGTACGACGCTCCAGTGGCCGAGCACCGGGTCGTCGAGGAGCGCCCGGCCGCCACGACGGCGACGGAGCGCCGCACGGATGCGGAGGTGCGAGCCGAGCCCGGCGTGGGCGAGGGACGCAGACTGCCCTGACTGCGGCGCGATCCGGGCGGGCGGGCGGCTCGGCCGCGCCCGCCCGGCGCTCGCGGCAGGTGCCCCGCGCGCGGCACGAGGAGATCGGGGCTGCGACGATGCGCATCCGGCGGACAGAATCGGTGTTGCCGGCAGCATCGGGGAGGCGACATGGCAGAGCAGGACGTGGTGGCGGAGGCGGAGGTGGTGCGCGACTTCCTCGGTGCCCTCGAGCGCTTCGACATCGACGCGGCCGTCGAGCTGCTCGCTCCCGAGATCGTCTACCAGAACGTGCCGTTCCCTCCGGCCCGCGGCGTGCCGGCAGTGGAGCGTCAGCTGCGCGGCCTCGCGCGGTGGGGCAGCGGCTTCGAGGTGCGGTACGACAACGTCGCGACCCACGGCCCCACGGTGCTGACCGAGCGAACCGACATCATCTCGCTCGGGCCGGTGGACGCCGCGTTCTGGGTGTGCGGCACCTTCGAGGTGCACGACGGGCGGATCACGCTGTGGCGCGACCGGTTCGACTTCGTGAACCTGGCCTGGGCCTTCATCCGGGGCGCGTTCCAGGCCCTGCTGGGCCGCAGGGTCCGCCGCCCGGCGGCGTAGCGCACGCGAACGCCCGGGACGGGCGATCAGTCCGCCGCCCGAGACCGCCGCCGCCGACGAGGTGGGCCTCTACACGCTGGGCGGCGACCCGGTCCGCCTCGACAAGGTCGCCACGCTCGTCGACGGCGTCGCGGCCGTCGACCCGACGGTCA
>JBKHJZ010000059.1:0-16855 GCA_046537875.1 Acidimicrobiia bacterium | reverse complement strand
GTCAGGTGTCGCGGACGACCGGGGAGCCCGACTCGATCGTGAACGTGGGGCCGGTGGAGATGGGCGACTCCGGCGACGCCGCCGAGGCGACCTGGCGGTAGGCCGCCACCAGCCGGCGGCGGTCGACGTCGCAGCGCGTGTAGCCCCGGTGCCGCACGTCGGCGAAGTGGATGTGCGGCAGCCCCTCGATGAGCTGCTCGGCCACGTCCGCGAGCTCGACCGGGAACGACGAGCTGATCGACGTGCCCACGAGCTCGGTCCCCAGCGACTCGGTCATCGGGGTGCCGTCGGGATGCTCGTCGACCAGGTCGGCGACGCCCGCGGCGTGGATGTCACCGGTGATCGTCACGGCGTTCTCCACCCGGGCGGCCCGGATCTGGTCGAAGAGCCGGGTGCGGGCGGCGGCGTAGCCGTCCCACTGGTCGAGGTTGTAGATGGCGCCTCCGGCCAGCGGCATCGCGGTCATCACCACCTGGTTGGCCAGCACGTCCCAGCGGGCGTGCGACCGCCGCAGGCTCCGGCCCAGCCAGGCCTCCTGGCCGGCGCCGAGCATCGTGCGCCCGGGTGCGGTGCGCTCGGGGCACGGCGGCCCCAGGTCGGCGCCGCACGGCTGGTCGCTGCGGTGCTGGCGGCCGTCGAGCACGTGGAAGCGGACCAGGCGCCCCCAGTCGAGCGAGCGGTGGATGCGCAGGTCGGGGCCGGTCGGCGGCGGCATCCGCACCGGCTGGTGCTCCCACCAGGCCTTGTAGGCCGCGGCCCGGCGGGCGGGGAACCCCGCGGCCTCGGCGGGGTTCTCGGGTGAGCGCCCCGCGTAGTTGTTGTCGACCTCGTGGTCGTCCCAGGTCACCACGAACGGGAACGCGGCGTGGGCGGCCTGCAGCGCCGGGTCGCCCTTGTACAGGCCGTAGCGGTTGCGGTAGGCGTCGAGGTCGGTGACCTCGGGCCCGTTGTGGAAGCGGACGATCTCGTCGAGGTCGAAGCCACCGCGCGGGCCCTCGTAGATGTAGTCGCCGAGGAACACCGCCAGGTCGACGTCCTCGGCGGCGGCGTGGCTCCACGCCGGCCAGAAGCCCTGCTGCCAGTTCTGGCACGAGGCGAACAGGAACCGCAGGCGGCCGCCGCGGCCCCGCGGCGGCGCGGTGCGGGTCCGGCCGACCGGGCTGGCCTCGTCCCCGACCAGGAAGCGGTAGTGGTACCAGGAATCGGGCCGCAGGCCGACCACGTCGACGTGCACGCTGTGGGCGTGGCGGGGCGAGGCGACGGCGGTGCCGCGGCGCACCACCCGGCGGAACGACTCGTCGCGCGCGACCTCCCAGCGGACCGGGACGTCGACCTCGGGCATGCCACCCCCGGCGAGCGGCTCCGGTGCGAGCCGCGTCCAGAGCACCACGCGGTTGCTGAGCGGGTCTCCCGAGGCCACCCCGAGCGAGAACAGGCCGGGTGGCAGCGCAGGCACCTGCTGGCGGGGGCGCCGGCCCGGCCGTTCCTCGGGTCGCCCGGGCCCCCGGTCGATGTCCTGGTCGGGGCGCCGGTCGGCCCCGTCGCCGCGGCCGGGTCCACCGGCCCCACGGGGACCGCGGGCCGGGTCGTCGGGGGCGGGCCGGCTCGCGCCCAGGAGCGGGGTGGCGAGCAGAGCACCTGCGCCGGCCAGGAACCTCCGGCGTGACGCCGGGCTTCCACGCCCGGCCGGTCCCTCGCTGCTCATCGCCCCTCGTGTCCCCCGGTCACCCCTCGTGTCCCCGGTCACCCTTCGTGCCCCCCGGTCACACCGCCGCTGCCCCTGTCACACCGTCGCGCTGGCTGCCCCGCCGTGCGCCGGGCAGACTACCCAGCGGGGGGCGGCGCCGCCCGGCGACGCCGTCCCGCCGGGGGGTGCCGCGACCGGCCGATCGCCAAGTTTTCCCCGGTGAGACGCCGCGATAACATCTTGGGTCGGCTCTTGGCGCCTCCTGTTGGAGCGACGCGCGCCCAGCGGGTTCCACGGGTCAGACAGTCAACAGGAGCAACCGCCCTGCCGAAGCCAAAGGAAGACGCAATCGTTCTGGAGGGGACGGTCATCGAACCCCTCCCCAACGCCATGTTCCGCGTCGAGCTCGACAACGGACACAAGGTGCTGGCCCACATCTCCGGAAAGATGCGCATGCATTACATCCGGATCCTGCCGGGAGATCGCGTGCAGGTGGAGCTCACGCCCTACGACCTCTCCCGGGGTCGCATCACCTACCGGTTCAAGTGACGGGACTGCCATGAAGGTCCGACCCAGCGTCAAGAAGATCTGCGACAACTGCAAGGTGATCCGGCGCCACGGCCGGGTCCACGTCATCTGCACCAACCCGCGCCACAAGCAGCGCCAGGGCTAGAGCACGCCCGGAGGAGAGAGAGCAGCGAATGGCACGCATCGCCGGCGTCGACATCCCCCGCGACAAGCGGCTGGAGGTCTCGCTCACCTACATCTTCGGCGTCGGGCGCTCCCGGTCGCAGGAGATCTGCACGGCGCTCGAGATCGACCCCAGCACCCGGGTCCGCGACCTGACCGACGACGAGGTCCTGCGGATCCGCAACCACCTCGACGGCGTCTACAAGGTCGAGGGCGACCTCCGCCGCGAGATCCAGCAGGACATCAAGCGCAAGATGGAGATCGGGTCGTGGCAGGGCCTGCGCCACCGCAAGGGCCTCCCGGTCCACGGCCAGCGCACCCAGACGAACGCCCGCACCCGCAAGGGTCCCAAGAAGACGGTTGCCGGCAAGAAGAAGGTGAGGAAGTAGCGCCCATGGCGAAGCCCAAGTCCGCCGGTGGCCGCCGGCCCCGCAGGCGCGAGCGCAAGAACGTCGGCCACGGCGTCGCGCACATCAAGAGCAGCTTCAACAACACGATCATCACGTTCACCGACCAGCAGGGGAACGTGGTGTCGTGGGCCTCTGCGGGGAACGTCGGCTTCAAGGGCTCCCGCAAGTCCACGCCGTACGCCGCGCAGACGGCCGCCGAGGCGGCCGCGCGCCGGGCGATGGACCACGGCGTCCGCAAGGTCGACGTGCAGGTGAAGGGCCCCGGCTCCGGTCGCGAGACCGCCATCCGGTCGATCCAGAACACCGGCATCGAGATCACCGGCATCAAGGACGTCACCCCCGTCCCCCACAACGGGTGCCGCCCGCCCAAGCGGCGCCGGGTCTGAGGCGGAGCGCACATGGCTCGCTACACCGGTCCAAAGTCACGGGTCTCCCGCCGGCTCGGCGTCAACATCTGGGGCACGTCCGGTGAGAACCGGGCGATGGAGCGCCGCCCCTACCCGCCGGGCGAGCACGGCCGCAGCCGCCGCCGCAACGCCTCCGAGTACCTGCTCCAGCTCCAGGAGAAGCAGAAGGCCCGCTTCACCTACGGCCTCAACGAGCGGCAGTTCCGCAACCTCTACGAGGAGGCCAGCCGACGCCGGGGCGTCACCGGCGAGCTGATGCTCCAACTGCTCGAGCGGCGCCTCGACAACGTGGTCTACCGGGCCGGCTGGGCGTCGACCCGCCCCCAGGCCCGGCAGTTCGTCGGCCACGGCCACGTCGAGGTCAACGGCAAGCGCGTCGACATCCCCAGCTACCGCGTCCGCAAGGGCGACGTCGTCACGCTGCGCGGCAAGGCCCGCAACATGATCCAGATCCAGTGGAACCGCGACGTGCTGGCGCGGACGCCACCGCCCTGGCTCGACTCCGAGGACGAGGGCCTGGCGGTGAGGGTCCGCGAGTACCCGCTGCGCGAGCACATCGACGTGCCCGTGCGCGAGCAGCTCATCGTCGAGCTCTACAGCAAGTAGCCCCCCAACCCGTCACCACGAGGGAGCCCCCGGACATGCTCGTCATGCAGCGCCCCACCGTCGAGCCGATCGGCGAGGAGGAGGGCAACCGCCAGCGGTTCGCCCTCGGCCCGCTCGAGCCCGGTTTCGGGCACACGCTCGGCAACTCGCTGCGCCGCACCCTGCTCTCATCGATCCCGGGTGCGGCGATCACCCAGGTGCGGTTCGACGACGCGCTCCACGAGTTCGACACGATCCCGGGAGTGGTCGAGGACGTCACCGACCTGATCCTCAACCTCAAGGACATCGTGCTCGTGAGCCACAGCGACGAGCCGGTGACCATGCGCCTCGACGCGCGGGGCCCGGCCGACGTGACCGCGCGCGACATCCAGGTGACGAGCGACATCGAGATCCTCAACCCCGAGCTCCACCTGGCCACCCTCAACAAGTCGGGCCGGCTCGCGGTGGACATCACGGTCGACAAGGGCCGCGGCTACCGCTCGGCCGAGGCGAACAAGACCACCGATACCATCGGCGTGATCCCGGTCGACTCGATCTTCTCGCCGGTGCGGCGCGTCGCCTTCGACGTGGAGCCCACCCGGGTGGAGCAGTCCACCGAGTACGACCGCCTGGTGCTCGACATCGAGACCGACGGCTCGATCTCGCCCCGCGACGCGCTCGCCTCGGCGGGCGACACGCTGCGGTCGCTGGTCGGGCTGGTCGCCGACATGAGCGAGGAACCGCAGGGCCTCGAGCTCGGCGAGCTCGCGGTGGCGGCTGCGGGCTCACCCGACCTCGACCTGCCGATCGAGGACCTCGACCTCTCCGAGCGTCCCCGGAACTGCCTCAAGCGGGCGCAGGTCAACACCGTGGGCGAGCTGCTGCAGAAGACCGAGGACGACCTGCTGGCCATCACCAACTTCGGCCAGAAGTCGCTCGACGAGGTGATCGCCAAGCTGGACGAGCGGGGCCTGTCCCTGCACACCAAGGACTGACCGAGACGACCGAGGACTGATCGAGGGCCACTGCCATGCCTGGGAAGCCGAGAAAGGGCCGCCGCTTCGGCGGCAGCGCCGCGCACCAGCGGCTCATGATGGCCAACCTGGCGGCCAGCCTGTTCGCCGCCGAGGGGATCGTCACCACCGAGGCCAAGGCCAAGGCGCTCCGCCCGGTGGCCGAGAAGCTCATCACCAAGGCGCGGAAGGCGCACGCGAACCCCGACGTGGCGCTGCACAACATCCGCCAGGTCAACGCGTTCCTGGGCGACAAGGAGATGGGCCACAAGCTCATGACCGAGATCGGCCCGCGCTACGCCGACCGCAACGGCGGCTACACGCGGATCCTCAAGCTCGGCCCGCGCCAGGGCGACAACGCCCCCATGGCGCGCATCGAGCTGGTGTAGTCGTCGCCTCGAAACCGGAGGTTTCGAGGCGAGGTGATGGCAGCGCCTTCGGCGCTCGATCTCGGCCGCTCGACCGGCAAAGCCGGATCGAGCGACAACGGGGGGCTCCGGCGGGAGCCTCTGCCCCCCGCACCCCCCGCCCCTCGTCGTCATGACTCTGTTTGAACCCGAAGATCCGCAGGCGGCCCCGGAGGAGCCGCGGGTGCCGGCGCTGGTGCGGGTGCGGATGACGGTTGCCTACGACGGATCGGACTACCACGGGTTCGCCCCCAACCCCGGCGTGTCGACCGTGGGCGGGGCCCTGCGCGACGCCCTCGCCAAGGTGCTGCGGACGCCGGTCGACATCACCTGCGCCGGCCGCACCGACACGGGTGTGCACGCCTGGGGCCAGGTGGTCAGCTTCGACGCGCCCGCGGAGCGGTTCGAGCCCCTTGCGCTCCAGCGGTCGGTCAACCGGCTGTGCGGCCCGGCGATCGTGGTGCGCGACGTGGCGCCGGCGCCGGCGGACTTCGACGCGCGGCGCTCGGCCGCCAGCCGCACCTACCGGTACACGATCGTGAACCGGCCGGTGCCCGACCCGTTCCTCCGCCACGTGGCCTGGCACGTCGACGAGCCCCTCGACATCGACCTGCTGCGCCTGGGCTGCGACCCGCTGGTGGGCGAGCACGACTTCTCGGCGTTCTGCCGCCGGCCGAAGCGGCGCGACGGCGGCAGCACGTCGCTCGTCCGGACCGTCCGGCGCGCCGGCTGGTGCGAGGCGGGCGACCGCATCGTGCGCTTCGAGGTCGAGGCCAACGCGTTCTGCCACCAGATGATCCGCAGCGTGGTGGGCACGCTGGTCGACGTGGGCCTTCGCCGCCGCAAGGCCGGCGACCTGCTCGACATCCTGCGCAGCCGCGACCGCTCCCGGGCCTCGCCCCTGGCGCCGCCCCAGGGCCTGTGCCTCTGGTCTGTCCGGTACCCCGGGTAGCGGTCGTGTACGGCGCGGACCGCGGTTGGATGACGGCGGTGGTCAGCAGTTGGCGAGCGCGTCGAGCGCTCCACAGATGCGGTGCCGGGCGGCGACGCCGAGCTCGCCGAGACATCTCGTCAACACGGACTTGGGCACGGCGGCGAGGTTGTCGAAGCTGGCGACGCCGTCGTGGTCGATCCCCTCGTCCGCACCGACGGGGATGCAGGTCGGGATGTCGCGGATCGTGCTCGTCACCGGGGCCACGATCACGTTGTTGACGACGGGGATGACCTCGTCACGGGATACGACCAGGACCGGGCGTCGCTTCCGGTTCGGTGTCTCCATGAGCCACAGCTCGCCCTGCGCTACCACGGCTCGGCCTCGGTGAGCGCGATGGCACTCGCCATGGCCAGCTCGTCGTCCTCGGGGGTCTGCGGGTGCTGCCGATACGAGTCCGCGATCGCGGCACCCACCCGTGCCCGGCGGACCGCATCGGACAGGTGCACCACGGCACGCCTGATCACTGCGGATCGGCTGTCGCCGATGCCCTCGGCGACGAGCTCGTCGATCCGCCGGAGCTCGTCGTCGCTGAACCGTGTGGGAACGGGCGTCGTCATACGATCAAGTATACGAGATGTAGAGCACGACGCACTGCCATCACCCACGAGCACCGGGATCCGACCCACCGACGTCCGGACGCGGCGGGGGCGTCGCCGCGGCGGGGAGGCCGCCCCGCCCACACCGCACGGCGAGCTTGCCGGTCGCGGGCGGTTCGCCGTAGGCTGGTCCGTCGCTTCGGGGCGCAGTCGCGCCCGCACACACCAGTCTCCGAAGGTGGCACGCGTGCCCACGTACAGCCCGAAAGCCTCAGAGATCCAGCGTGCCTGGTACGTCGTCGACGCCGAGGGCATGGTGCTGGGCCGCCTCTCGTCGGAGGTCGCCCGCATCCTGCGCGGCAAGCACAAGCCCACCTTCGCCCCCCACATGGACACCGGCGACCACGTCGTCGTGGTCAACGCCGACAAGGTGGTGCTGACGGCCGGCAAGGCCGACCGCAAGGTCTTCCGCCGCCACTCGGGCCGCCCGGGCAGCCTGAAGTCCGAATCGTTCGCCCACCTGATCACCCGCCGGCCCGAGGAGGCGGTGCGGCGCAGCGTCCGGGGGATGCTGCCCAAGAACCGCCTGGGCCGGCAGATGCTGACCAAGCTCAAGGTGTACGCCGGACCCACCCACCCGCACGCCGCCCAGCGACCCAAGCCCCTCGAGGTGGCGCACGCCCGCCACCGCAGCGCCTAGGAACGCACCACCCCATGAGCCAGCCACTCGCCCAGACCACCGGCCGCCGCAAGGGCGCAGTCGCCCGTGTCCGGATCCGACCGGGCCAGGGAACGATCACCATCAACCGCCGCGAGGTCGACAACTACTTCCCCTCGCGGGCGCACCGCATGATCCTCAGCGAGCCGCTGCGGCTCGCCGAGGCCGAGGAGTCCTACGACATCGACGCCACCCTTCACGGCGGCGGGATGTCGGGCCAAGCGGGGGCGCTGCGGCTCGGGATCGCCCGGGCGCTCGTCGAGATCGACCCCGAGGTGCGCACCACGCTGAAGCGTGCCGGGCTGCTCACGCGCGACCAGCGCGAGAAGGAGTCGAAGAAGTACGGGCTGAAGAAGGCCCGCAAGGCTCCGCAGTACTCCAAGCGCTGAGGCCGAGCGGATCGGCCCGTACGTGGGCACCGAACAGTACGGGATTTGTCGTGTGGGCCACGGCCGCACAGCGAGGCCTCCCGGCAACGCTGACCACCGCACGCGACGAGGACGTTCCGATTCCGCGCCGACGCGCCGAGAGCCCGGCCGCATGGCCCCGGGCGTGGTGGCGCTGCCGTGCTGAGGTTCGGCACCGACGGTGTGCGGGGCGTCGCCAACGCCGAGCTCACGCCCGAGCTGGCGCTCGCCGTGGGCCGGGCCGCCGCGCGGGTGCTCGGTGGGGATCGGGTCGCGATCGGGCGCGACACCCGCCGCTCCGGCCCCATGCTCGAGGCGGCGCTCGTCGCCGGCCTGGCGGCCGAGGGCGCCGACGTGGTGCTGCTCGGCGTGGTCCCCACGCCCACCGTCGCCTGGTGGTCGGCCCGCGAGGATGCACCCGCCGCGGTGGTGTCGGCCTCGCACAACCCGTTCCAGGACAACGGCATCAAGCTGTTCGCCCCGGGCGGCCTGAAGCTCGCGGACGACGTGGAGGACCGGCTGGAGCACGAGATCGAGCGGCTCGCGGGTGGCGGGGCCGGCGCACCGGGGTCCGGGCGGCCGGTGCCCGGCGCTGGTGGCGCGGGGTCCGGGGGGTCGGGCGCTGGCGGCGCGGGATCCGGGCGGCCGACCGGGCGTGACGTCGGCACGGTCGCCCCGCACGACGTGCTGGCCGGGTACGCCGGGGCGGTGACGGCCTCGCTCGGCGGGCGCCGGCTCGGCGGGCTCCGGGTGGCGGTCGACTGCGCGAACGGTTCGGCCTGCGTCGTCGCGCCGCAGGTCCTCCGCGACCTCGGCGCCGCCGTCGAGGTGCTCCACGCCCGCCCGGACGGCACCAACATCAACGACGGGTGCGGGTCGACCCACCCCGAGGGCCTGGCCCGGGCGGTCGTCGGCGCCGGTGCCGACGCGGGGGTGGCGTTCGACGGCGACGCCGACCGGGTGCTGCTGGTCGACGGCGCCGGCGAGGTGGTGGACGGCGACCAGATCATCGCCCTCTGCGCCATCGACCGCCACGCCCGGGGGACGTTGCCCGGCGACGCGGTGGTGGTGACCGTCATGAGCAACCTGGGCTTCCGCCGCGCCATGCAGGCCCGGGGCATCGCGGTGGTGGAGACCCGGGTCGGTGACCGCCACGTGCTGGAGGCCCTGGAGGAGCGGGGCCTCGCCCTCGGGGGCGAGCAGAGCGGGCACGTCATCTTCCGCGACCTGGCCACCACCGGCGACGGGCTGCTCACCGCCCTCCAGGTGCTCGACCTGATGGTGCGGGAGGGGCGCCCGCTCGCCGACCTCGCCGCCGCCGCCATGACCCGGCTGCCCCAGGTGCTCAGGAACGTGCGGATGGCCGAGCGCGACCCGGCGATCGTCGACCGGCTCGCGGGCGACGTCGCCGCCGCCGAGCGGCGGCTCGGGGAGCGGGGCCGGGTGCTGGTGCGGGCCAGCGGGACCGAGCCCCTGGTGCGGGTGATGGCCGAGGCACCGACGCCAGCGGAGGCCGAGGCCACCGTCGACGACCTGGTCCGGGCCGTCGAGCGGCTCTCCGGCCCGGCCTGACCGGGGATCCCGCCCTCCTCCTCGCTTCTTTGGGCACATCCGGTGGTTGTCCAGCTTCCTTGGGCAGATCCGGTGGCAGTGCAGCGTGATCCGCCCAAGGAACGCCCGCCCCCGGGGGAAGAGCGCCGCGCCGGACACGGAGGGTGCCGGACGGCAACGGAGGGTGCCGGACAGTCGGCACCGGCGCCGCCGTAGACTCGCCGGTCATGTGCGGCATCGTCTCGATCGTCCGGCGACCCGGGGCGAGGACGGCACCGCCCCCGGAAATGATCACCGGGGCGTTGCACGCCGCCATCGAGGCGCTGGCCGGCGACGGGCCCCTGGTCGACGCGTGCAACGCCGCCGCCGGGCGGGTCGAGCGGGCCGACGAGCTCCTGCGCGGCGTCCAGGGTGTGTACGCGCTGGTCCACGACCGGCGGCTGCTCACCGAGGTCGAGGGTCTCGCCACCTCCCTGGGCGCAGCCGTGTCGGCCATCGAGGAGCGGCTCGACGCCGGTGCCCCGCCGGCCGCCACCGCGGGCCGGCTCGGTGCCGGCGACCCGCCCGAAGCAACCGCGGACGGGCTCGGCGCCGGCGACCCGCCCGAAGCAACCGCGGACGGGCTCGGCGCCGACACCGACGAGCTCGAGCGGACCAACGCCGCGCTCGTCCGGCTGAAGGACGCCGTGTGGGCGGTGGGACGCGACCGCACGCGGACCGCCCGGGCGGTCGCCGACCTCGCGGGCAGCGAGCCGGGCTGGTCGGCCGTGGAGGGCTACACGTCCATCCAGCAGGCCCTCGCCGCCCTCGACCGGCTGGAGGTGCGCGGCCGCGACTCCGCCGGCCTCAGCGTCCTGGTGCGGGGCCACGGCCTCGACCTCGAGGGACCGGCCGTTGCCGGGCTGCTGGCCGACCGGGTGGACGACCCCCTGTTCCGGTCGGGCGCGGTCCGGGTGGTGGACGGCTGCCTGTCGTTCGTCTACAAGGCGGCCGCCGAGATCGGCGAGCTGGGCGACAACACCCGGGCCCTGCGCGAGGCGCTCCGGGGCGACGACCTGCTCCGCCTGGCGCTGGCCGGCGAGGAGAGCGTGGCGGTCGTGCTCGGGCACACCCGGTGGGCGTCGGTCGGCATCATCTCGCAGCCCAACACGCACCCCCTCGACAGCGCCGAGCTCGCCGGCGTGCCGCAGCCCTACGTGGTGGGGGCGCTGAACGGCGACGTCGACAACTTCGCCGACCTCAAGGCGGCCGACGGCCTCGACATCGCGCCGGAGATCACCACCGACGCCAAGATCATCCCCACGATGGTGGCCCGCCGCCTCGCCACCGGCCACGACCTCACCGCGGCCTTCCGCGACACGGTCGCCGGGTTCGAGGGGTCGGTGGCCATCGCCGCCCACACCTCGGTGGCCCCGACCGCGCTGCTGCTGGCGCAGCGGGGCAGCGGCCAGGCGCTCTACGTGGGCCTGGCCGACGACACGTACGTGGTGGCCAGCGAGCCCTACGGGGTGGTCGAGGTGACCGACCGCTACCTCCGCCTCGACGGCGAGACGCCCGCCGATCCCGACGACCCCGAGGGCAGCCGGGGCCAGATCGTGGTGCTCGACGGCGAGCGTGCCGGCGGCCTCGACGGCATCCAGCGGCTGTCGTACGACGGCACGGCGCTGCCGGTCGGCGAGGGCGACCTCACGGCCGCGGCCATCACGACCCGCGACATCGACCGGGGCAGCTACCCGCACTACCTGCTGAAGGAGATCAGCGAGGCGCCGGCCAGCTTCCGCAAGACCCTGCGCGGCAAGCTCGTCGAGCGCGAGGGGCGCCTGTCGGTGGTCCTCGGCGACGACGTGATCCCGCCGGACGTGCGGGCCGGGCTGCGGTCGGGGGCCATCGCCCGGGTGCGGGTGATCGGCCAGGGCACCGCGGCGGTGGCCGGCGAGGCGGTGGCCGCGGCCCTGGAGGCGGCGTGCGCCGACACCCCGCTGCGGATCGACGCGCTGCCGGCCACCGAGCTGTCGGGCTTCGGGCTGCGCCACTCGATGGCCGACACGCTGGTGGTGGCGATCAGCCAGTCGGGAACCACCACCGACACCAACCGCACGGTCGACCTCGCCCGGGGTCGGGGCGCCAAGGTGATCGCGATCGTCAACCGCCGGGGGAGCGACCTCACCGACAAGGCCGACGGGGTGCTCTACACCTCGGACGGCCGCGACATCGAGATGTCGGTGGCCTCCACCAAGGCCTTCTACAGCCAGATCGCCGCCGGGTTCCTGCTGGCCGCCGCCGTCGCCGGCGAGGTGGGCGGGCACGTGGACCAGGCGGTGCTGGCGGCGCTGCGCGACCTGCCCGACGCGATGGCCGAGGTGGTCGAGCGCCGTCCCGGCATCGCCGAGGCGGCGCAGCAGCTCGCCCCCGCCCGGCGCTACTGGGCGGTGGTGGGCAACGGGGTGAACCGCGTGGCGGCGTCCGAGGTGCGGATCAAGCTGTCGGAGCTCTGCTACAAGTCGATCGCCTGCGACTGCACCGAGGACAAGAAGCACATCGACCTGTCGTCCGAGCCCCTGATCCTGGTGTGCGCGTCCGGGCTCGAGGGGTCGACCGCCGACGACGTCGCCAAGGAGGTGGCGATCTACCGGGCGCACAAGGCCTCGCCGGTGGTCATCGCCACCGAGGGGCAGGCCCGCTTCGCCCCGGCGCTGCACGTCATCGGCGTGCCGCCCACCCACCCGCAGGTGGCGTTCGTGCTGTCGGCCATGGCGGGCCACCTGTTCGGGTACGAGGCCGCGCTCGCCATCGACGCCCTGGCCCGGCCGCTGCGGGAGGCCCGGGCGGCCATCGAGAAGGTCGTCGGGTCCGGCGCCGGCTGGGCCGTCCCCACCGCGGGACGCCTGCCGCTGGTGGCGGGTGGCGCCGACGGGTGGATCGCCCGCGAGCGCGACGCCCAGCTCCGGGCGCTCGCCGGGGAGCTCGAGCCCCACGCCCGCCGGTTCGCGGACGACCTGCGCGTGGGGTCCTACGACGGGCACCTGGAGGCCTCGACGGCGGTCCGCCTCGGGATGCTGTTTCGCTACGCCCGCGGGGTGCTCCCGCTGGAGGCCTACCAGATCGACGAGGGCAAGGTGGGCACGCCCGGGGTGGTGATCGACGACCTCACCGCGGTGCTCACCCAGGCGATCGAGCAGCTCACCCGGCCGGTCGACGCGATCAAGCACCAGGCCAAGACCGTCACGGTCGGCATCTCCCGCACCGACTCGACGCTGCTCGAGGCGCCGCTGGTGGCCGCCACCCTGCAGGCCGGTGCGCCACGCGACCAGCTCACCTACCGGGTCCTCCGCACCCTGGCCCATCTGAGCCCGGCGGTGGACGAGGTGCGGGGCCACACCCGCTACGGCATCGAGCCCCGCGGCGACGGGGTCCGGCCGACCGCCACCGTGGTCGACCGGGGCGGCATCGCCCGAGACATCGCCAGCCGCACCGACCGCTCGCCGGAGCTGCGGGGCACCAAGCACCGGGTCGCCAACGAGCGCGAGGTGCTGGTGGCGCGGGGCCGCAGCGACGGCCGGCCGATCGTCATCGTCCCCGAGGTGAAGGACGGGCGGACCACCGGGATCACCCTGCTCCACGTGCGGTTCGCCGACCACCTGCCGGCCGCCACCGTGCGCCACGTGCTCCAGGGCTACCGCGACCGCTATGCCGTGCTGCACGACGCCGTCCGGGAGACCGAGCCGACCTTCCGCGAGGACCTGCTCGCCACGGTGCCCGTCGAGGCGCTGCTCACCGAACCGATCAGCCAGCTCGCCGACCGCTGGCGGCTGGCCTGATCGGCGCCGCCGTGCCGCGGATCGGTCGCGGGCGGTCCGGCGGCCGGTCTCCCGGGGGACCGGTCGTCGGCATCGGCGTCGACCTGTGCGAGGTCGACCGCATGCGCCGGGCGCTCGACCGGACGCCCGCCCTGCGGGACCGGTTGTTCACCCCGGCGGAGCAGGCCGACTGCGATGCCCGCCGCGACCCGGCCGAGCGCTACGCCGCCCGCTTCGCCGCGAAGGAGGCGGTGCTGAAGGCGCTGGGGGTGGGGCTGGGCGCCTGCCCGCTGCGCGACATCGAGGTGGTCCGCAGCGAGGGCGGTGCGCCGTCGCTGGCGCTGCACGGGTCGGCCGCCCGGCTGGCCGCCGACCGGGCGGTCGCCCGCTGGCACGTCTCCCTCACGCACACGGGCCTGATGGCCGAGGCGATGGTGGTGGCGGTCGGCCGATCCCGCCGTGGCGGTCGGTCGGGCCGCGGTGCCGCGACATAGCCTCGGGGAGCCATGCTGCCGGTCCTGACCCCCGACGAGATGGCGGCCGTCGACGCCGCTGCGCCCGAGCCCGTCGACGTCCTCATCGGGCGCGCGGGCGCCGCCGTGGCCCACGCCGCCGTCGGGATGCTGGGCGGCACCTACGGTCGGCGCGTGGTGGTGGTCGCGGGCCGGGGGAACAACGGCAACGACGGCCGGGAGGCGGCGCGCCGGCTGGCCCGCCGGGGCGTCCGGGTGACCGTGATCCCCGCCGCCGAGGCCCCGGCCACGCTCCCCGGTGCCGACCTGGTGATCGACGCAGCGTACGGCACCGGCTTCCGCGGCGAGTACCGGGCCCCCGATCCGGTCGGGGCGCCCGTGCTGGCGGTCGACATCCCCAGCGGGGTCGAGGGGACGACGGGCGCGGCGCCGGGGATCCCCGTGGTGGCCGACCGCACCGTGACGTTCGCCGCGCTCAAGCCCGGGCTGGTGTTCCACCCCGGACGCGAGCTGGCCGGCGAGGTGGCGCTCGCCGACATCGGGCTCGACGTGTCGGGCGCCACCACGGGGGTGATCGAGGCGGCCGACGTCGGCTCGTGGGTGCCGGCCCGCCCGCCCGACACCCACAAGTGGCGGTCGGCCGTGATGGTCGCGTCGGGCTCGCCGGGCATGACGGGCGCCGCCTCGCTCGTCGCCGCCGCCGCCCAGCGGGGCGGGGCGGGCATGGTGCGGGTGGCGGTGCCCGGCCTCGACGACCCGCCGCTCCCCATCGAGGCCGTGGGGGTGGCGGCGCCGCTGGCCGGGTGGGAGGTCACCGTGCTCGACCAGCTCGACCGGGCCGGCGCCCTGGTGGTGGGGCCCGGCCTGGGACGCAGCGCCCCGGCGGCGGCCGGGGTGGCCCGGGTGGTGGGCGAGGCCGACCTGCCGCTGGTGATCGACGGCGACGGGCTCACGGCGATCGGCGGTCAGGCGAGCGAGCTGCTGGGCCAGCGGTCGGCGGACACCGTGCTGACACCCCACGACGGCGAGTTCGCCCGCTTGGCGGGCGAGGGCCCGGGGTCCGACCGCATCGGGGCCACCCGCGCCCTGGCGGACGGGACCGGTGCGGTCGTCCTGCTCAAGGGACCGACCACGGTGGTCGCCGCACCCGACGGCCGGGTGCGCCTGTCGATGTCGGGCGACCAGCGGCTGGCCACCGCCGGCACCGGCGACGTGCTCACCGGGCTGATCGGCGCGCTGCTGTGCCGCGGGGCCGAGGCGTTCGACGCCGCCGCCGCCGGTGCCTGGCTGCACGGCCGGGCGGCGATGGCGGGACCGGCCCACGGCCTGGTGGCCGGGGACCTGATCGACCACCTGCCGGACGCGCTGGCCGAGGTGTCGGGCTGATGGCGCGGGCGTGGGCCGAGGTCGACCTGGGGGCGGTGCGCCGCAACGTCGCCGCCCTCCGCCGGGTGGCCGATCCGGCACGCGTGTGCGCGGTGGTCAAGGCCGACGGCTACGGCCACGGGGCGGTCGCAGTGGGTCGTGCGGCGCTGGAGGCCGGCGCGGCCTGGCTGGCGGTCGCCCAGGTGAACGAGCTGGTGGCGCTGCGATCGGCGGGCGTCGACGCGCCGTTGCTGCTGCTGTCGGAGCCGCGGCCCGACGAGGTGGACACGGCGGTCGCCACCGGCGCCCGCCTCACCGTCTACTCGCAGGCCACCGCGTCGGCGCTCGCCGCGGCGGCCCGGCGGCGGGGCGGCGAGCCGGTGGCCGTGCACCTCAAGGTCGACACTGGCATGCGGCGGGTCGGCGTGGAGCCGGCGGACGCCCTCCCCACGGCCAAGGCGGTGGCCGCGCTCGATCCGCTCGTCCTCGAGGGACTCTGCACGCACTTCCCGGTGGCCGACGAGCCGGGGAACCCGTTCACCGACGCCCAGATCGACCGGTTCGTCGGGGTGCTCGACGAGCTGCGCGCCGCGGGGCTGGCGCCGCAGATGGTGCACGCCGCCAACTCCGCCGCCGCCATCGCCCACCCCCGGGCGCGCTTCGACATGGTGCGCACCGGGATCGCCGTGTACGGGATCCCCCCGGCCCCGGCGCTCGCCGGCCGGGTCGACCTGTGCCCCGCCCTCACGCTGGCGTCGGAGGTGTCGTTCGTGAAGCGGGTGCGGGCCGGCGAGGGCGTCTCGTACGGGCTCCGCCAGCGCGTCGAGCGCGACACGGTGCTGGGCACGGTGCCGATCGGTTACGCCGACGGCGTGGTCCGGGCACTGCCGCTGGCCGGCCAGGACGTGCTGGTGCGGGGCCGGCGCTGCCCGATGGTCGGCGTCGTGACGATGGACCAGCTGGTGATCGACCTCGGCCCCGGCTCCGACGTGGCGCCCGGCGAGCAGGTGGTGCTGCTGGGCACCCAGGGCGGCGAGCGGATCACCCCCGACGACTGGGCCGAGCGGCTCGGCACCATCTCCTACGAGGTCGTGTGCGCGATCGGGGGCCGCGTCGAGAGGCGCTACCGGTGATCACCGACCTCCCCGGGGTGCGGGTGGGGCACGCCACCGACCCCGAGGGGCGGACCGGGTGCACGGTGGTGCTGTTCCCGGAGGGCACGGTGGCGTCGGGCGAGGTGCGGGGCGGCGCCCCGGCCACCCGGGAGGTGGCGCTGCTCGATCCCGCCCGGACGGTCGCCCGGCTCGACGCGCTGGTGCTGTCGGGCGGGTCGGCGTTCGGACTCGCGGCGGCCGACGGGGTGGTGCGCTTCTGCGAGGAGCGGGGCATGGGCGTGCCGACCCCGGCGGGGCCGGTGCCGATCGTCGTCGGCCTGTCGCTCTTCGACCTGGCCGTCGGCGACCCCCGGGCCCGACCCGGCCCGGACGACGGCTACGCCGCGTGCGAGGCGGCCACCGCCGGCCCGGTGGAGCTGGGCACCGTGGGAGCGGGCACGGGCGCCACCGTGGGGACCGTCGGCGTCGCCGGGGAGCCGTCCGAAGGCACTGTCGAGACGGCCGACGTCGCCGGGGAGCCGTCCCAAGGCACCGTCGAGATGGCCGACGTCGTCAGGGAGCCGTCCCAAGGCACCGAGGAGCGGGCGCAGGCCACCGGGGTTGCGGCCCGGGCCACCGGGGCTCCGGCTGGGGCCCGCGGGGACGGGCGGGCGCCCGGCGGGCTGGTGGCCGCGGGGGTCACGGCCGGCGGGATCACGGT
>JBKHJZ010000058.1:0-16874 GCA_046537875.1 Acidimicrobiia bacterium | reverse complement strand
CGGCGTGAGCGGTCTCACGCCGGGCACCTGCCCCGGATCACCAGGACCCTGGAGGGAGTCGGCGCCGGTGGCGTGAACGCCGAGTCGGGGACGCGCCGGCCGACGCCGGCCGCGTAGTCGTGCGACCACCGGCGCGCACCCGGGGCCCGGCCGGCGGCCCACCGGCGTGCCGCCCAGGCAGGGACGACGAGATCGGCGGCGACGAGCCGGGAGCCCGGTGCGAGCAGGCGCCTGAGGATCGCGGTGGTGGCGGAGAACGGCGGGTTGGACACGACCCGGAACGGACGGCGGGGCAGCCGCAGGTCGGTGGCGTCGGCGCGCACGACCGTCACCGGCTGCCCCGCGAACCGCCGGCGCAGGTGCGCGGCCCGGCCCGGGTGCAGCTCGACGGCCACCACGCGCGCACCGGCAGCGACGAGGGCCGCCGTGACCGCGCCGGTGCCGGCCCCGACGTCGACGACGAGCGTGCCCGGGGTGACCTGCGCGTCAGCGACGAGGATCTCGGCCCAACGGCTGGACAGGCTGTGCCACCCCCACCGGACCTCCCACCCGGAGGCGGACACGGCGCACCGTCACGAAGGTGGTCATGACCCGGGACGCTAACGAACCCCTCGCCTCCCGCCCGACCGAATTTCCCGCACCGGGTCAGGCCGCCCGAACGGCCCCCGGCCCGGTGGACCACAGGTGGACCGCGGCGAGCGCCCGCCACGGCCGCCAGGCCTCGGCCCGGGCCGTCATGGCGGTCGGTGAGGGCAGGGCGTCGGGATGGTCGCCGTCTCCCGCGAGCACCGCCCGGCGGAGGCCGAGGTCGGAGGCCGGGAAGGCGTCGGGCTCGCCGAGCCGGAGGGCGATGTAGTGAGCCGTCCACGGCCCCAGCCCCGGCAGGGCGGTGACCGACGCGACCAGGGCACCGAGCCCGGTGCTGCGGTCGAGCCGCACCCGGTCGTCGGCGACAGCCCGGGCGAAGCCGCGCACGGCCTCCACGCGGCCTCCGGGCAGGCCGAGACCGTCGAGGTCGGCGGCGGCCAGCATCTCGGGTGCGGGAAACGCGTGGCTCAGCCCGAGCCTGCCGAGTCCCGGCACCGGCCGGCCGTGACGCTCGACGAGCCGGCCTGCGATGGTGCCGGCGCCCGCCACCGTGACCTGCTGGCCGATGATCGCCCGCACGCCCGTCTCGAAGGCGTCCCACGTGCCCGGCACGCGCACGCCCGGACGGGCCGCCACGAGCGGCCCGACGAGGCCGTCGCCGCCCAGCTGCCTGCGGGCCATGGCGGTGTCGGTGTCCAGCCCGAAGATCCGGCGCACCCGCTGGGCCACGTGGATCAGCCCGTCCCAGTGGGGCAGGTGGGCGCGCAGGAGCAGGTGGTCGTCGCCGCCCCGGCTCACCTCGATCACGCCCGGGGCGCCGTCGACCACCACCGTCCGCCGATAGGTCCCGCCGGCCACCGACTCGACGCCGGGAATCGCCCGGAGCGCCAGGTACGCGAGCAGGTCCTCCCAGGCGAGGGGCGGCCGGAACGGCAGCCGCAGCACCAGGCCGCCGTCGGCCGCCAGCCGGTCGGCGGACCTCCGGCGGGCCCGCAGCTCGCTCGGCGGGGCCCGGAACAGCTCGCGGCAGGCCCGGTTGAGCTGGCGCACGCTGCCGAACCCGGCGGCGAACGCCACCTCGGTGACCGTGAGGTCGCTGTCGTCGAGCAACCGGCGGGCGAAGTGCGCGCGGCGCGACCGTGCGAGCTGGTCGGGTGTCGTGCCGAGGTGTTGCTGGAACAACCGCCGGAGATGGCGGCCGCTCACCCCCAGGCGGGCGGCGAGATCGGCCTCGGTGCGCCCGTCGAGGGCGCCGTCGACCACGAGCTGGACCGCACGGCACACGAGCTCGGGCCCCGAGACGAGCACCGGCTCCGAACTGCGGTAGGGCCGGCACCGCAGGCAGGCGCGGAATCCGGCCGCCTCCGCCGCGGCCGCCAACTCGTAGCCGACGACGTTGCCGGGGTGGGGCCGGGCCGCGCAGCCGGGGCGGCAGTAGATCCCCGTCGTGACGACCGCCGAGTAGGTGCTCACGATCCCATCATCACCGGCGGCCACCGCCGGGTGCTCGACAGATCCGGACAGGCCTCGACGGTCCGGATGCTCCCCGGCAGATACGGCGTCGGCGAGCGTCGCGGGCGATCGACCATGATGGCGGGACGAGGCGCAACGAACCGACGACGACCACACTCCTGTTCGCAGTGCTGCTCGTGACGGCCACGATCGCCGCCGCGGGCTGCGGCGGCGACGACGGCGACGACGGCGACGGCGATGCGACAGCCGCCCCGCCCGGCACCACGGCGTCGACCGAAGCCGGTGACGGCACGGCCGCTGGCACGCCGCCAGCCGGGACGCTGGTGATCGCCCACCGCGGGGCGTCGGCGTACGCCCCCGAGCACACCTTCGCGGCCTACGACCTCGCGCTCGAGCAGGGCGCCGACTACATCGAGCAGGATCTGCAGCTCACGGCCGACGGCGTGCTGGTCTCGGTCCACGACGACACGCTGGACCGCACGGCCCGCGGCCCCACCGAGTCGTGCACGGGCGCCGTGAGCGACAAGACGCTCGCCCAGCTACGGGAGTGCGAGGTCGGCTCGTGGTTCAACGACGCCAATCCCGACTTCGCCGACCCCGCGTACGCCGGGCTCGGGATCCCCACCATGGCCGAGATCGTGGAGCGCTACGGGACCGACGTCCGCTACTACATCGAGACCAAGTCGCCGGACGCGCAGCCCGGCATGGAGGAGGCCCTGCTGGCCCTGCTGGACGACACCGGGCTCGCGGATGTTGCCGCCCGGTCCCAGGGCGTGCTCATCCAGTCGTTCAGCGCCGAGAGTTTGCGGCGCATCCACTCCCAGCGGCCGGAGCTGCCGCTCGTCCAGCTGCTCCCACCCGGCGCACCCGTGGACGAGGCGCAGCTCGACGACATCGCCGGCTACGCCGTGGCGATCGGGCCGGCGAGCGGGAGCGTCGACGGGGATCTCGTGGAGGCCGCCCACGCCCGCTGCCTCGCCGTCCATCCCTACACCGTCGACGACCCCGACGAGATGGTGCGGCTCCTCGAGGCCGGGGTGGACGGCATGTTCACGAACGTACCCGACCGGCTGCGCGAGCAGACCGAGCGACGTCCCGATCCCCCCGGGCTCTGCCCGCCCGACGCCACGGGCGACTGACGATCGACCACGACCAGAGACCATCGCCCCAGGAGGCCCCATGGAGCTACCGCTGTTCCCCACGATGCTGGTCGGCAGCTACGCACAGCCGAACTGGCTGATCGATCGGGAGAAGCTCGCCGGACGGTTCCCTCCACGCGTGCGGGCACGCGAGCTGTGGCGCGTCGACGAGCAGTACCTGGAGGAGGCCCAGGACGACGCGACGCTGCTCGCGATCCGGGCGCAGGAGGACGCCGGCCTCGACGTCATCACCGACGGCGAGATGCGCCGGGAGAGCTACTCCAACCGGTTCGCCACCGCCCTCGACGGCGTGGACATCGACAACCCGGGGACCGCGCTCGACCGGAGTGGTCGTCCCAACCCCGTGCCGCGGATCGTCGGGCCCATCCGGCGGCGCCACGCCGTCGAGGTCGACGACGTGCGCTTCCTGCGCCGGCACACGGATCACCCGATCAAGATGACTGTTCCCGGGCCGTTCACGATGACCCAGCAGGCGCAGAACGAGCACTATCCCGACGAGCCGAGCGCCGCACTCGCCTACGCGGAGGCCGTGAACGAGGAGATCCGGGACCTGTTCGACGCCGGGGCCGACATGGTCCAGATCGACGAGCCCTATCTCCAGGCCCGTCCCGAGAAGGCGAGGGAGTACGGGGTCGCTGCCCTCGAGCGGGCCCTCGACGGGATCACCGGCATGACCGCGGTGCACATCTGCTTCGGGTACGCCGCCATCATCCACGACCGCCCCTCGGGCTACTCGTTCCTGCCGGAGCTGGCGGCCTGCTCCTGCGACGCCGTCTCGATCGAGACGGCCCAGTCGGGGCTCGACTGCTCGATCCTCGCCGAGCTCCCGGGCAAGAGGATCATCCTCGGGGTCATCGACCTCGGCGACCACACCGTCGAGACGGTCGACGTCGTGGCCGACCGGATCCGCCGGGCGCTTCCGTACGTGCCGGCGGAGAACCTGATGCCGGCGCCCGATTGCGGCATGAAGTACCTCCCGCGAGACGCGGCGTTCGGCAAGATGCGTGCGCTGGCCGAAGGAGCCCGCCTGGTGCGGGAGGAGGTGAGCCGGGGTTCGAGCGCGAGCGGCATCGGGTCCGGACGAGCGACCGCCTGACCGGTCGCGCGGCTCCGGATCCGGGACGATCACCTCGGTGGTCGGCGGCCGGTGTCTCGGTCGCGCTGGTCGAGCTGTCCGGCTCGCCCCGGCACCACGGGGGCAGCTCCCACCTCCTGACGACACCGACGAGCGCCCGGGCGGCCAACGGGGAGAAGTCGGCCGCCCGGGTCACTCGCCGGGCGAGCTGGCGCTCGTGGTCGGCTCGGTGGGCGCCCCGGGATGCGCCGGCCAGGCCCGGGCCAGCTCGCGCAGCGCCGCGCCGCCATCACCCTCGAACGACGAGCCGTGCATCACCGCCAGCGTGCGAGGCTCGAAGGTGGCCAGATGGTCGAGCGCCTGCGGCACGGCATTTCCCGGCGGGGCGGCGTGCAGCACGCTCTCCGCATGGAGCGCCGCCTCGATCAGGTCGCCGGTCGTCACCGCCGGTCCCGCACCGAGCTGGGTGAAGAGGTCACCGCAGAGCAGGGTGCGGGTCGTCTCCTCGTAGAGGACCTGGGCCTCGACGTTGTGCGGGGCATGAGGTGTCGGCACCACCACGACTCGCCTCCCACCCAGGTCGATCGCCTCACCGGGCGCCAGTGCGCGGGGCGGCCGATCGGACATGTCGTCCAGCGACACCCGGCATCCGAGGGCACCGAAGGCCACCCGAAGCTGCGGTGCCGCGGCCAGATAACGATTCATCGCCCCGCATTCGTCGGCCTCGACGTGCCCGAACGAGAGCCACCGAAGCTCCTTCGCAGGGACGACCCGCGCAACGGCCGCCACCGTGTCGGGGAACCTCGATCGGAGACCGGTGTGAAACAGCAGCGGTTGGTCGGCGAGGACCAGGAACTGGTTGATCGACAGGCCACAGGACAGGACGGCATCCGGCAGGTAGGTCGAGATCCGGTAGACGCCGTCCGCGATCTCGTCCACCGTGCAGTCGTCCACCGTCCGTCGCTCCTTGGCTGCGCCCGCCCGCGGTCGCGGGCCCAGGAAAGCGCGGGGGCCGCCACTACCCGCCGGCGCGGCCCCCGTGCTTCCGCTGGGGAGCGCAGCGTCACCCGAGCGAATTAGCGGGGGCGAAGCGAGCACGGGGCACGGTCCGATCTAGGGTGTCCGACCACATGCCACGCTCGTTCCGGTTCGAGCCACCGGAGCCGCGAGCCGGGGCGCTCACCCGACCGCGGCTGCTGCGCACCCTGTTCGGCCGCTGGGAGCACGAGGTGACGGTGGTGGTCGGCGGCGCCGGCCTCGGCAAGACGACGCTGCTCGCCCAAGCCGTCGCCGAGAACCGCCTCGCCCCCCGAGGTGAGGACGTCTGGTTCGGAGCCGAGCGGGGTGACGCCGACGCGGTCGCCCTGGCCCTCGACGTCCTGGCAGCGGTGACGGGTACAGGCCGCGAGCGCGCCTCCGGCGCCGTGCCCGGCCCGGCGATCGACCCACCGGAGCCGACTGCGGTTGCCGACGCCATGTGGCGCCGCGCGCCGACCGCGCTGTGCCTCATCATCGATGATGCGCACTGGCTGGTGGGCGGGTCGCCGGGCGCGGGGTGGCTCGCCGCACTGCTCGACGCCCTGCCGGCCAACGGTCACGTCGTCCTGGCCGGCCGTCGGTCGCCGGCGGTCCCGCTCGCCCGCCTGGACACCCAGGGTGCGGTCCTGCGCGTGTCAGAGGACGACCTGCGATTCTCGGACGACGAGCTGGCCGGGTTCGCCGCCAGCCGGGGCGTGGAGATCGGGAGGTTCGACGACACGGGCGGATGGCCGGCGATGGCCGAGCTGGTCGCCAGCGTCGGGCACGAGACCGCCGGCGAGTACCTCTGGGAGGAGGTCCTCGAACCGTTGGGACCCGAGCGGCGCCGGGTGCTGGCGGTGGTGTGCGACCTCGGCGGGGCCGACGACCGCCTCGCGGGCGCCGCCCTGGGGGCTCCGGTCGACCTGGCGAGCATGCTCGACGGCGTGCCACTGGTCGCCCGCGGGGCCGGCGGGTGGCGGGTGCCGCACCCGCTCTGGCACGGGGTGGCGGCCCTGACGCTGACCCACGAGGAGCGGGTGTCCGCGCGCCGCCGGGCGGTCGACCACCTGGTTGCCGCAAACCACTACGACGAGGCGATCACGCTGGCCCGCGAGGCCGGTCTCATCGATGTCCTGCCCGGCATCCTCCGGGCCGCCTGCATCGGTGCCCATCGGCCCCCGGGGCGCCAGCTCGAGCGCTGGCTGGCCGATCTGCCCGACGCCGTGCGGGACACGCCCGGTGTCGCCCTCGCCACCGGCGTCCACGCCGCGATGCTCACGCCGGCCGATGCGACGGAGCCACTGCAGGCGGCCATCCGGCGATGCCGGGAGGCGGGCGACGCCGATGGCGAGCTGGGGGCCGTCGCGTTGCTCTGCGAGGTCGCCTGGTGGGCGGGAGACCTCGAGCTGTTGGGCGCCTCGCTCCCCCGGGTGTTCGAGCTGGGGGCCGAGGGCAATCCCCTGGCCAGGGCGTTGGCCTCGCTGGGCCAGGCGGTTCTCGCCGACATCGTCGGCGACGATGACGGCGTGCTCGCCCATCTCGACGCCATCGAGCCCGGAACGCTCGACGACGCATGGGACGCGATGGCCGGCTGGCTCCGCGCGACCACGCTGGCGGGCGGTGGGCGAGCCGAGGAGGCGATCGCCGTGATCAGCGGCATTCCGCCGATCCGCGACCCGGCGCTCCGGCTCGCGGTCGAGGGCGCCCACCTCCAGGCCCGCTGGGCGCTGGGTGGCGTCGACGAGGTGACCGCCGCCGTGCCGTCGATCACCGATCGCTTCGAGGCGGCCGGGGTGCTCCAGTTCGCCCTGGTGAGCCAGGCCGAGGCCGCTTTCGTGCTGGCGTGGGTCGGAGACGTCGAGGGTGCCCGGCGCCTCGTAGCGCGGGTTCGGCGCGCCGACGTGGCGGCCGACCTGGGCCAGACCGCTCGTCTCCGGCTCGCCGAAGCGGGGATGCTCGTGGAGTCCGGGGACGAACCGGCCGCCGCCGACCTCCTCCAGCGCGCGATCGACGGACACGGCCTCGACACCGGGATCGACCGCCGCATCTGGCGCCGCGGCCTGGCCTTGACCTACGTGCTGGTCCCCTCGGCCCGCGCTCGCTGGGAGGCGGCCGAGCTTCGGGGGAACATCGCCGAGGCGCGCACGCTCGCCCGCGCCGTCGTGGCGCTCCGCGACGGCGAGCGGTCCCCCGGAGCCGGCACCCGGGATGCCGGAGACGTGCGTCGGTGCCTGCGTGACCTGGACCTCGGGGACGTGTCTCGCGTGCGCGCCGCACTTCCCAACCGCTTCGCCGTCGAGCTGGCCCTCGGCCTGGAGGCCGCCGGGCGACCGGAGGGCGCCGCACTTCTCGAGGTCCTCGGCCCCCGTGGACGGCGGGCCGTGCGAGCCGAGGCGGCGACGGGAACGAGCGGGGCCCGCCTCGCGCAGTCGCTGCTCAAGGCCGTGCCCGCCCCGCCGGCGGAGGTCACCGAGATCGCCGTGCTCGGCCCGCTTGCGCTGATGCGCAACGGCGAGCCGGTCATCGGCGCGGACCTGAGACGGGAGCGCGTCCGTGAGTTGCTGGCCTTCCTCGTAGGTCACCGCACCACCAGCCGGCAGGCGATCATGGCGGCGCTCTGGCCCGACCTCGACGAGCGAGCCGCTGCCAACAACGTCCGGGTGACGATGCGGTACCTCCTCCGGGTGCTCGAGCCGTGGCGCACCGGCGGCGAGTCCCCGTATCACGTCCGAGTGGACGGCCCCACCGTCCGGCTGGTCACCAGTGACTGGCTGCAGATCGATGTGGACCGGTTCGACGGGCACGTCGCTCAGGCGGCCCGGGCCGAGGCCGACGGCACGCCCTCGCTGGCGCTCGAGCACAACCTGGCGGCGGTCGCGCTGTACCGCGGCGAGTTGTACGAGGGGATCGCCGACGCGCAGTGGATGGAGCTCGAGCGCGAGCACTACCGGCTCCGGTTCGTGGCGGCCGCCACCCGAGCCGGCGAGCTACTGGTCGCCCGGGGCGACGTGGACCGAGCGGAACGCGCGGCCCGGCGTGCGGTCGAGGTCGACCCCTGGGCCGAGGGCGCCTACGCGGTGCTGGTCTCCGTGTCGCTCGCCCGGGGTGACCGCTCGGCCGCCCGACGCACCCTCCAGCGGGCGCTGGCGGCGCTCGCCGATCTGGGCGTCGAACCGTCCGAGGAGATGCGCCGCCTGCGCCGTCGCGTCCGGAGCACCGGGAGTGAGCGGACGTGACGCCGTGGCCGGTCAGAGGGCGATGCCGACCTCGCCGCCGGTTGCTGGAATAGGCCACACCACCACCGCGAGGACGAACGTCGCAAACTGCGACCAGGTGTCGAAGCGGTCATAGCCCTCGTTGAACGCGACGATCACGCCGACGATCAGCCAGATGAACCCGATGAGGACGGGCATCGGGACGCGGATGGCACCCGTGCACATGGACCCTTGTCCTCCCTCCATGGATCCCTCACGCCGTCCCGCTCGCAGCGAGGAATGCCGGCACTCACCTGCTCGACCACACAGCGGCCGGACGACTGATCGTTACGTACCCCATTTCCACGCAGACCACACACTTGGGACCGCACCTCCGGCGAAGGCGCGTGGGCCCATTGGGCCGTGTGTTCGACGTCCTTTCGCCATCGCCATCAGCTGAGCAGCCGGACAGGTGGTGCCCGTGGCAACCGACCTGCGTGCCACGGCCGATGCCAAGGAGCGACGCGGCCGCCGCTGTCTACGCGACGTCGACGACGGTCGGGCGCCGCTCACGCGGCACGTGGAGCGCAGCGAGGACCAGCGCGGCCCCGGCAGCGGCCAGCGTCCACGCCCACCAGCTCTCGATGGCGAGCTCCCGCTGCACCTCCGCCGGCTCGACAGCAACCGACGCCGACGCCACGGCCATGGCGAGACCGAGGATCGTCACCAGCACCCGGCTGCCGGTCAGGCCAGCCAACAGCAGGAGGAGGCCGGCACCGATCTCGACTGCGCCGAGCAGCGCGGTGTGATCGGCTCCCATCACGTTGACGCGCGGCCGGAACCAGGTGCTGTCGATACCGGCTCGCAGGAGTGCGACGCATCCGACCACCGCCAGCGCTGCCCCGGATGCGATGGCCACGAGGCCACCGAGCGTCACGCGGGCCCACGGGGACGAGCGCTCGACAGGCCGTGACTCAATCGTCGCTGTCCGTCGCACGGAGTGCTCCGGCACGTTCACCGAGACCATCGTGGTTCTCCTGCCCCAACGCCGCCCGGACGGTCTCCCGGGTGCAGGTGCCTCCGGGTCCTCCGTCTCCGCCCCGATGCGCCGCCTGTCGTCACTTCCCTCGCCGAGCTGCGGCTCGTCGGCCTCGCTCTTGTAGACACGACCCTTGAGCAGTCGCATGACCACCTCGCTCGAGTCGACCATCGGATCAATTCTGCGGAGGTCTCCTTACCCCGTTGATGCAAAACGAACCGCCTGCCGCCCGGACAAAGGTGGACGGTCCGGCCACCCGACACCCTTCGTGGTCGAATCTGTCGCTATGAGCGCGAATGGTGGTAATCGCTCCCTGATCGGGGCGCGTGTCGCCCGAAAACGCTGCGGCGCCCGCCGTTCGTAGGTCGCCATATGTGAGATTCAGTCACGCATAGCGTTCGACAGCTCGGATTCCCGCACACCCGCAGCCCGCTGGATCATGCCCGGGGTGACGCTGCGCGGGGAGCAGGCGCAGGGATCAGGCCATAGGCGACGAGAGTCCGCAGCGCCTCGAACGTCCTGATGGCCCGCCACTCGCAGCGACTGGCATCGCTCGGGGGCTCCCACGGGACGGGCCAGCCGCCGTCCTCCCGTTGTTGCCGCTGGAGGTGATCGAGGTGTGCCTCGATCACCTCGTCGTCGAACCAGGCGCGGGCCGGACTCGACGGCGTGGGAGCGAACTCGAGGGGCGTCACGCCGTAGCTGTCGGGGTCGGGCCGCAGCTGGAAGTAGCTGCTGCCGGGCAGGGCGGCGGCGACCGGAGTGGCGAGCGAGTCGACCCGGTCGGGATCCACGGCGTGTTCCAGGAACCGGGTCACGCCGAGCAGCGCGTGGGCCTCCCGCGGTAAGTCGTCGTGCTCGAGCGCGGCGAGGCAGTACTCGACGGCCCTGTCGACCCAGGGATGATCGATACCCAGCGCCCGCACGTAGGCGGCGATGCCGGCCGTCGGGACGAGGCCGGGGGTGTAGGTGTCGGTCGCGGACCAGTGCGGCGCACGCGGGTAGCCGGCGATCGAGGGGAGGAGGACGGGCACCGCCCCCCGGGAGTCGGCGACCGTGGCCAGGTGGTCGCAGGCCCGGGTGACGAGGTCGCTCGGCGCGACCCCGACGGTGACAAGGCGTTCGAGCGCGATCTCGACGTCGAGGGGCTGGCTCGCCGGGGAGCGCTTGTCGGGCTCGAGCCCGTGCCCGAACCCGCCGTCGTCGTTCTGGTAGGCGCTGACCGCCCTCACGACCGCGCCGGGATCACCCTGCTCGTACAGGGCGGCGTACACGAGCTGCTCCAGCAGCCGGCCGTTCGCGTAGATGAACGTGCGGGCGGCGGACACGTCGATGGGCATGGTCGGTCCTTTCACGAGGCTCCGTCGAACCCTCGCGGACCAAGCCTGACACCTGCTGTCAGCGTTTCCCGGTACGGTCGGGAGATGCGGGCGAGCCGGCTCGTCGAGCTCCTGCTCCTCCTCCAGCTGCGGGGCCGGTCGACCGCCCGCGAGCTGGCAGCCGAGCTCGAGGTGTCGGTGCGGACCGTGTATCGCGACATCGAGGCGCTCTCGGCTGCCGGTGTGCCCCTGTACACGGAGACCGGGCGCGGCGGCGGGGTGCGCCTCCAGGAGGGCTACCGCGCCGGCGGGCTGCCGCACCTCGGGGAGGGCGACGCCCGCGCCGTGCTGCTGGCCGCCGTGCCCGCGGTCGCCCACGACCTGGGGATCGATCCGGGCGTCGCCGAGGCCAAGCTGCTCACGGCCATGGACGCCGGTGCCGAGGCCGCCGCCCGGTCGGTGCGGGACCGCCTCCTGATCGAGCCCGCCGACTGGTTCCGGTCCCGCGAGCCGGTGCCGTTCCTCCTCGAGGTCGCCCGGGCCGTGTGGGAGGCCCGGGAGTTGCGCATCACGTACAGGAGCGCCACCCGGACCGGCGAGCACACCCTCCGGCCCCTCGGGCTCGTGCTGAAGGGTGACACCTGGTACCTCCTCGCCCGGACCCGGCGGGGAGGTGACCGGATCTACCGGGTGGCCCGCATCACCGAGGCGACCACGCTGGCGCACCGCTTCGAGCGCCCCACCGACTTCGACCTCGACGCCACGTGGTCACATCGCAAGCGAGAGTTCATCGCCTCGATCCCCCGCTACGACGTGTCGGTGCGGGTCGCACCGGAGGGCGAGCGGATGCTGCGCCTGCTCCAGGAGGGCACCCCTCCCCTCCCCCTCCCCGAGGACGTCCCGCGGGACGAGCAGGGCTGGGCACTTCTCCGGCTCCGCTTCGAGCGGCCACACTCCGCGGCCCGGCTGCTGCTGCAGCTCGGCGGGCACCTCGAGGTGCTCGCTCCGCCGGAGCTGCGTCGGCTCATGAGCGACGCGGCCGACGCGCTCCACGGGATCTACCGGTCACCTGCGTGATGGGGTGAACGCCCGATGCCGGCAGTGCCGCAGTGATGGAAACTTCTGTGAGGACCGAGAGGGAGCACCATGGCCACCACGGACGCCACCGAGACCGCGACCGACCGCTTCGACGTGCGGTCGCCCGACGGCACGCCGCTCGCGGTGTGGGTCGCAGGTGAGGGGCCCGCCCTGGTGTTGGTGCACGGATCCCCCAGCGACCACACCACCTTCGACCCGCTCGTCGCAGAGCTGCGCGGCCACCTCACCACCTTCGCGATGGACCGCCGCGGATCCGGGGCCAGCGGCGACACGGCGCCGTACGCGATCGAGCGGGAGTTCGACGACGTCGCGGCCGTGGTGGACGCCGTCGCCGCCCGCACCGGCCGCCCGGTGGGGCTGTGGGGCCACAGCTACGGGTGCAATCCGGCCATGGGTGGCGCCGCCCTCACCGGCAACGTCCACCGCCTCGTCCTCTACGAGCCGTCGTTCGGCCTGGCCCATGCGCCCGGGGCGATCGAGGCGATCGAAGCGGCGGTGGCGGCCGGGGACGGCGAAGCCGCGGTCCGGGCCGCGCTCGTCGACACCGGAGCGATGACGGCGGACGACTTCGAGGCCTTCACGGGCACCGCGCGGTGGCCCAGGGTGCTGGCGAGCGCCCCCGCTCTCGCCCGCGAGTGCCGGGTCGAGCACACCTGGGTCTACCGCCCGGGTCAGTTCGCCACGATCACGGCGTCGACGCTCCTGCTCACCGGCTCGGAGTCCGCGCCGGAGATCGCCGAGCTGACCGGGCGGGCGGCGGCGGCGATCCCCACCGCCGAGATCCGGGTGCTCGACGGGCACGCGCACTTCGCCTACAAGGCCGACCCGGCCATGGTCGCTTCCATCGTACGCGAGTTCGTCTGCCGGTAGCGTCGGTCAGACCCTAGGTAGTCAAGTCTTCTGTTGAATACTTGAGAAGGGCCGGTAGCGTTCGTCGCATGGTGTCGGCTGGCGCGAAGGCCACGGTGTACGACCAGTTCGCAACGGTCGGGAAGGCGTTGTCGAACGGCCGGCGGGCCGAGCTCGTGGACGTGCTCTCGCAGGGCCAACGGTCGGTGGACCTGCTGGCGGCCGAGATCGGGCAGTCGGTGGCGAACACGTCGCAGCACCTGCAGGTCCTGGCGCGGTCGGGGCTGGTGAGGTCTCGTCGTCAGGGCAACCGGGTCGTGTACCGGTTGGCCGGGGAGTCGGTGGAGGCGCTGTGGGCGGCATTGCGGTCGGTTGCCGAGGAGAACGCCGCAGGGCTGCACCAGGCCGTCGCGGCGTACCTGGGTGATCGCGACGAGCTCGAGCAGGTGAGTCGCGCGGAGCTGGCGCGCCGGCTGGGCGACGGTGTGGTGGTGTGGGATGTGCGCCCGGTGGCGGAGTTCGCGGCCGGGCACGTGCCGGGGGCCGTGTCGGTGCCGCCGGAGGAGGTCGAGCGCCGGTTGCACGGGGTGCCCGAGGGCGTCGAGGTCGTGGCCTACTGCCGGGGCCGGTTCTGCGTTTTCGCCGACGAGGCCGTGCGCGCGCTGGTCGGGACGAACCGCCGGGCGAGGCGCCTCGAGGACGGATTCCCCGAGTGGCGTCGCGCCGGGCTCCCGGTCGCCGTCGGTGAGGCGTGATGGATCACGTGGCCGTCACCGGCGAACCCGTGGAACGACACACGTGACCGACACACCCACCACCGGGGCGACCGACACGCCGGCGGCGGCACCCGGGGTGCGGTTGGGGCTGCGCGAGAACCTCCCGCAGTTCGCCCTGCTCGTGCTGGTCAACGCCCTCGTCGGTGCCACCGTCGGCCAGGAGCGCACGGTCGTGCCGTTGCTGGCCGAGGACGTGTTCGGCCTCGAGGCGTACTCGGCGATGCTGTCGTTCATCGCCGTGTTCGGCGTCTCCAAGGCGGTCACCAACCTCTTCGCCGGGGCGCTGGGCGATCGCTTCGGCCGCAAGCCGGTGCTGGTGGTGGGCTGGCTCGTCGCCCTGCCGGTGCCGCTGCTGCTCATGTGGGCGCCGAGCTGGGCCTGGGTGCTGTTCGCCAACGCGTTGCTCGGCATCAACCAGGGCCTCACGTGGTCGCTCACCGTGATCATGAAGATCGACCTGGCCGGCCCGGCGCGGCGCGGCCTGGCGATGGGCCTCAACGAGGGTGCCGGGTACGGGGCGGTCGCCCTGGCCGCATGGGTGACCGGGTGGATCGCGTCCGAGTACGGGCTGCGCCCCGAGCCGTTCTACTTCGGTGTCGTCCTCGCCGTCGTCGGCCTCGGCCTGTCCGCCGTGCTGGTCCGGGAGACCGCGGACCACGTCACCCACGAGGCCGCGAACCACCGGGCGCGCGACGGCGACCCCGGTCACGACCTCACCTTCCGGCAGGTGGTCGCCACGTCGACGTGGCGGAACCGGTCCCTGTCGGCGACCAGCCAGGCGGGCCTGGTGAACAACCTGAACGAGGGCAT
Organism: Acidimicrobiia bacterium; assembly: GCA_046537875.1. Classification (GTDB taxonomy): domain Bacteria; phylum Actinomycetota; class Acidimicrobiia; order Acidimicrobiales; family VFJN01; genus JBKHJZ01. Next base: position 2,473 of record JBKHJZ010000058.1, on the reverse strand, counting down.
GGCCTGGGGCCTGTTCCCGCTGTTCTTCGCGGCCGCCGGCCTGTCCGTCGGCAGGATCGGCGTCGTCATCGCGATCGCCCCGGCCGTGTGGGGCATCGGCCAGTTGGCCACCGGCGCGCTGTCCGACGCGGTCGGCCGCAAGTGGCTCATCGCCGGTGGCCAGTGGACCGAGGCGACCGGGCTGCTGGTGATCGCCCTCGGAGACGGCTTCTGGGTGTGGGCGGCGGGCAGCGCCCTCTTCGGCGCCGGCACCGCCATGGCCTATCCGACCCTCATCGCAGCGATCGGCGACATCGCCCACCCCGTCTGGCGGGCGCGCGCCGTGGGCGTCTACCGCCTGTGGCGGGACCTCGGCTTCGCCGTCGGCGCCGTCCTGTCCGGCGCTCTCGCCGACGCCGCCGGGATCGGCTTCGCCATCGTCGTCGTCGCCGCGATCACCGCCGCCAGCGGCGTCGACGTCGCCATCCGGCTGCGCGAGACCCTGCATCGTCCGCCGTTGCCCGCCACGCCGGTACGAGCGGGCAGGATCGGCCCATGAACGCGCGCGGCAGACCGCTCGGGCACTCCCTCGGGAAGCCCGCGCCGTGACAGCCACCACCGAGCCAGCGAACGCCGACCCGACGGACCGGGCTGCGTACCGGTCGTGGGCTCAGCGCAGGGTCCTGCGTGCCCTGGTCGTCGCGCAGGTCTTCGGGGGCGCCGGCCTCGCCGCCGGCGTCAGCGTCGGTGCGCTTCTCGCCAGGGACCTCCTCGGCTCCACCACGGGCGCCGGGCTCCCGGCGGCGTTGTTCACCGCCGGTTCCGCGGGCACGGCCGCAGCCGTGGGGCGCCTGTCCCAGCGCTACGGCCGGCGGATCGGGCTCACCTCCGGCTACGCCGCCGGTGCCGCCGGCGGCGCGGGCGTCGCCCTGGCGGCCGTGACCGGGAACGTGCCGTTGCTGCTCGTGTCCCTGTTCGTCTACGGCGCCGGCACGGCGACCAACCTGCACTGCCGCTACGCCGGCGCCGACCTCGCCGACGAGTCCCATCGCGGGCGGGCGGTCAGCACCGTGCTCGTCGCGACCACCCTCGGCGCCGTGGCCGGCCCGAACCTGCTCCGAATCACCGGCGACCTGGCCGAGACGGCCGGCCTCCCCCGTCTCAGCGGCCCGTTCATCCTCGCCTCCACCGTGTACGCCACCGCCGGACTCGTGGTCGCGGTCCTGCTGCGGCCGGACCCGCTGCTCACCGCCCGGCAGCTCGCGGTGACCGACGGGCACGTCCCCGCGGCCCCCATCCCCCGGAGTGCACCGACCACCGCCCACGGCGGTGCACCACCCGACCCGTTCCGCAACGACCCGGTCGCCTGGTGGCAGGGTCGCCGGCCCCTGGTCCTCGCCGCCTCCGGCATGGTCCTCGCCCAGGCCGTCATGGTCGCCGTGATGACCATGACGCCCGTGCACCTGGAGACCCATCATCACGGGCTGGGCGCCGTCGGGCTGGTCATCGGGCTCCACATCGGGGCCATGTACCTGCCCTCGCCGCTCACCGGCCGCCTCGTCGACCGCTTCTCGCCGGCAGCCACGGCGGCCGCCGGCGGCGCCGTGCTGGTCACCTCCGCCCTGACGGCCGCAGCCGCCGGACCGAGCGCGACGACCCTCGGGGTCGCGCTGGTGCTGCTGGGCCTCGGCTGGAACCTGTCCCTGGTCGGCGGCACCGCGCTGGTCACGAACCTCACCACGCTCGACGACCGTGCCCGGACCCAGGGGTCTGTGGACCTCGGCGTCGCACTCGCCGGGACCGTGGGTGGCCTCTCCAGCGGTGCCGTCGTGGCCGCCGGCAGCTTCGAGGCGCTCGGCCTCCTCACCGCCGGCCTCGCGGCCCTGATCATCCTCAGCCTCGTCCGTGCACGGCAACACGCGATCGCCACCACGTGAGCGGGAGCGCCAGATCCTGCCTCTCGCACGCCGCCACCGCTACCGCGGGTCGCTGCCGTCCTCGATCTCCGGGCCGGCGAGATCGCAGAGCACATCACGAAGCGGGTCGAGTAGACGGCGAACCTCGCCGGTGATCGAACTGCAGTATGCGTCGAGGTCCGTCCACCAACGTTCGCCGGGAGCGATCCACCACCAGATCGGCCAAGCCTCGTCATCCTTGCCCCTGGCGTCCCGGATGCCGGAGCGAACCTCGCGTCCGCCAGCCTCCATCAGCGCACGTGCCACCTCGACAGCGGATCGGTGATCGCTGCGTCGCACGCATGCGAAGGTCGACAGGCCAGGCGGGCTTGCGCTCGTAGCGAGCCAACCGACGCCGATGCCCACGGCCGGATCGCTCCCGACGATGGGCATCTCGGGCGGATGGAGCAGCAGGTGACGGTGGTTGCCCGGACCCCGCACCTCGGACAGATCCAACCCGCGGTGAGCGCCCAGGTTGACCAGCGCGTCGCCCACGGTGTGCCGATACCAGTCGCTGAGGGCCTCGGTGACGTTGGAGC